>JANMDR010000047.1:0-3210 GCA_031376425.1 Betaproteobacteria bacterium
GCGCCTACTGCACTATAGCGCTTGGCTTGCCCAAAGATGGGAAGACCCCGCTTTTCCCCTTGCGTTTCCGTGGTTCAATACTACGCGCTATTGGCAGGATAGAATTTTAGAGTTGCGCAATTTGCTCGCGCAACTCTAAAATTCTATCCTGCCAATAGCGCGTAGTATTGAACCACGGAAACGCAAGGGGAAAAGCGGGGTCTTCCCATCTTTGGGCAAGCCAAGCGCTATAGTGCAGTAGGCGCAGGGTGCGTAAACCTTCTAGTAAATCTAATTCAGCCGGATTAAATTCCCAAAAATCTTCGTAGCCTTCGAGTACGTCGAGCAATTGCGATTGCATACTCGCGCGATCACCAGAAAGCAGCATCCACAAATCTTGCAACGCTGGGCCTTGGCGGCAGTCGTCAAAATCGACAAAATAGGGGCCTGCGGGTTGCCCCGTACCGACTGCCATTTCTTCAGGTAACCAGAGAACATTACCTGCATGACAATCACCATGCAAGCGCAGTTGCGCTACCTCTCCGGCGCGGTCAAAGCAGCGTTTGACACCATCCACTGCTAATATGCTGGCGGCTTCCCATGCGGGGCGAATATCTACAGGGATGAACTGGCTGGAAAGCAAATAATGGCGGGGCTCTTCAGCCATTGATGCAATAGAAACTGCAGGCCGATGGGTAAATTTTTCGCGTGCACCCACGGCGTGAATGCGGCCAATAAAGCGCCCCATCCATTGACGTGTTTCTTTTTGGTCAAACTCTGCGGCGCGCCCACGCTGATGCGGGTAGAGTGCGTAGCGGTAATCATCAACCGTATGCAATGTATTATCTGCAAAAATGATGGGTGCTACCACCGGAATTTCTTCCGCTTGTAGCTGCTGGCTAAACCGGTGTTCTTCCGCTATTTGCGCGTTGCTCCAGCGGTTGGGCCGATAGAACTTGGCGACAATTTTTGCGCCACGCGTATGGGGCTCATCGAGCCCAATTTGATACACCCTGTTTTCAAAACTATTAAGCGCGAGCAGGCGGCCATCTACCGTAAAACCGCATTGCTCGGCTGCACGCAGCACTACATCGGGCGTTAGATGTTCAAACGGTTTTCCCTCATGTAGTGCAGCACCCAGCATTAAGTTTAAACGCCGCCTAAAAAGTCGCTCTTACCAACTTCAACACCGTTGTGGCGCAAAATTGCGTACAACATCGCCAAATGAAAGTGAAAGTTTGGCAACACAAAATGCACCAAATAAGGCTGGCCTTTAAAGTTGATGGGCTTACCACCAATGGTCAAGTTAATTTCACGGTCTTCTTGGCCGTCAATTTGTGAAGCGTTTACCGTGGAAACAAAGGCCATCGTTTTGTCGATGCGAGCGATAAGGTCAGCAAAACTCTTTTCGTTATCGTCGTATTTAGGAATTTCTAAGCCCGCCAAGCGTGCCGTAGAGCCTTTGGCAAAGTCGGTGGCAATTTGTACTTGGCGCGATAGTGGAAACATATCCGGTGCCAAACGCGCGTTAACCAAAACGGACTCATCGATTTTTTTAAGCACGCAAAAAGCGGCACCTTTTTCTAACAACACTTTGGTGTTGGACAACATGCGTAAGTAAGCAGGAACGCTGGCTTGAAACATGGAAATAGTCATGGGAAACTCCTTTAAATAGATACATAGTGTACCTTGAACTCGACAGTAGTTGAGGTACGAAGCACTGACTTATGGTAAATTTGTGCTCTAGTGAATGGCCAACTTTATTTTTATAACAAGGGCATATAAATGGCACTCAAACGACCGGTATGGCCGCAAGGCCGCACTGTATTTTTAGAGCACACGTCGAAAATTTTAGCGGGTAATCCTTATGGAGATGCCACCGTACGCAAAGTAGCGGTATGGTTGCCGCCGCAATACGACGAAGGGCGCAATACGAAAATTGGCCAGTCGGCACGGCGGTTTCCGGTTATTTATGATTTGGTGGGTTATACGGGATCAGGCTTGGCACACACCAATTGGCGCGCGTTTGACGACAATATTCCTGAACGTGCTGCGCGGCTAATTGCTGAGAAAAAAATGGGACCCGCTATTTTAGTATTCCCTGATTGCTTTACCGCACTTGGCGGCAATCAGTATATCAACAGCAGCGCCATTGGCAATTACGCTGATTATTTAACTAAAGAAATTATTCCGTTTATTGATAGCGAGCTACGTACCTTGGCATCGCGCGAGCATCGTGCCTGCTTTGGTAAATCGTCTGGTGGATACGGCGCGATGATTCACGGCATGAAGTATCCGCAAAGCTGGGGTGCAGTTGCCAACCATTCAGGTGACGCAAATTTTGATTTTGTCTACATGAACGGCTGGCCATCGGCGCTTACAGAATTGACGAAACACCGCAGTAAAGCGCGGGTAGCGGGCAAAATTAATGTGCTAAAAGAAGAAGCTAATGCCGCGCTTGGGCATGATGATGGTCGCGTTAAAAATTTCCTAAATACCGTCTGGCAAAAGGAAGGTTTGAGTAGCGGCGAAGTAGAAGCATTAATGCTATTGGCGATGGCAGCAAGTTACGATCCGAACCCAAATGTGCCACGCGGATTTCATTTGCCATTTAATTTAGAAACAGGTGAGTTGATTCCCGCCCGCTGGAAGCAATGGCAAAAGCATGACCCTATTAATATGGTGGCACGCTATAAGGCGAATTTGCTTAAGTTAAAGGGAATCTATATTGATTGCGGTTGGTCTGACCAATATCATATCCACTATGGCTCGCGCATATTATCGAAGCGCTTAAGCTTGGCGGGGGTGGCACACACCTACGAAGAATTTGCTGGAACGCATTCAAATATTGATCATCGTACCGCGCAGAGTTTACCGTTTTTATATAAAGCGATCGCGTAGTCGGTAGTTTGCGCTGGGCGATTATTTAGGGGGATGCATCTGGCCTAGTGCCTAGATACTCTATGCCCACACGAGTGCCAGCTTGAGCCGAGTCATAATTATATGCACACCATCGCGGTGTTAAGTTTCTTGAACAGCGCGCTCTTGGATTGCGCTAACTAAAACTCCGTTCGCGCTTCAGCCTGCGTCAAAAGACCTCTGCACAACTGAACTTTCAATCAAGATTGCTATCAAAATAGCGTTAACAGCAAAAGAGTAAAGTGCCATGCAAGAAAGCTTTGGAAATCTTGAACTGATTGCGCGAATCAACCGAGAAAGTGCGCTGATGAA
>JANMDR010000065.1:0-2764 GCA_031376425.1 Betaproteobacteria bacterium
GCCACCCAGCGCTTCAATTTTAAGTGGCCACGGCCAGTGGGCTGAGGCATTGGCGGGAGGCAAAAATTTACGGTGTGCAATAAGCTCACGTACAAAATCAGCTTCAATATTTTGCGTAAGCGCTTCTGCGCACAGTTTGGCTAGTAGTGGATCAAGCACTCTGCCAAATGCTAATTGATGTTGCTCGCGTAGCGATGAAAAGAAGGTGCTAGTGGTTTGGGTCGCAAGTAGTGCGTCGTCCTCAAGAGCACTCTCAAAGGCGCGGATGGCGTGAATGAACTGCTCGTTTAGCGCAAAAAATGGGCGATGTCCCAATGCCGCATGTTCTTTGGCGTGTCGCACATAAGCTAGAGCTTCATCGTAGCGACGAAGATAAAGTAGGGTATTGGCAGCGCCGTTGTATTGCCCTGCCATATACCGTGCTGGGTAGTGGGCGGCCGTGGTGAGTTTAAGTGCGGACTCAATCGCAGTCCATGCTTCGCTGTGGTTACCGGAAAGCAGTGCAACTTGAGCGTGGCATTGCAAGTGCCAACTCATTTGGCGCACACGACTTACATTAATTTGTGCTTCAACCGCGTTGAGTGTCTTACGTGCGCCCGCTGCGTCGCGCGCCCAAATGTAGCGGTCGGCTTCGGTGTGGGCGAGGTTGACTTTCATCACCGCTAAATTGTGCTCATTGGCGATTGAGGCTGCGACGAGTTGGTATTTTGCACCGAGATCACTCAGGCTTGAATTACGCAGCACTTTTGATGCTGCAGCGGTTACGATAGAGAGCGTCCAGAACCAAGTGGCTTGGCGTGACGGACTGGCACGGGTGTGGGGCACTTCGCGTTCGATGAAGTTTGCAAAATACATCGCGCGATCCATATCGCGCATGCCCATCAGCCATTCGATCACGATGCCTGCTGCCGCTAGCTGCGCATTGGCGTCGGTAACGCGTTCAATGAGCAAAACAGCGCGGTCAGGTAAATCACCAAAGCCTTCAGTGCTTATAGCCACTTCAACACCAGAATTTAGCAGGCCAATCAATGCCACAAATGCGCGAAGCTCGCTTTCTGGGCTTGGAAACACCATATCTGCCGACCAATGCGCCTTTAAGGTTGCTCCCCACTGCGCATAACCTTCAAAGCTTTGCCAACCAGAAAAAATATTGCTCACCATTGCCGCTGAACACATTAGGCAACCAAGCTTATCATTCGCTGTTTCAAAGCGTAGGTAGGCCGTACTGAGCACATCGCGGGCAGTGCTTTCGTTGGAGTAGGAAAGACAAATTCCCAGCCAGTAATCAAGCCATGGTAGTGATTCACGGGTCGTGTCAGGCAGTTTTTTTACCCAGCCCGCCACTTGTTCTAGGCGGCCTTGTGCAATCAATGGCTCGGCAATCGCTAATATTTGCAGTGCCGCTCGGGTAAAATCCGCCGCCTCAAAGAACAAGGTCGTCGCGGCCTCGACGCGTCCAGCGGACACCAATAATTCTGCGGAGCGCAGTAAAGCTACACGCCGCGTAGCCGAATTTGGTGCTCCGCTACGATTGCGTAGCGCCTGTGCAAACATGGCATGTAGCTGATAGCTTGCCAGCCCATTGACCATGCGTTTTTCCACAAAGTGCCCGTTGAGATGCAGCGTGGTTAAAACTTCTACGCAATCAGTACGCCCACTGGCAAGCATTGCCAGTTCGATATCAAAATCCGGGAAAAATGCACAGCTCTGCACGGTAGCTATTTCGCTAGCCGACATGCGTTCAATCACAACGTGCGAAAAATAATCAAACAATTGCGTTTGCGAGCCGATGACGTCCACATTAGTACGCCATTGAGTTTGCGGCTGCAATCCCATCAGTAGAATGCCCGCCGCCCAGCCCTGCGCAAGGGCGTGCAAGTGTTTTGCGTCCGCGTCGTCAATCGGCGTAGTGCTTAACCCATTGATGAAGGTGCGGGTTTCGCTAGTGTCAAATCGCAAGGCATCGGGGGGCAGTTCTGTCAGTTGCCGTTTAATGATGGCTTCAGATAAAGCAGCCGGTGGGGCGTGATGAGACGTAAATATAATTTGCTGTTGATTACCGGCCTCGGTCACAAATAGCGCGAAGAGTTTATCCAATGCACCGTGCACTTCATGCACATTTTCAAACACGATCACGTCGCTGTCGTTCAGTTGCATCAAGGCAGCGCGAAAGTAGCGCCGCGCAAACCCCATCCAATCGTCGCGGGTTTCGTTTTCTATCACCGGTAGTAGTGGATGTGCGGGCGCGCTTAGTGATAAATTTGGCTCAAGGTGTGGCTGTAGCGCAGCACTTAGAAAATAGAAAAACGTGGAAAGATCTTGATCGTCTGCATCAAGCTGCATCCATATGGTGTTATTTTTTCGCGCACGCAAATAGCTCGCAACTAAGGTGGTTTTTCCACTGCCGGGGGGGCCGTGAGCCCATAAACACTGCGCTTCGCGGTCATCCAGCAGTGCAAACAGCCGTTGACGTTGCACCACCTTCCCTAAGTTTGGGCTGATGAGTTTGGCGGGGAGTCGGCGTGGCGCTAGGTCGCGGGTCATGGTTGAGTGGGTAGCAAAAAACGAATCAGTAAACCAGTAAAATTAATATTTCATTGTTCCTGCAAACCAGTGAGTAGTACCTCGGTTTCGCGCGATGGCGTAGCGCCAAGCACGATTGAAAGTAGTTCTTTACAGCGCCGATATGCTCGTAGCGCCTGCGTATCCTCGCCCAAGGCGTGATAGCAGCGCATTAGACCCCGATAGAAGGGCTCTGTCAGAT
>JANMDR010000066.1:0-21544 GCA_031376425.1 Betaproteobacteria bacterium
GCCACCCAGCGCTTCAATTTTAAGTGGCCACGGCCAGTGGGCTGAGGCATTGGCGGGAGGCAAAAATTTACGGTGTGCAATAAGCTCACGTACAAAATCAGCTTCAATATTTTGCGTAAGCGCTTCTGCGCACAGTTTGGCAAGCAGCACATCAAGCATTCGGCCAAATTCAACCATGCGGGCTTCGCGTAGCGCTGCAAACAATGCCGTTAGGGGTGCTAATTTAGGTTCAATTGCACCGCATTCTTTAAGCGCTACGAGCATGCTGACAGTAATTTGTAAAAACTTGCGCGTGCCCTCGGCGCAGTTTGCAAGCGTTTTTTTAGTCAGGGCGATGGCTTCATCATAACGCCCTAGGTAGGCGAGTGCTTGGCTGGCTTGGCCGTAGATGTAGGTAGAATGCGTGCCGGGGTAATGCGCATTTTCACTCAACACCACTGCCCGGCTAACGTGCAGCCACGCTGCATCGCCATCGCCATCTAGTAGTGCCAATTGAGACCGGCGCACCGCGTGCTTGATGACCTCGCGCACTCGTCCCAAGTGAATCAGTGACTCAACAGAATCGAGCGCTACGCGCACAGCCGCACTATTACGTGTCCATAAGTAGCGGGTGGCCTCTGCGTGCGCAACGTTTACCTTCATTGCCGAAAGCGCGTAGTGTTCAGCAAGCGCTGTGGCATCTTTTTGGTATTGATCACCAACCGCCGTTAACTCAGGGCGCTGCAATACATGGGCTGCGGCGCTATTGAGTTCAGCCAATGCCCATAGCCATTCCGCACGTTGCGCGGGGCTGGCGCGGTCAAGCTGTACATTGCGCTTGATAAAGTGTTCAAAAAATATGGCTCGCTCTAAATCACGTATGTTTATAAACCAGTCGCCCATTGCAATGGCAGCGCTAAGTTGTGCGTCTGCATCGGTCACGCGCGGGATAATCGCAATGGCGCGTTCCGGAATGTCGGAATGCTCAGTTGGTGTCGGCTTCACGCCAACTTTAGAACACACTAAGCCGGTAAATGCCCGCAGCTCTAAATTGGCATTTGGAAACGACATTGTCGGTAGCCAATGTGCTTGCAACAAGGCACCCCAATGCGCAAAGCCTTCAAAGCTTTGCCAGTGGGAATCGGCTTCAATATTAGCCACGATGGCTGCAGCACAGACGGTGCAACCCACCTTATTGGCATCCCGCTCAAAGTGTGCGTAGGCCTTAGCGAGCGCCGCGCGTGCACCTGCCTCGTCGCTTGTTGATAGGCTCAGTCCGAGGTAGTAATCTAGCCAAGGTAGGGTATCGCGTGCGCTTGCAGGCAATTTTTCGATAAAGCCAACCAACTGCTCTAAGCGGTTTTCAGCGATGGTTGCTTCCGCAATGTTTAGTATTTGCATGGCCGCGTTCGTCACATCACCACCATCTAAGAGCAACGGAATAGCGGACTCGGCGCGGCCACTACTGGCGAGCAGATTCCCAGCGTGTACCATTGCCTGCTTGCGGCGCGCGCTGCCAATAGGTCCAATTTGGTCGCGCACTACCGTTGCTAACAAGCCATGAAACTGAAATAAAGGACTGTTGCCGTCAAGCCGCATTTCCACAAAAAAGCCGTTGTGGTGCAGCGCTGTTAACAACAGCGGTGCCGCCGCATTGCTGCTGGCGGCAATGGCTAGATCCGCATCAAAATCGGGTAAAAATACACAGGCATCAACAACGGCGCGGGTTTCAGCCGACATTTTTTGGATTACTGCGGCTAAAAAATAGTCAAACAGTCTGCTGTTAGACGTTGTATCACTGGTGTTTATGTGCAGCATTGCAGGCACCTGCGCACTGAGTAGCACGATACCCGCCGCCCAGCCCCGCGCAACACTGTGCAGGTGCGCGACGTCGTTGCTGTTGACGGCTGCGGTGTTATGAATGGTGCCAATTAATGCTGTTGTCTCAGTAATATCAAACTGCAGCGCTGCTGCGTTTATTTCAGCCAATTGCTGCTTTGCACGTAAATCGATAAATAATGTGGGTGGTGGTTGGTGGGACGTAAAAATAATTCGCTGATGCGTTCCTGCTTCTTGCGCAAGGACTGTCAAGACCTCATCAAGCGCGCCATTCGCCTCCTGCACATTATCAAACACCAACACCTGCGATTCGCTCAGCCCTAACAACATGGTGCGAAAAAACAGGCGCGCATAGCCCAACCAATCCGCACGTGATTCAGCCGCCATCACCGGTAGCACGGTGGTACTGGGCAAGTGTTGTTCCAGCGCTAAAGTTAGAAAGTAGAAGAAAGTTGAAAGCACATCATCACTGCTATCAACCTGATACCAAACCGGAACTAAATCTTGTGCGCGTAAATAACTCGCGACTAAGGTAGTTTTGCCGCTGCCCGGTGGGCCATGCACCCAAAGCGTTGTTGCGGTGACGGCGTCGAAATATTCAAACAATCGCGGCCGCAGCAGCGCATGACCCACGTTGGGGCAAACGAATTTAGCAAGTTGCCGAGGCCGTGTGTTTTTGCTTTTTTGCATGGCTTTATTGTAACAGCCTGCTATTTACTTACCGTTTGTCGGGGATAAATGATAATTATTTGTTAAGACGAAATTGCGTAATTAATTTTCAAAAAGCAAATGAACCTTTAGCCATTTGCCTCCGACTCACATTGAATTTGCGGATATTCCAGCAAAGCTTCATCAATGTCAGAAGGAAAAGTGGTATGACTCAACCACCTAGTTTTAAGCGACGTGCGCTCTGGATAAGCTTCCTTGGGGGCGTACCTCTTTTTGTGGGCTTGGCGCATGCGCAAGAAACGCCAGCGCTTACAACCCCAGCTACGATTGTCGTGGTGCCACCAGCCAGTACTGCCAATACGGCCACTGCGGCCACTGCGGCCACCGCTGCCACTGGCAACGACGATGCGTTAAAAGCGTGGAAAGCTGCATCCAACGATCAGGCTGTGCCGGTCGTCGTGAAAACTGACGACGGTGCACTTAAATTTGAATGGCACGGCACCTTTGCCACGGATGTTTATAACAACGACATTAAACCGCCGCCTGCGCATGATGCGGCAACACCTTTAGCCACACCTTTAAACACGGGTAGCTTTGCCAAAGCTATATTCACCAGCGATTTGCGGGTGTTAGAACCCGGTGGGCAGGTTAATTTTATGCAGTTTGGCGTTACTGCCAGCACTGACCGTTCGCAGTTGTCGCGTTATCGTAATCAGCTAAATTCACTACAGCTTGGTCGTACCGGCACAGGTTATCAATATGGTGCGGGCGATGCGGCGGTGAGCTTTTCGCAATTGGGCAGCACCTTGGGATTGCGCGGGCTTAATGTCGTGCAGCAAATAGGCAAGTGGTCGCTCGCTACCTATGGCGGCGTGGTGTCAGATAGCTGGGAAGCGCTGTATAACCGTACCCCGCTGGATAGCAGCGCGGCGCGGAGTCGCTTTACGCGTAATGTGCTCGGCACCAAGGTCGAATACGCGCTGGCAACGGGTTTGAAAGTATTTACTACCATGCAAGGCTATAGCGATAGTGTGGCGAGTCTTGATGCCGATAAAGTGACGCAGCAGCCTAGTGCAGCACGCGCGTTGACTACGGGGCTAGCTTATCAAGAGGGCGCATGGGCGGTTACATTTGAAATTGCGGCGAGTCGGTTTAAAGAACGCTATCAGTTAGAACGCAGTGGCGATGCGCTTTTGCTTGATACCACCTATCGCCAAAGCGTATGGAGCGTGCGTGGCGGGTATCACAATGTGGCACCTAAGTTTGTATCGTTATCGCAATCGGCATCGCCTGGCATTAAAGAGTGGTACACCGGCGCTGATTGGACGGCAGCAACGTGGCTAACCTTGGGTACTGATTATCGCGATGCTGCAAATCGCACCGCAGCGCTAGAATTGCTGCCACCACCGGTGCTAGCAGGTGAAGTTGCGGTGCCAATATCAGCGCAAGCGGCAACATCGTCCAACACCAATGCGCTTTCAAATCGCGCTAATTTAAACTTTAACGCATTGATGCAGGGCTTGAGCTTAAATTTAGCCAATAGTAATAATCGTGGCGAAGATGCACAAAAAAACAAGAACAAGAATAAAAATAACAATGCCGCCTTGGCTTATAGCTCCGCCACATGGAACGGCAATGTAGGCTACACCGTAGGCAAAACTGCCAGCAGTAGCAGCCCCCAAGCCGATTCAACCAGCCGTGGTTTGCAGGCGCAACTGGGGCGCAACTACACCGGAACCGTTATCCCGTGGTCGCTCGGCTGGTCGGTAACGGCTGGTGATCAATTGCAAAAATTGCTTGTGGCTGGTACACAAACGAAGTCGCGCACCCACGGATTTACCCTAAACGGCCAACGCAGCGATTGGGCGCAAGTCACCCTAAACTATCAAGGCGCGTCAGTCACGCAAACCACTGGCGGGCCGACGTTGGCTACCCGTTCTTTGCAATTAGATATTGTCCGGCAGTTCAATCAGCTAAGCTCATTGAAGGCCTACTTACGGTTGTCTTCACGCAATATTGGCGATGTTACGTTACGCACGGAAGAGCGTAATTTTGGTCTTTTATTAAATTTTGGTTGGTAAGTTATGGATTACATTTTAGCGCACGTGATGCAGTTTCTTGTGTTTTTTGTAGTGTTGGCAGGGTTGGTTGCGGCATTAACAGCAATGATTGTGATGCGCAGTATTATGCGGCGACGCACCGCCATGTTATTTGGCAATACGCCAGCAGACGTACTGATGGACAGCTTACTTAAAAAATTAGTGGCACTTGAGTTTGGCGATGCGAATGGCTTCAGTGCACACAATAAACCGACTTTGCTCGGGCTAGCTGCAATAGTTCGCGCCGTGCGGCATTCGCGAGCACAGCAGTGTTGGGTACGCGTGCATATTGATAAGCGCCAACTCAATGCTGCAGGCGAGGATTTGAAGTTGGCGCAACGGTTCATGACGGAACAGCTTATAACGCAACAGCTGATGACACAGTATTCCGCCACCACACAGTCTGCATTCGTATTTGTTAATGGCTGTGCAACCTTGTTTTTTCAGCGCATTGATACGCAATGGAAGTTAGTGGGATTAGCCGCAATCCAGCCTCCTAGCGCTGTTTCACGCTGAAGCCTTTTGACCTTTTTACTGAACTATTCTCGCTGTCGCAACGACCCACTATAACAACTGAAGTTGCCCCGTAAACCCCGTCATTTAAGCATTCAAGGTCAATATGAATATCAAACGCGTAGTTAAAAAAATTACAAAATTATCGTCAGCCGTATTGGTGGCTATGCCCTTAGCTTTATTCTTGTGCGCTGCGGTGTCGGTCAGGCCCGCGATGGCGGCGGGCACGGTTTCGCTAGTGCGCGGGACGGTAACCGTGACGGATACCGCAGGCAAAAGCCGCGCTGTGACCGAAAAAATGCGGGTAGTAGCAGGTGAAACATTGGTGACTGGTCCCAAAGGCGAAGTGCAACTCATTATGGATGACCGGGGTGTTGTGGGCTTGCGCCAACAATCGCAGCTACGCATTGATGATTACGCTGCTAACGGTGATGAAAACGACCGCGCGGTGTATACCCTGATAAAGGGCTTTATGCGCTCCATGACTGGTTGGATTGGCAAGATTTCTCCCAATAATTATCAATTAAAATCGCGCGTAGCCACTATCGGTATTCGCGGTACGGATTATGAAGCCGGGCTTGTTGAAGGTAGTAGTGCCGCGAGTTTCTACGCCAAAGTAACCGACGGTGAAATTGCCCTGGCTGCACCTAGTGGCAAAGTGGCGGTGTTGCCCGGCCGTGCTGCTGTGCTTGAGTTTGATAAAGCCACGCCACCGCGTTCGCTCGATAGCATACCGCCGGTGTTTAAGCCATCTACTAATGAAACGGCGTTGGAAGCACTCAAAAAAGCTGCCGCTGCTGATATGGATGCAAAATTGCAGCAGCGCCGTGATGAAATTAAGCGCGCCGGTGGCCTCAATGCCAATGGCAATACGCGTATCAACGAAGCCTGTGTGGGTAGTGACGTACCGGTAGAGGCGCTCAAAGCCTTCATTCGCGCCTATGAGGGCGGCAACGCGGCGGCAATACAGCAAACCCTTGACCCTGCTATGCTGGGCTATCAAAAATTTATGGATGGCATCATTACCGACTTCAATCGGCAAAAACAAATCCGCCTGCACATTAAAGATATTCAAGTGCAATGCGGCGCGGACGTGACCACCGTGCAATTTAATTGGGAAAAGCGTTTTTTGGATGTGGTGAGCTTTGCGCCAGGGTTACTCACAGGCCATGGCGTTAGTTTATTGCGCCGCACTGGTGATACATGGCGGGTAGTAGGTTTGGCGGGGGATAATCCGTTTTCAAGCCGCTCGGGTTCATTGGGGCAGCTTACATTTAGTCCCGCTATTTCATTGGCGTCAGTCAGCACCATTCCAAGTCAAGTGCCCGTTACCGTACAAGTGGTGGATGGTGACCTTGCAGGCTTGGGCTCGTTAACGGTGCAAATTATTTCATCGGCTGGGGACAATGAAACCTTCACCTTGCCTGAACAATCGCCAGGTCGTTTTGCCCGCAGTACGCTGCCATTGGCAGCGGGTGCGGTGGTGCCTAGTAACGGTGTGCTGGAAGTGGCGGCGGGTGTGCAGTTTACCTTGCGCTATCTGGATCAAAACCCCGGCAATAATCTGCCACCCACCATGCTCACCGCGTCGGTTAAAACGTCCGGTAGCGTTCTTATTCCGCCGGATACCACACCGGATGCGTTTAGCTTTGCGCCCATCACCAACGCGGTTGCATCAACCCTAATCCCATCAAACGTCATCACCATTACCGGCATTAACGCCGCCGCCCCAATTAGCATTGTGGGCGGCGAATATGCTATTGGATCTAACGCGTTCACGAACGTGAAAGCAACTGTAAGCAATGGTCAGCAGGTTAAAGTACGGCTCACCTCTGCAGCGGCAAGTAACGGCGTCGCCACTGCTACCTTAACTGTCGGCGGTGTGTCTGCAATTTTTAGCGTCACTACTGCTGCAACCGTGTTAGACAGTACACCCGATGCATTTGTGTTTGCCCCGAAAAACAGCGTTGCACAATCCACGCCGATTGACTCAACCCCCATCACTATTACCGGCATCAATGTTGCCACACCGGTAAGCATTGTCGGCGGCACGTTTGCTATTGCTAACGGCGCATTTGGCGTAGCAGGTAATATCCTCAATAATCAAACGCTGGTAGTGCGCGTAACTTCAGCAGCAGCACCCGGTTCCACCAGTAGCGCCACGGTAAATGTCGGCGGTGTCACGGCAATCTTTGCGGTTACCACAGCGGCATTGGTGCCTGATACGACGCCAGATTTTTTCAGTTTTGCGCCAGCAGTTAATGTGCCGCTATCCACCGCGATTGACTCCGCAGTGACCATCACCGGCATCAATGCGCCAACACCAGTGAGCATTAGTGGCGGCAGTTTTTCCATCGGTGGCGCAGCATTTACCACCTCCGGCAATATTTCAAATAGTGAAAGCCTCACCGTGCGGGTGACGTCAGCAGCACTCCCAGCTACCGCAGCATCGGCCACGGTGATAGTGGGTGGGGTAGCAGCCACGTTTACGGTGACTACCGCCGCACCCAGCGTCAATACCCGTCCTGATCCATTTAGCTTTGCGCCAAAATTTGACGTGGCACCGCTCACCGCTATTGATGCCAGTGTGCAAATTACCGGCATCAACGTGGCAGTGCCAGTGAGCATTGCCGGTGGCACCTTTGCAATCAATAATGGCGTATTTTCCACGTCCGGAAATATTAGCAATAATCAAACCCTCACTGTGCGTGTGCTGTCATCGGCCGCATCGCTCACCGCCGCATCTGCCACGGTGACGGTAGGCGGTGTAGCAGTTACATTTACCGTGACCACTGCCGCCATCGTGCCGGATAGCGTGCCGGACGCGTTTAGTTTTGCGCCGCAAAATAATGTGGCTACCAACACTTTGGTGTCGTCTAGCCCCGTAACCATTAGCGGTATCAATGTGCCTACGTCGATCAATGTAGTAGGCGGCAGTTATTCGATTGATGGCGGTGGCTTTACATCAACGGCAGGGACGATTACCGTCAACCAAAAAGTAGTGGTGCAGTTGCTTTCAAGTGCCGCAAATCTCGCCGCAACTTCGGCGACGCTAAATGTTGGCGGAGTATCGGCAAACTTTACGGCCACAACTGCTGCCGCAACGGCAACCGTAACGCCCAATGCGTTTAGATTTACCCCGCAAACCAATGTAGCACTATCCACACTAATTGATTCGGCTGGTGTTGCCATTAACGGCATCAATGTGCCCGTGCCAGTGAGCATTGTTGGTGGCACGTTCTCGATTGCAGGCGGTGCCTTTGGCGCAGCGGGGAACATCACCAATAACCAAACCGTTGTAGTGCGGGTGTTGTCATCGGCTAACTTGGCTACAGATGCCACAGCCACCGTAACCATAGGCGGCGTATCGGCAAGTTTCACCGTGACTACCTTGGCTGCAGCCACTATACCCAACGCGTTTAGATTTACCCCGCAAAATAATGTAGTGCTATCCACGCCGATTGATTCCGCCGCCGTAACAATTAGCGGTATAAATACGGCAGTGCCAGTGAGTATTGTCGGAGGCACGTTCGCCGTAGCGGGCGGCGCGTTTGGCGCATCGGGGAACATCACTAACAATCAAACTATTGTGGTGCGGGTGTTGTCATCGGCTAACTTTGCCACGCCTGCAAGTGCCACACTAACAATAGGTGGTGTATCGGCAAGCTTTACGGTCACCACCTTGACAGCACTCACGACGCCCAATGCGTTCAGCTTTGCGCCGCAAACCAACGTAGCAGTATCTGCTCCAATTGATTCTGCCGCCGTTGTCATTAGCGGTATAAATACTGCAGTGCCAGTGAGCATTGTCGGTGGCATATTCTCCATTGCGGGCGGAGGATTTGGCTCAGTAGGTAACATCACTAATAATCAAATTATTGTAGTGCGGGTATTGTCGTCAGCCAATTTCGCAACCCCTGCAAGTGCTACGGTAACCATCGGTGGTGTATCCGCAACATTTACGGTCACCACATTAGCCTTCGTGCCGGACACCACACCAAACCCGTTTACTTTCAATGCCATTAGCAATGCAGCAGTAAGCACTCCAGTGCAATCGAATGCGGCGGTCATTTCCGGTATCAATACAGCAACGCCAATCGCCATTGTCGGTGGTAGTTACGCCATTAACGGTGGCGGCTTCAGCACGGTGCCAAGTGTGATTACAGTTGGGCAAAGTGTAGTTGTGCAGGTGCTCAGTGCAGCGGGTAACCTTACAACGACATCGGCTACACTTAATATCGGCGGTGTTACCGCAATATTTTCTGTTACTACGCAAGCGGCTATCACCACGCCGAATGCCTTCGCCTTCACATCTCAAAACGCAGTGCCCCCATCGAGCTTGGTGTCGTCAAATTCAGTTCTCATTACCGGTATTAATGCACCGTCGCCCATCTCCGTTGCGGGTGGTTCATATGCAATCAGTGGCGGTGGCTTTACTTCTGCGAACGGCACCATTTTAAATAATCAAACAGTTGTGGTGCAGCTCACCAGTTCTGGCGTAGTCAATGGCGCTGGCAGTGCCACTGCTACCTTAACCATAGGAGGCGTATCGGCCACGTTTACCACCACCACATGGGATACCGTGCCTAATGCATTTAGCTTTGTGAATCTTGCTACAAACCCAACTGGCCCGCCATCTTGCTTTGGTACCACATCACAATTTACAACTACTCCAGTTGCGATTAGTGGGTTAACCGCTGCGGCCACTGTTGCTTTAACAGCCTTAGGCGCAAACCCAGGTGCGGCGATGAGTATCAACGGCGGTGGTTTTGTGAGTGGACCAGCCACGATAAGTAATGGTCAAACTATTGCCATACGTGTTAACACCGTGGGCAGTAGCACCTCCACCAGTGGTCCAGCGGTTAGGGCAACGGTAAACATTGGTGGGGTAACAGCTAACATTACGCAAACTTGCCAATAATAAAAATACTTGTTCGGTTGGCTATTATTACCCAGTAGTTTAATTTCAGATATGGCCTGTAGCTTCCTATTTTTAGGGAACCTACAGGCTTTTTGATGGGGGAGAATAATTAAATTTGCCAAGCCAACACACTGTAGTGCGCAGGTTATTTCGTAATAATTATTGAACCTTCCTACTGTCAGCGCCTACCCAGTACGTTACGAGCGAACGCAAAATTAATCGAATTTCGCACTACTTTTTAGTAGTTAAAAAATTGCCCGTCCCAGCGCCCGTTTAGCCATCTTGGCTTTATAGAATTACTCAATAGGATTCCACCATGAACACCCAATTATGCAAGCCTTCCCTACTTAGCTGCGCCGTATTGTTTGCGCTTGCGGTAGCGTCATTGAACGCAACTCCAGCACACGCAATAGTGCCACCATCCAATGCGCAAATCGTGACTACCCTTGTGGCACCCCTTGCCGCGGGCGGTGCGCCCTATGCAGTTAGCCGTGATCAAAGCGGTAATTTATTGGTGCCGGGTAATCAGTCTTATACCGTTAAGTCAGTTGATGCTACTACCAACGCAATTACAACATTAGCTGGAACCGGCGCGTATGGCTATTCGGGTGACGGCGGGCAGGCAACGTTGGCAAAGCTAAGGGCACCCACTTTTGCACTGGCCGATAGCGCTGGTGACATTTTTGTAGGCGGTGATTCTACTATCCGCAAAATTGATGTCAGCACTGGCGTAATTTCAACCGTGGTTGGGCAAGATTTTATTTATATCTATTCTGGTGATGGCGGATCACTGTTGGCTGCCACACTGGGGGGGCCAGATGCTGCCACCTTCGCCAACAACAAACTCTATTTTGTTGATTCCGGTTACGGTGTCATCCGCTTTATAGATTTTGCTGGTGACTTTATTGACCTTACTGCGGGTACTGGTAGCAATGCCGCTTACAACGGTGAAAATGTTGACGCCATTACCGCAAACCTGTCATTCCCGAATGGCATTGTGGTTGATAAAGCAGGTAATATTTATGTGACGGTTGGCGGTCATCATATTGTTCGTAAGATTACGCTCGATGGAAAAATTAACACCATTGCGGGCATACCAACCAATAAAGGCTTCAGCGGTGATGGTGGTTCAGCCCTCATGGCCAACCTAACTAGTCCAAAAGGCTTGGCCATGGATGGCGTAGGTAATTTATATTTCTCAGATTCAGGAAGTAATCGCGTCCGTAAAATTTCTAAAACCGGCATAATTTCTACCATACTGGGTACTGGCGCGAGCGCCGACAATGGTGATGGCTTTCCCTCGAACCAAGCCGCCGTCAATGCACCGTGGGGCGTTTTTATTGACACCGATGGCGCGTTGTTGGTATCTACCCTCAGCAGCGCTGTGCGCCGCGTTGCTGCACCTGTTGTTACGCTGGTTTCTACAAATTTTGCGCCTACCCAAAATCAATCCTTCACACTAACGGCTACATTAGGCGATGCTACGCTTACCGGCACCGTTGACTTCCAAGATGCAGGGGTAGACATTGCTGGCTGTGTTGCAGTGCCGGTTACGGTAGGTGTGGCGACATGTACAACCAGTTTTGCAACAGTAGGTAAACGTTCTGTTTCGGCAGGTTATTCGGGTAGCGATATTACGTTGGGTAGTGTTGCTAAGCAAGGGATGTCGGTTAAAGCTGGTGCACCCGTCGTAACAATTATGCCCGCCACTTTCACCGCTTCTATTAGCCCTAAATCAGTGGGTTTTGGCGAGATTACACCACTTGGGGTGTCTAACGTATTTACAGGTAACATAATTGCGTTTAGCGTTGCCGCATACCCTCGATTTGTGGCTAGTGTCGCTAGCACCTGTAACTACAAACAAACCAGTGCGCCGATTCCTTTGGTGCCCAATGGCACGGGGCTAACAACTTTTGAAACTGAAGCACTCGCGGGTGATTGTGCAGTTGAAGCTTCGTTTGGAGCGCTAATTCCGAACATAAATATTGCCGGTGCAGCTAATGCGTTGGCGTTGTTTAAGAAAGTCGAACGTGCCCAAGTTTACAACGCACCCGTAATACCGTTACCGACAGCTAGTGTCGCCGGTGCCTCCACCACCTTCACGGCATGGGTTACCAATATTGCCGGTGTGCCGTATCCAAGTGCTACCAATGTAGTGACCTTTACCGCAAACGGCGTGGCTATCCCCAACTGCACAGCAGTGCCCCTAGTGTTGCGTGCCAGCGATGTGCTGCATATTCGTGAAGCTAGTTGCGTGGTGAGTTTTGCCAACGCGAGTGTGATGGCGATTAAAGCGGAGTTTGCAGGCGATGACTACAACTTCCCAGCCACGCCCCCAGCCTACCTAGAACACACTGTTTTAGCGCCATAAAACGATTGATTCATTTGCTGTAGATGCCGTAAATGCCGTGAAAGCGCCTGAAATAAGGGCATTTTCACGGTATCAGCTGAGGAAATTTTAAATGAGAAGTAAGCAAACAACCGTTGCATTTAATGACTACCTAGTAGCCCTTGCGGTGGCCGTGCTAAGCGCATGCTGTGGGCTTGCCAATGCACAAAACGTGAACACCTATGCGGGCACTGGTGTCGCATCTTCCACTGGCGATGGCGGCTTGGCTAGCGCGGCAACGCTTGGTTACCCACGGTCGCTTGGTGCGGATAAGGGTGGCAATTTACTGATTCCCGATAACCAGTTTCATACCGTGCGCATGGTAAATAAGCAAACAGGCGTTATCTCTACTATTGCGGGCACGGGTGGTATTGGTTATGCGGGTGACGGCGGTTTGGCTACAGCGGCTACGTTTATTAGGCCAGAGTTTGCTATTGGCGACACCATGGGCAATATTTTTATCGGTGATGTCGGCACCATTCGCAAAATTGATTCCAATGGCATCATTACCACCATTGCCGGTAATGGCGTAGCGGGCAACACCGGTGATGGTGGCTTAGCCACTGCCGCAAAAGTGTCGCTGCCGATTGCTGCTGCGTTTGATCCGTCGGGTAATTTAGTTTTTGTTGATTATGACGTTAATGTGGTGCGACAGATTAACCCGCAAGGCGTGATTAGCCGTGTTGCCGGCACGGGTAGTTTGCTGAACGTGGCATATAATGGCGAAAACATAGTGGCTACGGCCGCGGTATTAAATTTCCCCTCCGGCATTGCGATAGACCGCATAGGCAATATCTATCTTGCCGTTCAAGGCCACTCACTCATACGTAAAATTACGCTCGATGGCAAAATAAATACCATCGCGGGTGACTGGCAAAATGCAGGGTTTAACGGTGACGGTAACGCCGCCGTAGGCTCAACTATAAATAACCCCATCGGCATTGCGGTGGATGCTCTAGGCAATGTATATTTTACCGATACGTTCAATCATCTTGTGCGTAAAATTGATGCGCAAGGCATTGTTTCCTCGGTGCTCGGTAATGCGACTGCCATCGATTCTGGCGACGGTGGTCTTGCCGTATCCGCCGGTGTGCAAACTCCGTGGGGTATTTTTTCCGATACGAGTAGTAATCTGTTCGTGGGCACCATCAACTCGCGTGTGCGCAAGGTGTCTGTAGTTGCGTTAAATTTGGGCGCTAGCAATGGCACGCCTAACATTGGTCAAGCAGTCACCTTTACCGCCACCTTGGCCGACAACACCCTGCTAGGCACAATGCTATTTCAAGAAAATGGTGTTGATATCGCTGGCTGTACCGCAGTGACGATAGTGACAGGGGTAGCCACCTGCACCATGTCACCTGCCATTGCCGGTGCCCGCACTATATTGGCGGGCTACAGCGGTGCGCAAGCGCAACTAGGCGTAACAGCTACGGTTAGCATTGTGGTGGCAGGCACAGTAGCCCCGCCAGTGTCATTTTGCGCATCGCCTACTTTCAACGCCAGCGTGAATAGTAATTTTATTGGCCTTGGGACTATTTCGCCAGAAGGTTTGCAAAGCATTAGCTGCGGACAAAAAGTTGATTTCACCATTACTGCTAATCCGCGCTATCGCCAGCAGCTCACCAGCACTTGCGATTATGCAAAAACCAGTTTAAACCTGCCGTTTGTACCTATAGGCACTGGATCATCGAATTACACTACCGAATCGCTCTATGGTCCATGCAGTATTGAAGCCGCGTTTATTCCACTGATTCCCAACGTAAATATTGCCGGGCAAGCGGCTGCAACAAAGTTTTTAGATGATGTGGAGTTTCAAGGCCAATACCTACCACCGCTGCTACCCGCGCCAACGCAAAGCGCTATTGATGCCCGCACCACCTTCATTGCGTGGGTGACCAATATTGCGGGTGTGTCTTTTCCGAGTGCGGAAAACGTACTCACTTTTACCGCCAACGGCGTAGCTATTCCCGGCTGCGCAGCAGTGCCCTTGGTGTTGCGCGCCAGCAATGTGGTGCACATACGGGTGGCAAGCTGCACCACATCGTTTAGCAGGCGAGGCGATTTGGCGATCAGTGCGAATTTTGCTGGCGATACCTACAATTTTCCGGCAAGTGCGGATGCGCTAAAACACAGCGTAACTGTAGCAAAGTAGGCGCAGACAATAGGCTGAAGAGTGCCTAAATACTTGAATTTTCAATATTTCAATCATCAATTTTTTAATAGGATTACACCATGAATCGTCGTCAACTTTTAATTGCGCTGCCAGCGCTGCCTGTGGTCGCTGGGCTTGCATTATCCTCACTGTCCCCCGTTGCCTGCGCACTCGATTTGGGCGGCATGCTCGGTGCGGCTGCAGGCGATATCGTCAAAGCCGCGTCGCTTACCGATCAAGATGTGCGTGCCTACGCTAGCCAAATGGCTATATTTATGGATCGTAGAACCAGCGTCGCCAAAGCCGATAGCGCCTACGGCAAACGCCTAGCGGTATTAACAGCGGGCTTGGCTGAAGATCAAGGGCTTCGCCTAAATTACAAAGTATATTTGACGAAAGAAATCAATGCCTTCGCCATGGCCGATGGTACCATCCGGCTCTATAGCGGCTTGATGGATATGATGACGGACGATGAAATTCGCTACGTAGTTGGTCATGAAATGGGTCACGTTAAAAATCGTCACACCAAGAAGCGTATGCAAACGGCCTTGGCCGCCAGTGCCACGCAAAAAGCGGTAGCGTCCTCCGGCGCAAAACACGCCAATTTAGCCGATTCGGAGTTGGGCGATATGATGGTGAAAGTAGTGCGGGCACAGCATTCGCAAAGTAACGAACGTGAAGCCGATGATTATGCGCTGCAGTTTATGGCGCGACGTCGCTATGAGCGTAAAGCGGCTGTGAGCGCGCTAGAAAAACTGGCCAAGCTTTCCGGTGGCGGCAGTAATTGGTTGTCTACACACCCATCGGCTACCGAACGTGCGGCACGCATGAAATCGCAGATCGCTTAAGGAAGTGAGATCAATGTCCGCTACAAATGTACCTGTAAACACCAATGCGGCGGCATGTGCCGACCCATTACGTAATATGCTCGAAGCAAGTTGCACCCAACCACGCGGCTTGGTGTTGATGGTGAACGGTCTGCATGTTCCTGGACTAGTGGTGGAAGTGACCGATCATTTCGTCATCGCGAAAAGCCAATCGTTAGGCAATATTATCATCCGGCTTGATCGGATCGACGGAGCTGCCGGTTTTTTAAGTGACGCGAAATAGGCAGTGCGTGATGAGTGCTAAGCCAACTTTCACCTGCGCTGGCATCACCTTGGCGCGTCCGACCTTACTTGGTGTAGTCATTTTTCTGTTTCACTGCGTAGTGATTTTCGGGTCGTTTTGGGTGCTGGGTGACAAGCTCGATCGAGGAGAAATTGCTAACGAACCAGAGTTGTTGCGCCGACTCTATTTTAGTGGTTTCTCTTTGGGGTTATGTACCCATTTTTGCCGTGAACTCGACTTCTGGAAAAATAGTTGGGAAAACCGCATCACGGTCTTTATCGGGGTGTATTTGCCGATAGGTTGGTTTGGTGCCTACCTGATTGGAATATTGCGGTATTAGCGGGTGCGTAATAATTTCGAAATTTTCTTTGGTAGGTTCTTAGGTTGCGAGAAAGTCATAAAAAAGTAATGAACCTGATTGCCCAAACAGTTGACTCAGTAGCGCGCTAGGTGAATTGCCGTCGGCGCGCTCTTTATCAAAATCGTCATCTAAAATATTGGAATTAAAATGCAATCACTCAAGCGCTTAGCCGCGCTAGGTTTACCTTTCTGTTTGGCAACAACGCTGCTCATTGCCGATTCCGCCTTGGCGCAAACTGTTAGTACGGTTGCAGGTACCGGTGTGCTCGGTTTTTCCGGCGATAATGGTCCTGCTGCTGCAGCACAATTTAACTTACCTATCGGTGTTTTGGTGCGTCGAGACGGTAGCATCCTCATCGCCGATGCGAGTAATCATCGGGTGCGTAAAATTGATTTATCGGGTGAGATCACTACCTTCGCCGGCACTGGCAATTCCGGTTTTACGCTAAGCGCGGCATCGGCGGCCTTGGCGGATTTAAATCGGCCGAGCGGTTTGGCGGAAGATCAAGCCGGCAATGTGTATATCGGCAATAAAGGCTCGATCCAGAAAATCAGCCCAAGTGGTGCGCTGTCCACTATTGCCGGTGATGGGAGTATTGGCAATGTCGGCGCTATCATCAGTGGCGTACCGGCTTCGCATTCTAGCGTATTCGTTGAGTGGGCTTTAGTCATTCGGCTTGATGCGACAGGAAATTTGTTTTTTGTAGATTACGCCGCGCATGTCCTTCGTAAAATTGACACCGCCAACATTATCACCACTTTGGCTGGTACCGGCGTTGCGGGATACTCAGGCGAAAATAATCTCGCTACAAACTCGCAAATCGATACCCCCGGCGGCTTACTTGTCGATGCTGATGGCAGTATCCTCGTGTCTTCCCCTGGAACTAATCGCATCCAAAAATTTATACCCGGCGGCATCCTAAAAACCATTGCTGGAACCGGTTCCGGCTCTAGCGCTGGCGACGGTGGAATAGCCACGCTGGCCGCACTATCACTACCGTATGGGCTGGAGAAAGATGCCGCTGGCAATCTTTACGTCGCAGAGTTTTTTGGTAACCGAGTCCGTAAAATTGCACCCGATGGCACCATTACATCCCTACTTGGAAGCACCACGGTACTGGCCGGAAATGCCAGCGCGGCAACAAATACTGGCGATGGTGGTGACGCCGCAAGTGCGACGATAAATAGCCCTGTTGGCCTTAGCCTTGATGCTGCGGGCAACCTCTATGTGGGTAGTTTTTTTGGCAATAAAGTACGCAAAATTACTTTTCCCATTATCACCCCCGGTCCCTCGGTATTCAAAAGCTTCGTAAACATCACAACTGCGGGCCTAGGCACGATTTTTCCCGAAGGTGAGCAAACCGTGTCCTATGGCAGCACCTTGAACGTATCCGTAACGGCTAAGCCGCGTCATGTATTGCGTGTGGTGAGTAACTGCGATTACGTTAAAACCAGTCAACCGGCTCCATTTGTGCCGATTGGTACTGGCTTGGACACTTATAAAGTCACTGTAAACGGCCCATGCCAAATGGAAGCTACATTCTTCCCGCTTATTCCACGCGTAAACGTAAATAGTGAAGCGGCTACAGACGCCGTATTGAAAGCAATAGAGCGAGCGCAAATATACACTGCGCCCACAGCTATGACGCAAACATTTAGCGCTGTAAATGCACCGGCAATTTTCAAAGCATGGGTAACCGATATTGCGGGTGTGCCCTACACTAGTGCGGAGAACGTGATTACGTTTAAAGCTAACGGTGTAGCAATCATCGGCTGTGCCAACATCCCACTTACCTTGCGCGCCAGCAATGTGACCCATATCCGCGAAGCCAGTTGCAAAACAACATTTGCTTTAGCAGGAAACGTGACTATCACGAGTGAGTTTGCAGGTGATACCTATAACTTTCCAGCAATATCAAGCGTGTTGAATCACAGCGTGACCGCAAAATAACTAATGCGGTCACTAGCAGGGTTTGTTCTAGAAATCCTATTTTGAAATGCATAGATGTCCTGTAGATTTCCTAATGTAGGGCGTCTACAGGGCATTTATGTATCTACTATTTGCGCTCTCGGTGTGCGTATATCAACGCTAAAGACAACGCCAACGCCAACGCCCAAGCGAAGCGCCTGACCAGCTTTCGGAAGTTTACTACCGACAATTGCTGAATGACCTGCGTTTTGATGCAGGATATTTTTTGAACCTCGCTGCAAGTTCGTTAGACTCAATATGAAACCCTAACTTTTCGTTTTTAATAAAGGAAAATATCATGTTGAAGCCATTTCGCTTGTCCGTTTATGCCGCTATGTTGGCGTCGGCGATGCTAATCACAGCACCTGCATTTGCTGATAAACCAGTCTATTCCGATCTTGATTCTGACGGTACCGTAGTTGAGCTTTATGTAGGTGGTGATGGCCAAGTTTATGCCATCATTTATCACACCGATGGCTCGGTATCGGGTACGAACCCTAATCCTGATGGTAGCGGCAACGGCACCGGAAAGCCAGACTACAAAGATATCATCCGACGTTTGGCGGCATCAAAGGGCGGTTTGCCGAGGTCGAGCAAAAAGTCCTTATACGATACGGTATTGAAAGGTAAGGGCATCGTCCCGTTATGGAATCCTGCAGATTTAGGCAGTAAGACGGGTGATACCGGTGCCGGTGGTGGTGGTGAATCTGCGCACGATGCGGCATGGGCGCAAGGCCAAGCTAATAAGGGCAAAAGTACGGTCAAGAAGACCGACGGTAACAACAACGGTGCGCATGGTGATGGCGGCGATGTTAACGGTCACAAGGCCCCAGATAATTCCAATGGTTACACGATTAAACCTGAAATCGTGAACCCAGCCCCGAAGGCCAAAAAATAGATTCCGCAAATTCGCGGGCCGTGGGTCTGCGATCTCAGAACAACCCTATTACAACGCAAAGAAGATAAATCATGAGAACAAAATTATTAACCTCCCTAAGTGGAATTGCGATAGCGCTGTTAACGACCTATAGCGCTACTGCCGGCACGCTAGATGCGTCCACCGCGCAACCGCATGTTGCTACGCTTTCTATTGATACGCCGGTAATTGCGGTGAAACATATTTTTGCTGTTGGTTATTACAACAACGAAACTGCTAGCTGCGGTATCCGCATGGAATATAGCGATGGGACGTCGCCTAAAAATATGACTTTGACGAAGGCGACAACGCCTATGCAGTTTATCGAATCCCGCTCTTACGATAAAGCTGGAGTTTACAAAGTTACCGTCAGTGGTTATGCGTGGGGTGCTTACAAAGCCTGTCTGGGTACGCAAGTATCGTCTACCGAAATTAAAGCGGCGTTACCCAGCAAAGCAACGTCAATGACCACACCCTATCCGAAAATGATGACCGCACCGGGTGGTACCGACATGTTGATTACGATCAACGGCGCGGGTGGCAACTGCGTGCTCAACGTGATGACTAATTCGGAACCTGGTCCCAAGGCTGTCGAGGTTGATGTGAAGACCTTTCCCGTTACGGTAAAGCTAAAATTTCCCGATCTGAACTATGAATACAAATACAAAATTCATGCGATGCCGGGTACGCCAAAGTTATTTTTTGGTCCAGCATGTGATGGCAATAATGTGAGCCTTGATGTTGCGACATACCCCAAACCACCGGTTGCGCCTTACATTAAGGGTATGTATGTGCGCGGGCTAACCAGCGGTACTGACGACGCGGCCCGTACGGATGAGCCCATAGAATTTGCCGTGGAAGGAAATATCAATAACGGTAATGACCCCGCGCAGCAATGTGGCTGGACTTTGTTGTTGATCGATTCGAATGGTCAGGGCAAACCGGCTTTGACGGGTAACAAATTTTCTGCATCGCAAACTATTCCCGCAGGTAAGTTGGCAAGCTTTGCGCCCGGTGTGTATACGATGCGGGTGAAATCTACCGCGCTCGATGATGGTCTTGCGAATCAAAGTTGCGGATCACAGGCAGATAAAAAATTCACACTAAAAAAAGCGACAGCAACCATAAAGGACGTCACGCTTGTCGCATTTGCTTATCACTTCAATATGGCAAGTAGCGACGGCTACGGAAGTCCGGATTCCAACAGCCCGAACCTAAGCGCTTATTGCCAAAACTGCAATAGTGTATTTTCTCCCGCACACGACATTGGCGTATTGCGAATCAAGCCTATTTTTAGCGGTGGCGAAACCTGTAGTTACGCGGTTATCCAGAAGTTTAACGGTAAGCAAACTACCCATTCGGTTTTCTACACCATAGGTGACGCAATGACTGGTATTCCCGCCATCTCTGCACCGAGACTCAATGTTTATCCAAATAACGAGACCATTGTGACGGTGACGCTACAAGGAAAAGCAGGGCCCGGTGGCCCGTGCGATGGCTCGGCAACTAAAACCATTGCGGTTCACGACAATGTTGCTTTGCGTGCAGTAACTAAATAATACGATAGCGCTTGGTCACAAAAGTATGCCTTGTAGAAGCCTGTAAATAGGAATTCTACAAGGCGTTTTAATTTTTGAACCGTAGTGCTTGTGGCTACGACTCAGTAGATATTACCCTCCGTCGGCAGCATAAAATTTCATTGTCACATTCACACTTACACTCACAAATGCGAAGGCCTAAATTGCAAACCTCTCTCAGCTGTAAAGCTACAAAATTGAACTTATCCATACAATACAAACGCATCGCGCCAGCGGTTTTTGGTGTGGTGCTGTGCGGCCTGAGTGCGCTAAGCGCACTAAGTTTTGCCGCAGTTGAAAAAGCTAACTTAAAGAAAGCCGAACTCAACCAAGCAAGCTTTCCAACACCTGGCAATATTACGATTGCGGCTCTGCTCACCGGTGATCGCCCCAGTGGTACAAATTGCAATTTTAATGCCAATATTTGGCAGCTTGCTGAAGGCACTGATGCGATAAGCCTCGCTGTAGTTTCAGGGGTAAAGCTAACGGTTTCCTTGCCCGGTCTTGTCGGCCCTGTACCCGCAAATTTACAGCACGGTAAATTTCGTGTTGATTT
The DNA here is from genome assembly GCA_031376425.1 of Betaproteobacteria bacterium. Lineage (GTDB taxonomy): Bacteria > Pseudomonadota > Gammaproteobacteria > Burkholderiales > Usitatibacteraceae > JANMDR01. The sequence continues at coordinate 21,050 of JANMDR010000066.1, forward strand.
TTCTGTTCTCGGTGAACCCACCAGCGCATGCAAGGGTAGTGTTTCAGCAAATTTTGAAGTGCAACGGCAAAAACTCGGTGCATTGATGCCCTTCACGCAAATCATCAATGTGTCACCCGAACAACCGACCTTCGGAGTGAATGAGCCCCTTAAAATTTATGTGCTCGGTGATAAGGCCGCTAAATGCGGAAAATTGAATTTGACCATCGACGATAAATCCGCTGACTTCGGCAATATTGCCTTGCCCTATACATTCAATATCAAGCACGATGCACCCATGTACCCAAGCAAGAGTGGTAAACATAATGTGAAGGTAACTGGTCAATCACTTGATTGCGTTGGTACGCAGAGCGCGACCTTTGCGACATCAACGAAAATTCAGAAGGGCAAGATGACAAGCCTTAAACTGAGTGGCTTCACGGCTGGTGTAGCAGATGGAAAATTCGAGGTTGATGGAACCGGTTATTGCGCGATTAGATTTAAAGTTGAAAGCAA
>JANMDR010000203.1:0-8323 GCA_031376425.1 Betaproteobacteria bacterium
TTAAGCAAATTTGGGAAGAATGGTGAAGGTAGGCTATGCGGTCAGATTTTAGCGCTCTGTATTGCATCACATCATAGCGGTTTGATTGATTGTTTAAAACCGGACGGTCGTAATGGTTTTAAAAACCGCATGAATATACAAGAAGCTGACGCGCATTTACTTGAATGCGTAGGTAACGCCGATGAAGCTATATTGCTTCGCGCGCAACAGCTAGCTGGCACACAGTTAATAGTTGGTGTTCTTGAACAAATAAAACGCTTCAGGCGCAGCGAACAGCATGGGCAGATCGTCTCTAGCACGGTAAAGGATTTTTATATTGGAACATGGACGCGTTTATTATTCAGTTGCTTAATTGACGCTGATCGGATAAATAGCGCCGATTTTGAGATGCCAAAAAATCGACTTCATAGAAATAGATTGCCTGCGTGGGATATTGCAATCGAACGACTGGAGCTTTTTTTACGTGAATCTGCAATTAACAAAACGCCGATCAACAGCATCCGAAGTGCAATTTCTGACACGTGTAAAAACCGTGCGCAGGATGCGCAAGGCATCTACACGCTTACGGTTCCTACCGGCGGAGGTAAAACCTACTCTAGCTTGCGCTATGCGCTGCATCACGCAAAAAAACATGGCTTGGATCGCATTATCTATGTTATTCCGTACACATCTATCATTGAGCAAAATGCAGATGCTATTCGGCACGCCATCGAACGCATTAGCGAAAAACATCCTTGGGTACTTGAGCATCACTCCAACTTGGAGCCAGAAAATCAAACCTGGCAAAGCAAGTTAGCCGCCGAAAATTGGGACGCTCCAATAGTGTTAACAACGATGGTGCAATTCTTGGAAACGCTGTTTAGCGGCGGTACGCGCGGTGTTCGCCGCATGCATCAACTGGCAAAAAGCGTCATTATTTTTGATGAGATTCAAACATTACCGATCAATTGCACTCATATTTTTTGCAATACACTAAATTTTTTAACTACTTACACCGCAACAACTGCCGTTTTATGCACAGCAACTCAGCCGCTATTGGATAAATTGCCAGTTTCAGAAAAAGGGCAGCTTTCTATTCCGAAACAAAATGAATTAATTGAAAATGTTGGACAGTTATTTACGGATTTACAACGCGTACAAATTAGTAATAAAACCAAGCCAGAGGGTTGGGTAGAAGCCGAAATCGTTGAGTTTGCGTTATCTGAGTTGCGTACTGCAGGAAATTGCTTGGTAATAGTAAACACTAAAGCGTGGGCGCAGGTATTGTATCGAGCCTGCGCGAAATCTGTTGCAAGGAGTTGTATTTTCCATTTGAGTACTAATCAATGTGCGGAGCATCGAAGCGAGTTATTTAAAAAAATGCGCGACCGCTTAGAAAAAAATTTGCCAGTCTTGTGTTTTAGTACGCAACTTATTGAAGCGGGCGTAGACATAGACTTCGCCAGTGTTATTCGTTTTTTAGCTGGGCTTGATTCCATAGCGCAAGCCGCAGGGCGGTGTAACCGAAATGCACGTTTGCCCACTGCAACCGTGCATGTGATCAATCCTGCAACTGAAACTATAGAGCAACTGAACGAGATAAAAGTAGGCCAGGAAAAGGCCTTGCGGGTTTTAAGTGAGACCGATAATGCAAACTTACTACATCCTGAAGCCATCGCGTTGTATTTCAAATACTACTTTTATGATCGAGCGGATGAAATGGTATATAAACTGAATGAAAAACAAGTGGGGCGAACCGATTCATTATTGAACTTACTTAGCTCCAACAATTTGAACATTCATAATTTAGAGCCCGCGCAGTTGCGGCAGTCATTTAAAACCGCCGCAGACGCGTTTAGAGCAATAGACGCGCCTACGCAATCCGTAATTGTGCCGTATGGCAATGGCAAATCTCTAATTAGCGAACTTTGCGCGACTCAAAAAGAATTTGATGCCGCAAAATACTATCGCTGTTTACGACTTGCCCAAAAATATAGCGTAAATGTATTTCCAAACGTCTGGCGTAAATTAGTAGAGCAAAATGCAGTGATAGAAATTCATGCAGGCGAAGGTGTGTACTATTTAGATGAGCGCTTCTATAGCATGGAATTTGGGTTGTCAACGGACGTGGTGGGATTATTGGACACGCAGATTCTTTAACTAAAGTGTAGCTAAAAGGGAGTTTCAATGAATAAAAGTGTGAGCTTTCGATTGTGGGGAAGGTATGCCCTTTTTACAGACCCAATTACCCGTGTCGGCGGTGAGAAATGTAGTTATCAGCTACCCACATATGAAGCAATAAAGGGGGTGCTGAAGTCTATTTATTGGAAGCCAACATTGGTTTGGCATGTAGATAGAGTTAGAGTGATAAAGGCAGTGCGCACGCAAACAAAGGGGACGAAGCCGCTGGTTTGGAATGGTGGCAATACCTTAGCTATTTATACATTTTTGCATGACGTTGAATATCAAGTTGAAGCGCACTTTGAATGGAATGTGCACCGGCCTGAACTGACGTCAGATCGCAACTTCGGTAAGCACTTCAGTATGCTTGAACGAGCGCTAGAAAAAGGCGGAAGGCAAGATATTTTTTTAGGTACGCGTGACTGTCAGGCATATGTGGAACCCTGTGTTTTTGGCGACGGCGGCGGTGCCTACGATAATCTTGATGAGCTAGCATTTGGGTTAATGTTTCACAGTTTTAGCTACCCCGATGAAACAGGTATCGATGAATTGCATACTCAATTTTGGCAAGCTACCCTTAAAAAGGGAATACTGAATTTCCCACGCACAGATGAGTGCATCCTTCGTCGCTTTGTACGTAATATGAGCGCTAAACAGTTTGAAATCGGTTCGAGTTTAACGGCGGTCGAACAAGAAGAGGCGCAATCATGAGCTGGATGGAAAAACTCTATCAGACTTATGAGGCGGGCGTTTTACTCGATCTGCCACAGGCCGAGTTGCCTATGCCTACTAGTCATACTCTGCAAAACGCACACATCAATATTGTGATTGATGGCGAAGGAAATTTTAAACGAGCGTCTGTCTTGGAAAAGACACAAATAGTATTGCCAGCAACAGAGAGTTCTGCCAGTAGAAGTAGCGGCGAGGCGGCACATCCACTTGCGGATAAATTGCAATATGTTGCGCAAGATTATCTGTTTTTTGGTGGGCAGAAGAGCGCATATTTCGCAGGCTATCAAAAGCAGTTAAAGGCGTGGTGTGAGTCTGCGCATGCACATACTAAAGTGCAAGCAGTTTGTTGCTACATAAATAAAGGGACGGTAATCGCCGATCTTCTGTCCAGTCATATTTTGTTTGTAGATATAGACCATAAGCTATTGATTAAGTGGGTAAGTGAACTTGAGGTACCACCGCTCTTTAAGGTGTTGCCAAAAGAAAAGGGAATGATTGACCAAGGTTCAGCATTGGTGTGTTGGACGGTAGAAATGCCCAGTGATCCGATGGCTGATACTTGGAAAGATGCTTCGATACAAAAAAGCTGGGTAGCGTATGACACCGCAGAAAGCGGAAACATAGGTTTGTGTTTCGTTACAGGTAAACCGCAAACGCTCTCGACAAATCACCCCGCTAAATTGAGACACACTGGCGATAAGGCAAAGCTTATTTCGTCAAATGACAGTAGCGGTTATACGTATCGCGGCAAATTTTTGGACGATGTACAAGCTAGTGCAGTCGGTTTTGATGTCTCTCAAAAAGCGCACAATGCTTTGCGATGGCTGATTTCACGACAAGGCTTTAGGAACGGCGATCAAGTCTATGTGGCGTGGGCGGTATCAGGCAAGCCAACACCTGAACCCTTACGTGATGCATGGTCATTCTTATCCACCGATGATGTGAACCTTGAAGCAGTCAATTCCGATTCGACTGGTGGGGATGCTGAAGAACCAGATCACACGCGTGATTTAGGACAGTCTTATGCCATGAAGCTAAAAAAATATATGGCTGGTTATGCCCTTCGACTGAAACCTAATGAACAAATTCTAGTTATGGGGCTTGATTCTGCGACACCTGGTCGTATGGGTATTGTCTATTATCGCGAACTAATGAGGGATGATTTTTTTAATCGACTGGAAGCGTGGCATCGTGAGTTTGCGTGGCAACAACGGCATACCAAAGATGTACCGAGTATTTCGGGCAAAAAGCCTAAAACAGAAGTGATATGGCCGATTAGCTCACCAGTGCCTAAAGCCATCGCGTTAGCGGCATATGGTGAAAAAGTATCCGATGAACTGAAGAAAAAGGTAATCGAACGGGTTATCCCCTGCATTATTGATGGTCAACCTTTTCCTTTTGATTTAGTTACGAACTGCGTGCGCAGAGCAATAAACCGTAATGCTTACGCAACTGATGAGCGATGGCAGTGGGAGCGCAATTTAGGTATCGCTTGCGCGCTTTACAAAGGCTTTTACCAACGACACCCTAAAAAAGACGAACGAAAGGAATATTCCATGGCGCTAGATGAAAAAAGTTGTTCGCGTGACTACCTATTCGGTAGATTACTAGCAGTTGCTGAACGAATAGAGGAGATCGCGCTTCTAATTGCTAAAGAAAATCGTTCTACAAACGCTGCGCGTTTGATGCAACGTTTTGCAGATCATCCGCTTGAAACGTGGCGAGCCATAGAACTAGCGCTTCAGCCTTACGTGCAGCGATTGCGAGTACCAAGGACTGGTTTTTTAGTTAATAGCTTGAAAGAGATAGATGCTATCTCAGCCCTGTTTGTCGGCGACGACTTTATTCGCAAAGGCCCGTTGTCAGGCGAATTTTTATTGGCTTATCACTGCCAGCGCCAGAAATTTAGAGAAAAAAATGAAGTTATCGAAGATACAACACAATTAGGAGAACCCACATGAGTGCCTTAAGCCATAAAATTGATTTTGCGATAATTTTTAGTGTTAAAAACGCCAATCCGAACGGTGATCCGCTCAACGGCAACCGCCCGCGCACCGATTATGGTGGTCATGGCGAAGTAACCGATGTCTGTTTAAAACGAAAGCTGCGCGACCGTCTACAAACTGCAGGCAACGCTATTTTTGTGCAGTCTGACGAGAAAAAAACTGATGGCATGCCGAGTCTCAAATCAAGAGCTGAAGCAGATAAGCCTATTGGCTTGGGTAAGGAGGCGTTCAATCCTAAAAAGTACACAAAGGATCAAACAGCCAAAATGGCGTGTGAAAAATGGTTGGATGTTCGAGCGTTTGGTCAGGTCTTTGCATTTGGTAAGGAAGCAGATGCTGCCGGGGTTTCTATTGCCATCAGGGGGCCGGTAACTATTCAGTCGGCGTTTAGTGTTGAGCCTATAGGAATTTCTAGCACGCAAATCACTAAAAGCGTTAACGGTGAGGGCGACGGTACAAAAAGAGGGTCGGATACAATGGGTATGAAGCACCGTGTGGACGGCGCAATCTATGTCGTCTATGGTGCAATGACACCCCAGCTAGCAGATAAGACCGGATTTAGTGATGACGACGCGCAAGCTATTAAAGCATTGTTGCCTAAGCTGTTTGAAGGCGATGCGTCTTCCGCACGTCCTGAAGGTTCTATGGCTGTCCGCAAAGTCATTTGGTGGCCGCATAATGCGAAAGCGGGGCAATACTCCTCTGCAAAAGTGCACGCTACGTTGACTGTAAAGCCAGATGGAAGTTATGCATTAACAGACCTACCTGATCTAAAATGTGAGGAGATTGATGGTTATTGATTAGCGTCGTAAGGACTTTTTATGATCTTGCGTGAAGCGCTAGGTCTAGAGCAATTTAGCCAGTCTTTGATGCTATTTTTGTAGGAATAGAAAAAGGAGGGGCATGACAATCGCCGACATCATCGCTGAAGAAGCCAAATCATTGCCGCCTGAAAAACAAGCGGCAGTTCTTTATTTTATTGAGTTCCTCAAGCATAAGCAGCAGCGTGCTGAACAGCTTGCCATGCCTAAAACAGCGGAGGAAATGCCGCCTTTCTTTGATGGTTTCAATGTTGATTTAAGTGGATTCAAATTTGATCGGGATGACGCGAATGCCCGCTAAATTTTTCATCGGTTATACTTGGAACATGGCCATCACGGCCAAGTTATTGAGGATCATTTTAGCGTCATGAGTCCGTTTACCTAAGCTATGTCTTCAGCGCTAGAATCCATTGATCCCGTCATGCTTTCAGCGTTGGAGCATTACAGCTACTGCCCGCGTCAATACGCGCTCATTCACATTGAGCAAGCCTTCGACCATAACGTGCATACCAAGCGCGGTGATGCCGTACACGAACGCGTTGATGACGTGGGTGTGTCGGTGCGCGATGGGGTGCGCGTAGTGCGGGCGCTACCCGTATGGAGCGAGCAACTAGGGTTAATTGGCAAGTGTGATGTAGTTGAATTTGATGCGGCAGGCGCTGCATATCCAGTGGAATATAAACACGGTGCTAAACGCGTAAAAGCGCATGATGATTTGCAACTTGCCGCACAGGCGATGTGCTTAGAAGAAATGATAGGGCAACCAGTGCCAAAGGGCGCTATCTATCATTTTTCGTCTCGTCGCCGTCGTGAAGTTTTGATTAACGACGGGTTGCGTCAAACTGTCGTCGCAACACTGGCCGCTATTCGCGTAATTATTAAAAGCGGGCAGCTACCCCCGCCGGTTAATGATAAGCGTTGTGAGCAGTGTTCATTGCAAGATATTTGCCAGCCACAAGCGCTAGATAACCAAGCCGCATTGACGCACGCTTACCACACGTTACTCACGCCTGAAGCCTGAATAAGATGAAACAAATATTAAACACGCTGTATATCACCACCGATTTATCCTACGCACACTTAGAAAATGACACCCTGCGTGTAGAGGTGGAGCGCGTTAAAAAAGGGGCAGTGCCACTTCACCATCTTGGTAGCGTGGTTTGTTTTGGCAATGTGATGGTATCACCAGCGTTGATGCATCGGCTTGCTGAAGAAGGTAAGTCGCTAGTGTTGCTCGATAGAAATGGTCGCTTCAAAGCACGCCTCGAAGGCCCCATTTCAGGAAATGTTCTGCTGCGTCAAGCGCAGCACAAAGCAGTGTGCGAAGCAACGGTAACACTCACACTAGCGCGAAGCTTCATTGCCGGAAAACTTAAAAATAGCCGCCAGATATTGTTACGCGGCGCTCGCGAAAATGATGACGTTGAAGAGCAGGAAAGGTTAAAGCGGGTGTGTGATAATTTAAACGCATCGCTTCGGGCATTAGCTACAGCGGGCGATTTAGATACACTACGCGGCATTGAAGGAGAGGCCGCGCGCGGTTATTTTGGCGCGTTAAATTTATTGGTGCGTAAAGATTGCCGCGAGCACTTTCAAATGGATGGCCGTAGTAAGCGGCCACCCCGTGACCGCATGAACGCGCTATTGTCGTTTTTATACTCTATGCTCACTAACGATTGTCGATCAGCTATTGAAGCCGTTGGCCTTGATCCGCAACTTGGTTTCCTTCATGCGGTGCGTCCAGGAAGAGCAGCCTTAGCGCTAGATTTAGTGGAGGAGTTTCGCGCCTTCATCGCAGATCGTTTAGCGCTTTCGCTGATCAATCGTAAGCAATTAGTGGCAGCCGATTTTGAACTGCGCGAAGGAGGTTCAGTGCAGTTGTCCGACAATGCAAGGCGCACCTTGGTCGTTGCGTTTCAAGAGCGTAAGCAGGAAGAAATTACCCATCCGCTACTAGAACAAAAAATGCCCCTAGGTCTAGTACCATTGCTGCAAGCTAGGTTCATAGCGCGAACACTACGTGGCGAAATGGAGGGGTATGTGCCATTTTTGATCCACTAATATTCGTAAGCAGCCAGTCGCATATAATTATCGTTCACTTACGGAAATTATGATGCTAATTTTGGTGGCTTACGATGTATCAACGATGAGTAAAGCGGGAGTTAGGCGATTACGTCGTGTGGCAAAAGTTTGTGAAAGTACTGGGCAACGCGTGCAAAATTCCGTGTTTGAGTGTAATGTTGATTTGATGCAATATGAAGAATTAGAGCGTCGGCTACTAGCTGAAATCAACGAAAAAGAAGATTGTTTACGGTTGTATCGATTGAACGAACCCATCGAGAAACACGTAAAACAATATGGCACCTTTAAGTCAATAGACTTTGATGGTCCATTAGTAATGTAACGCGAACCATAAGCAATAACGTTGTTCCGCATAGGTTCGCGCACATGTTAAGTCATTGAAAACAGAATCATTTTAGGTACAGCGTAAGAAAAGTGAAAAGAGAAAAGTGCTTATTTTTAGCGGTTCGCGCAAAGTTGCTAAAAGCATGTGTGGTATCAAGTAGTTGCAGTACTGAAGTTGCGCCCGCGTGAAAGCGCGGG
>JANMDR010000087.1:0-2521 GCA_031376425.1 Betaproteobacteria bacterium
GTACGGTTTTCCTAGTGAGCCACGATAGAATATTTTTAAATAACGTTGCAACCAATGTACTGGCGTTTGAGGGTGATGGTCACGTGCAAGAATATGCTGGCGGCTATGATGATTGGCTAAGCCAGCGATCTGCCAAACCGGCGGCCACGACAGTAACACCCGCCACAAACATCACGCCGGCAGCACCTGTGCGTAAAAACAAACTGTCGTTCAATGAAGTCAAAGAGCTAGATGCGTTACCCGCTAAAATTGAGGCATTTGAAAACGAGCAAAAGCAAATTGCTGCGCAGCTAGCCGATGGCACCTTATATCGCAACAATACCGCCCTTGCCAAACAGTTAACCACACGCGCTAGCGAGCTTGAAAGTTTAAGTGAAGCCGCCATTGCCCGTTGGGATGCGCTGGAAACCAAGAAAGCGGCATTATAGTTGGTCAGCTTTAATAGCTGAGGGCGCTCTATAATCGAGTGTTTTCAGTCATATTAAAATGTAAATATGCACGATATTACGCCAACCAAAAACGATGTTGCGGGCTTTGCTAATGCGAAGCCAGTTGCGCGTTGGCTTACTTATCTTAATTGGCTTACGCCACTAGGTTTAGCGCTGGTGGTGGTGGCGCTCATTACGCCACTTTGTGTAATTGCGGCACAACTATTTTTACCCGGTAGCGATGGCTGGCAGCACTTGGCGCAAACCGTGTTGCCCACTTATATTTTTAATACCGCTACTCTGCTGATTCTGGTCACCATCGGCGTGGTGGTGGTGGGTACAACGTGCGCATGGCTCGTTACCCATTATCAGTTTCCTGGGCGTGATAGCTTGCAATGGTTGCTCGTGCTACCGCTGGCTATGCCTGCCTATGTAATAGCGTATGCCTACACCGATTTTTTGCAATACGCGGGGCCATTGCAATCGACCCTACGAGCGTGGTTCAGTTTGGCCGACGGTAGTGCGCCCTTGCTTCCCGATGTGCGCTCGCTTGGTGGCGCCGCTATTATGTTTGTACTGGTGCTCTATCCTTACGTATACATGCTCACGCGCGTATCGTTTTCAGAACAATCACCGAGCTATCGCGATGCCGGTGCTTCGCTGGGCTTATCACCGGTGCAAATTTTTTTCCGTATTTTGTTTCCCCTAGCGCGCCCGGCCATTGCCGCTGGCACGGCTCTCGTGCTGATGGAAACCTTAGCCGATTACGGTACGGTGTCGTACTTTGGGGTGCCGACCTTCACTACCGGTATTTACCGCGCTTGGTTCTCGCTTGGTGACCCAGTATCAAGTGCAAAATTGGCGATGGTGTTGCTTGGTTTTGTAATCGTGGTGCTATTTTGCGAGCGCTTAGCGCGGGGCCGCGCGCGCTATGGCCAATCTACCGGCACTGTACGTACTCCCCACACTTTGCACGGTGCGCGGCGTTGGGCCGCTACCCTAATTTGTGCACTACCCATTTTGCTTGGCTTTGTGCTGCCCACGGTGATTTTGCTGCGCCTCATGGCAAGCAATGCTGAGTCCAACACAATCTGGGATAGCCGCCTTCTAACTTTTGCGGGCAACAGCATTTTGTTGGCGAGTATCACCGCCGTTTTGGCCGTGACTATCGCCACATTTGTGGCCTATGTTGCGCGGGCGGCAAAGCAATATGCGTCAACACAGCAAAACCCAGTGCAGAATGGCTTAAAACAGCGCTTAAAGGCAAAATTGCAGCGTGGGCACCCGATGTCACAACACTCACGCGCGCACGGCAATCACACGTTCACATCGTTATTGATTCGCCTTGTTTCGCGTGTAGCCGGTTTAGGCTACGCCATACCGGGTGCTGTGATTGCGGTGGGTATTATGGTGCCAGTCATCGCCCTTGACCATTTTATTGCCAACGCTTGGTATCGGCTTTCTGGAGCCACGATTGGGCTGCTACTCACGGGCTCAGTTGCTGCTCTAATTTACGCCTATCTGATTCGTTTTTTAGCGGTAAGCTTACAAACCATAGAAGCTGGATTGGCAAAAATTACCCCGAGTATGGATGATGCTGCGCAGTCATTAGGCCTCACCGCAACGCAAACCTTAGCGCGAGTGCATGCGCCGCTGCTATCGCGTAGCCTACTTACCGCTGGCCTGTTAGTGTTTGTAGATGTGATGAAGGAATTACCCGCTACATTGGTGATGCGGCCGTTCAATTTTGATACGCTGGCAGTACAGAGCTTTCAATTCGCTAGCGATGAGCGATTGGGGCAAGCTGCGGTGGCATCGCTTTTAATTGTGGCCGTTGGCATGGTTCCTATTTTGATACTTTCACGGCGAATCGCAGCCGCGCGAGAATAACCATAAAATCAGGATAGTGTTGCGGCAAAGGCATCTAATGCCTCAAGAGCCGCATCATAATCAATATCTAATTGCGCGATGATGGCAGCACAATTTGCCGTATCTGCTTTAGCTATAGTATTGATCGCGCCTCCAAGCCGGATGATGTTGATAGCGCCTTCAAGCGCTATGGCGTTTTCAGCCAATCGTAACAGACCCAAATT
>JANMDR010000118.1:0-11211 GCA_031376425.1 Betaproteobacteria bacterium
AATCCTGATTACAGCATTACCAGTCCGCTGGCAGTTATCTCCGGCAACTGCGGTATAAACGCCAGAATTGATTTTGTATTCACCGCCAGAAATGCTTATCGCTGACGTACAACCAGCACCTATACCGGCGATGGTGACGGTGTTACTTTCAATTAGGGTGTTTAACGCTACCCCTGTTTGTGCGGTGAAGGTGAATGGCGTAGGTTGGCTGCACGCCGGTGCGGCGGTAGTGACGTCAAAGGCGACTACACGGGTGCCGACAGTGAGCGTGGCGGTGGCTTTAGTGGATGCGGCGGTTGCAGTAAGTACGCGTACCGTTACTACATCACCATCTTTGACTGTGCCTGCGACTGCGGTATACACGCCGGAATTGATTTTGTATTCACCACCGGAAATGCTAATGGCCGAAGTACAACTAACACCGATACCGGCGATGGTGGTGCTGTTGCTTTCAATGAGTGTGTTAAGCGCTGCACCGGTTAGAGCAGTGAAGGTGAAGGCGGTAGGTTGGGTACATACTGGTGCTGCCGTGGTGACGACAAACGCCGCTACACGCGTACCGACGGTGAGTGTGGCGGTGGCAGATGTGGACGCAACCATCGCGCTGCGGACTCTGGCAGTAACAACATCGCCGTCTTTAACGGTGCCTGCTGTGTTGACGTAACTGCCACTGTTGATTTTGTATTCACCACCGACAATGCTAATCGCCGTACTACAACCAGCACCAGTTCCGGCAATGGTGGTGGTGTTACTTTCGATAAGCGTATTTAACGCGACACCTGTTTGTGCGGTGAAGGTGAAGGCCGCAGGCTGCGTACATACCGGTGCGGCAGTAGTAACATCAAAGGCCGTGCTCACTGTTCCTACGGTTAGGGTGGCTGTGGTCTTTGTGGTAACTGCGGTGGAACTGAGTACCCGCACCGTTACTACATCACCATCTTTAACGGTTCCGGCAACTGCGATATACATGCCGGTATTGATTTTGTATTCACCACCAACAATGCTGATGGCCGAAGTACAACCAGCACCAATGCCTGCGATGGTGGCGGTGTTACTTTCAATTAGGGTGTTAAGCGCCACACCGGTTTGTGCGGTGAAGCTGAAGGCAGTAGGCTGGGTGCAGACTGGGGCGGCTGTGGTGACCGTAAACGGCACTACACGTGTGCCGACAGTGAGCGTGGCGGTGGCTGCGGTAGATGCCGCCATGGCGCTACGAACTCTGACGGTGACAATATCGCCATCTTTTACGGTGCCCGCTGTAGTGACGTAACTGCCGCTGTTGATTTTGTATTCACCACCAACAATGCTAATGGCAGAAGTACAACCAGCACCAATACCTGCGATGGTGGTGGTGTTACTTTCAATGAGCGTGTTTAACGCGACACCTGTTTGTGCAGTGAAGGTGAAGGCGGTGGGTTGGGTACAGACTGGGGCGGCGGTGGTGACATCAAAGGCAGCGCTTACGGTTCCTGCTGTAATGGTGGCGGTTACTTTCGTGGAGAATAGTGTCGATGACCGTTGTTGCAGGGCGACGACATCACCGTCTTTAACGGTTCCGGCGATTGCTGTTAATGCGCCGCCGTTAATTTGGTAGAGGCCGCCGCTGACGCTTATGGGCGCGGTGCAGCCTGCGCTTAATCCGGCAATGGTCACACCATTGCTGGTGTAGAGCGTGTTTACCGTGGCGTTGGTGATGGCAGTAAACGCTAAGGGTGATACGGTTCCGCAGCCGGTGGTGGTCACGTCAAACGGAACAAGGCGAGTACCGACATTAAGCGTTGCGGTAGTTTTAACCAGTGCCAAGGACGATGAAAGCTGGCGCACCACAATGGTGTTGCCATTTTTTACATAGCCAGTAGCGCTGGTAAATGCGCCACCATTAATGCTGTATTCGCCACCCGTTATGCTTATTGGGGTACGGCAAACTAGGCCACTAATGGTTGCAGTGTTGCTGCTGACGCTCACGCCGCGCAGTACATTCGTTTGCGGTGTAAATGTAAACGCTGTAGGGGGGGCAGCGGCGCACGTTAGGAGTTGCAAGGTATCTTGTGCCAGTACGATAGCAGTGCCATTAACAGTGCCTGTGAGCACTGCAACCAAGGTACTGCCCTCTATGCCGCTGGCAGTCCAATCAGCAAATGCGGTTAAGGTTTGAGCTTGGGCGATAGTGGCAGTGGATGGAAATTCGACTACGGTGGCGTTGGTGGCGGGATCGAGTACCGCTACATTTAGCGGTATACCACTGAGGTTGGTGTTGCCTGAATTGGTGACGGTAAAGTTAAGTTTAACGGCGTCAGATATATAGGCTTGTTTGGGTACAGCGGCTAAGGTGCCGGTTAGACCAAAACCGGATGTAGCGCTGGAACTAACCATAAAGCTTGCGGTATTAGTATCGTAAGTGCGGCCACTTGCATCATTCAATACTTGCGTAACGGTGTAGGTGCCGGTAGGTAAGTTTTGGAAAACATAGGGCGCTGAAAAATCCAACAAAGTATTAGGCAAGAGCTGCTTGATGTTGTGATACTTGCTAAATTGCAATACGCCCAGCGCATTTTTTACTTGAATGGCGAAGGTGAGATCACGCAAAAGTACGTTAGCGGATTGATTGGTGGCACGCGAGCTGATGAGCACGCGATCACTTGATAGATAGCTTAATTTATCGAGCGCGAGCAAGGTTTTAGCCGATGTTGCAACTTGATCGGCAAGCACATTGAAGGTGTTCGTTGAAGTTGCTTGGAGCAGCCCTGTTTCAGTGAGCGCGGCTTTAATGGTGTAGGTTGCCGGTAGGATGGTGCCGATAGGCATCACGCTATTAATCGTGACTTGCCCGCTAGTTGGTATGGATACGCCGTTTTGATAAATACGCGTAACTAAAGCACCGGCTGAATCAACGACATCAATCACCAATTGACCCGTGATGGGGCGGGCAATTGGGTTGACTAGTTTAGTTGCGACAAGCGCGGAGGTGTTTGCCGCGTAATCAGGCCTGTCGCTGGTGATGGTGACATCAACTAAATTGCCGACATTTAGCTTGGGTATTTCCAGCGGTACTTTGACATCATTGGCCGAGAAGGTATTTTTAAAGGTGATGAAACCGCTATCCACCGCATTGCGAACTTCACCCAGCGCTAAGCCCTTAACTAGGGTATTGAACGAAATGTTGAACCCTTGTGTTGTCGCGTCACGCAGGCTCCAAACATACTCAGTTCTGCCATCGGCCAGCGGCACAATGGCGGAAGGTGCATGAGAAAATCCGGAGAGGGATTGACCCACTTTAGTGAGCAGATGCGCTTCAAGACTGATGGCACCGCAGGTTACGGGAGCTTGCCAAATTTTACCGTCGCCGTGATTCCACATTAGGATGCGGCTATTGGCGCGATCAAAGGATAAGTAATCGATATCACCTAATATCGAATTGATTTGTAGCGCGTCAAATAGTAGGCCTACCTTGCCGCTGGCAGCAATAACTTGGGCAAGCAAATGCTCCTCACCTGCAGCATTAATTTTTGGCCACTGGCTCGGGGCAATGTAAAAATTATCGGCGCAATCTGCGGCAATAGTTGGGTAACCGTCACCCTCAAAAGCTGGGTCTTCTGGTTTAAATTCAAAATCAAAAATAGCTCTTGAAGTGCCATCTGGTTTGATCTGGCTTACTAAATTGCTATTGTTTTGGACATAGATATTGTCACGGCCATCAATAGCAATTCCACGCGGATCGGGAATACCGGTCGTGCTCGCAACACTTACAGCACCTGATACCGGATTTACCTTAAGGAGCCTACCGGGGGCACCGACAAAAACTTCATCTTTACTATTTACCGCAATACCGCTTACCGCACCAACGCCAAGATCGGCAACGACGGTTTTTGTGCCGTTGGCTAAAATGCGCAACAGTTCAGAACGACCGGTTGCAGCATTCGCGTTTGGTAAATAGAAGCGGCCTTGAGAATCTGCACCCAGCCCAAATCGGGTTGACAAACCACTGGCAACGGTTTCCACTACCCCCCCTGCTGCAGTGCGCTTTAAAGAAGTGGCGTCGGTGAAGTAGGTATTGCCTGCACTGTCACCCGCCATACCGCTTGGAAACCCAATATTTTCAGTAAGTGGTTTCACTTGTGGTACGGATACGCGCGAGATTGATGTAAAGTCGGCACCATTTACTTTCAAAAGTAAGGGTACGGTTTGATCACCAGGTGCTATCGGCATAGTGACCGTTGTTAATGCTGCTTCGGCTAGCGGCCCTACGTGTAAGAAATTGGATAATTCGCCTACTACTGCGGCTTTGCGTACTTCGGCTTTAAACTCACCGCCATAGGGTGGTATCCAATTGCCAAAATCGACGCGACTTACCCCTTCGGTGGCAGCTATTAGCGGTGCTGCTACCGATGCCTGAAATACGATAGTTCCAGCAGCGGGAGGAGGTGCCGCTTGGGTTATGGCAAGTTCATAGGCCGCTGGGTCTGCTGCAAACCGTGTGCTACCTAAAGTAATTATTTTGCCGTCTGGGCGTTCAGCAACGCCGTAAAGTATTCTGCGCTCAACCAATGGGGATATACGTAAGTCCGACACTTTGCCAGCAGCGTCTATTTGCGCCGCATCGCCATCGTTGCCCACCACCACTACATTACCTTGTGAAGTGATATCCAACGCATGCGGTAAATTAAAGTTTCCTCCGACCACGCTGAGCGCGCCATTTTTTAACTTGGTCACCGTGCCATTACCAGAGTTGGCTACAAATACACTACCATCCGCAGCAACCCGCACGCCCTGAGGTTGGCTAAGCCCTGCTGCAAAACTAGCCCACTGCGTACCTACCAGCTTACGAATTTGTGATTCAGATCGGCTTATAGCAAATACGCCAGATGCATCGCTGGCGATGCCTTCGGAATATCCACTATTCGTACTCGATACCGAAATTCCGTCAGAGTTGATCTTATTTACAAGGTAGCTATTGGTCACCCAAAGATCACCGGCCGGATCGAATGCCAAATAGCGGGGGACGTTAGCCTTTGCAAAGGTACTGGCAATGCGGCTACCTGTGTTAAACCGAACGATGGTGTTCGCACCCGTTGCCACATAGAGCCGCCCTTGCGCGTCAAAGGCAAGACCCGTTGGATAAACGATTCCTGCGAAGTCACTTACTATTGTATTGGCAGCATTAAAACTCACCACACGGCTGGTGCTAGCTTCCGATAAAGAAATGGTGCCGTCTGGACGCGCCGCAATGCCAGAAAAATTGATAGCCGCATCTGCTGTGAATGCTATTTCAGTAGCTACACCATTCCAACGAACAATATTACCCCCCCCTCGTACCCCGTATACAACACCACCACGTACGGCTAAGAAATTAGAGGGGAAGCGCTCTGTAATTCGGATCGGATTGCCATTAGGCAATACTTTAAATAGCCTATCGTAAGAATCAACAAATTGAAATTCCGCACCAGTCCATACGATTCCTCGTGGGAAGGCAAAGCCGCTGATTCGTTCTAACTCGGTGCCGCTCGCGGCAATTTTAATCAATTGATCTTTTGTCGTGATACTAACCCATAATTGACCCACACCATCGCGTGTAGCGCCGCCGTCAGTATAATTACTGGTGCGAATTTGCGTGGTGACACCAGTGGAGGGTTCGACCACGAAAGTGCCGGTACCCGTCAAAACGAGTACTTTGTTATCGGCACTGGTACTTAAATTAATATTATTTTCTGCCAAAGTCGTGAGCACTGTTACTACACCGGCGCCCGAGACGGCGTAAACATTAACATCACCTGTTACTGCATAGATATTGCCATTGAAGGTAGAGACGACTGACGTCACAAACCCAGGTGCTACTGCAAAATTACTCAGTACACCGTTAGTATCTAGTTTTTGAATTTTAGGCGTTGAATAATCGGAGATGAGTATGTTGCCGAGGCCGTCAACACAAAGCGAGCGCGGGTAAAAAGGTAGTGTTGTAATCTTAGTGGCTACACCGGCAATACTGATGCGATAAACATCATATCCACGCAAGGCGACGATGCCATCGCCCAAGCCATCCAATGCGAAAGCACCCAGTGGAAATGTGTCAAACAGCCGTCGCGCTACGCCGTTTTCAATGACGGTAATAAATTCGCTATTGCGCACATAAATTTTACCGCTGGAACTAATACGTACGTCAAACGGCGTATTCAGCATGGATTGCAGCGGCGGTAGGACAGCTCCTGCAGCATTTATGCGCTTGATCTGATTTGTGCCATTTTCAGTAACAAATATCATGCCACTAGGCTCTACAGCAACACCAAAAGGGGATGAAAGCCCGCTGGCAATCGTGGTTTGAGTGATGCCGACGTGCTTAGTGACGGTGCCGTTGGTAGAGTTTGCTACCAAGGCATTGCCGGCGCCGTCAATGGCTACACCCATAGGGCCTGATAGACCGGTCGCTAAAACTGTTACTTGATCGGTAGTATCTTTTTTGCGCAGGGTGCCATCGCCATTGGTAATATACAAATTACCAGTAGCGTCATAGGTCATGGCTTGGGGAAGAAATGCAATACCTTTAGAAAACACTTCTTGAACACCGCTGGGAGAAATTCTAATGATGGAACTATCGCCACGATTGCTCACATAGACGTTACCGAGCGCATCTAATTTAACATCGGTTGGTTGATCAAGACCGGTTGCAAAGACTGATTTACTGCCATCCGTGGCAATTTTTATGATGCTATTGTCACTGCTGGTGGCAACATAGAGTACACCGCTAGCATCCATAGCAATACCCTGCGGACTAGCTAAGCCAGATAAGTATGGGGTGATAGCACCGGTTTGCGAAACTTTCGATAAGGTGCCATCGCCGCTATTGGTGACAATAAAATTGCCTTGAAGATCGCGCACCAACCCTACTGGGTTGTTTAGCCCACCGGAAACCAAAACGGACTCTACCCCAGCAGGCGTTCTTTTTATAAGCTTGTAATTGCCTTTGCGACCCGACATGATGAGATTACCAGCATCATCAATATCCATGCCTTCAATACCCTGAAGTTCGGTAATCGGTACGACGCTTACCGCGCCAGTAGCCAGCACTCTAAAAATTCTACCGTAGTAGTTTGCAACCCAAAATCCACCGTCAGGATGGAATACCAGATCCACCAAGGACACGCCTTGCCCATCGTCGGGGATGGTCGCAACGGTTGTTACCTGCCCTTGTGGGTCAATTTTATTAATGCGGCCATCACCGCCCGCCTGATTGACGGTATACATATTGCCTGCAGCATCTGTGACCAAACCGCGTGGCTGATTAAGCGGTGTTCCGGTTGCGTAGGTGCGTACCGCGGCGCTGACCGGTGAGGTCGATTGCGTATCGGGGGCGGTTAAGGTTACCACCAGATCTAAATTACCTGCTGCCAATGGCTCGTTGCCGAAATTGCCGATATCGGCACTGAAGTTGACTGGAATTCCAGTACCTGCTTGCGTTACTGGTGGATTAATGACTACGCCACCACCAAGAATGGCTTGTGCTGCTACTTGGAAGCTTGACTGCTTTTGAGAGAGAGTGCGGCCACTGCCATCCACCGCGCGAACTACTACAGTATAGACTCCTACTTTTTGCCTGATCAAAAAATGCTTTAGGTCAATTTCATGCATTGATCCGGCGGGTAAATTAATGGGACTATTAACGGAATAGACGCCTTGGGCTTTCGGATTTGCCTTGATTTCCATGATCACTTGATTCTGGGCATCCAGAATTTGTGCATCCACAATCACATCAACTGCAACCGTAGACGTATTGCGGATTTCTACTTCAACTTCTAACTCTTCATTGGGGGCATAGCCCACTTTATTGGGTTGCACTTTTTCAATTGTTATCGCACTTGCCTGCGGCTTAGCCAAAACAAAATTGGCGATATTGTTGCCTACTTGACCTAAAACCACTGAAAACGTTGCAGGGGAATAGGTAGGCGCTGCTAAAGCGATACTGAAGCTAGTGCCGATTAGTCCAGAAAGGGTATAGGCACCAGTACTTGTTGTGGTGGCCGTTTTTGTAGTGCCCACCACTGAAACGGTGACGCCAGCAATCGGCCATTGGGTCACCGAATCGGTAACAATCCCTGTAAGGGTACTAGAAGTGGGTTGCGCTCCAAGTTTTATCAAGCCAAGATCATTCGACCCCGCCGCCAAAATACCATTTACGCTAACCCCCGCATAGTTGCTTGCCGTGACACCTAATATGAACTGGCTGGGACTAACAACCTTATACCCTTCGGCACGGCTCCATGTAAAAACGCCAAGATCGCCCGCTTGCATGATGAAAGTGCCATCAACTGCAGTGCTAACATTGATGTTGCCCAAGGTAACTGTGGCGCCGCTAATCGGCTGATTGGTCGCGCCATCAATAACTTTGCCTTTGAGCGTTGTTGAGGTAATCGAGTTGGAGTTCAATCCATCCATTACTGGGGAGAAAATATAATTTTTTCCAACCTCCAATATGGCAGTTGTTGCGGTGGGGTTATAATTTACTTTCGCAGCAACCAAACCAATGCTACCGGCGGCTAAACCAGTAATTTGAAAGTAGCCATTCGCGTCGGTGGTGGTCGCAGTATTCGTTGCCCCAATAGAAATTAAGACACCGGACACGGGAAGGCCTTGGAGATCTCGGGCAACGCCATAAACAGCGGCTGTAAGCGGTGCTGATTTCAGGCGAACCGCCGCGATACCGAGCACTTGTGATGAGGTAATTTGTATTGGGCTTAGTTTGCTTTCATAGCCAAACTTTGCGAAGCGCAAGGTATAGCTACCGGGCGCAATACCGTTTAAGCTAAATGTGCCGTTTGCGATTGTGCTCGTAAGCACCGCCGTGTTCTCAGCCAGTTGCACCGTCACACCGTCTAGCGCAGCACTCGTGCCATCGTCAACCACGCTGCCTGCTACCCCCCCTGTAGTGGCTACAGGTATTTGCGCGATAAACCACAGCGCACGCAACGCCACTGCGGTTTGGTAGGGATCATTGGCCCAACTACCGTCTGCTAGCTGTGCCGCTTTGAGGGCGTCAACAAGTGGTTGCGTGACTGACGTCAAACTGGTTTGCGTTGATAAAGCTAGGAGCCCTACGGCGTTTTCTACTGTGGAATTAAATTTTAAATTTACCCGTTGCGCCAGCAGCCAATCGTAAGCGGGGTTGGCGATATTGCTAACGCTGTTGCTCGTTTTCCATGAGTTGGCTGCCATCAACACATAGGCGGTAATAAAAACTCTGCTTTGCTCGTCAAAGCCCCATCCACCTGCCACTGGCTTACTTTGCAATAAATAGGTGAGCGCATTTGCCACACTTACTGGATCAGGCGCAGCACTGGTTTTAAGTGCAATAAGCGCGTAGCTGGTATCCAGCGCCTCACTACCGTAAGCAAATTGGGGCGCTATGCCGCCATCGGCACCCTGCCGTGAAAATAAATCTGCTAGCACCGTAGGTGTTGCCTGCCCAGCCGCAGCCAAGGAGATAACGCGACGCGCGAGATACTCTGAATTTGCGTCACCCGGTGTGCTTACTTTATTGATCAGGGATGCTGGCGGCGTAGCGAGCTGTGCTAACACATGTAGCACTTCGGCTCGGGCTTGGTCAGGGTTGGCAATAGATTGGTTTTCATTCACCAAGCTTCCATCTGCCTGTATTTGCGACTGCAGCCACGCTACGCCACGCGCAATCTCAGGGGGCACGGGTGTGGATTGCGCATTTGCCGAGGTGATCATTCCTGCAAAAACCAAACTACCTAGGCCGCAAATTGCCGCAAAAAGGCGTTTGCTGAGCAAACTTTGGAGGGAATTTATTGCGTCACTCATTGCAAAAGTGAAATTATATTGTACGCGCCGCATGAGTTAACCACTCCAAGAAAAGTCTGTAATGCAAAAATCGATTTTGTTTGCCGCTTGAATTGTCGAACGACAGCAGCAATAGGCGATAATACTGTTTAGCAGGGATGCGCTTTACTACTTACTAAAAACCCAACCTTTATTAAGTGGCGCTTGGTGACACCACATGATCTTAGGTGATGTTAAATAATACACATTACAATTTTACTATACCGCTAAAAGTTAGTCCTTTTTATTCGAAGACGCGTTACAAAACTACACAAATGAATGATTTAAAAAACTACGCGCGGCGGGCTCTGCTTGCGAAACTATCGGCCTACGGTTTGGGCGCAGCGCTGACCCGCACGTGGGCTAATACTGCCAAACCAGTATCTATTACGCCGGTCATACTACCAACGACCGCGCCTGCGCCTGCGCACGCACATGTCACGCGTATTGAAAATTCACCGCGCATAGTAAGACGTGTTGAAATTACCCCGCCGCAATCGCGTCCTTTCGTAAACCCTTTGCGCATACCTAGCGCAAATGGCCTGATGGCGCTGCTGCGCGTCGATAATCCTATTTCTATGAAGGCTGAAATTGGCCGACAGGACTTGTTTAAGGGGACGTTATCGGAGTTTTGGTCTTATACAATTCAATCAACCCAAACAACACAAACAACGCAATTGAACCCGAAGCCAGTTATTAACCCGACGCTTATCGCGGAGGTAGGTACGGAATTATCAGTGGATTTGACCAATTTTTTGGGCGAAGATACAACAATTCATTGGCATGGGCTAAAGCTGGATGAAATTAATGACGGCGGCGGCATGTATCCCGTGACGCATGCCAAGCAATTTCGGTATCGTTTCAAGATTAATAACCGCGCGGGATTATATTGGTACCACCCTCACCCGCATGACCGCACCGGTGCGCAGATCCATAAGGGTATGGGTGGTTTGCTGCTGGTTGAAGATGATGCAGAGCGCCAACTACGCAAAACCTTGGGTTTGACTTTTGGTGAAACCGAAATTCCCCTCATCATTCACGATAAGCAGGTAGATGCGCGAAACCAATTAAAGTACAGCCAAGGTGAGGATGATTGGATCGGTAATCGCATACTGGTGAACTGGACGCCAGAACCGTTTTTAAACGTTGGCACCATGCTCTATCGATTTCGGGTGCTTAACGGGTCTAATGCGCGGGTGTATCGCCTAATGTTCAAGGCGGCGGAAAAGGTACTTAAATTTAAACTGATTGGTACGGACGGCGGCTTATTGGCAAAGGCGTACACGCTAACTGAAATGTTCTTGGCACCCGCACAGCGCATTGATATTTTGGTGGACTTTGAAAACTTTCAAATGGGGGATACGGTTCACTTAGTGAGCCTAG
>JANMDR010000168.1:0-5415 GCA_031376425.1 Betaproteobacteria bacterium
AAGGTAACCCAGCCGTTTTCAACCATGACCTTCACGCTGTCTTTCTTTAAGTACACAATCCAGTCCAACGCATTTTCTACTGCGCGGGCAATATCAACGTCATTGCGCTGGGTTGCACTAGGTAAATTTACATCTATCTCAACAGCTAGCGCCTTCACACCACATACACGTTGTGCGGCGCGCTCTGCATTCCATTTTTCGCCATAGCTATCCACGTGACCGGTTAGAGTAACAATCGAATCTTTTACTTGCACGCCAATTTGTGCTGCATTTACCGAAGGCTCCCAGTTAAGTTCCGCGCTCACGTCTTGTTTTAGTTGTGCGTCTGTTTTCATTTTCGATACTCCAGATTAAGTTAAGGTACATCGGGGAAAAATTTATTGAGCGACACGAATCAACAGTAGCTAGGTGTAACGCTGCAAGTGGCTGCAGTAACGAGACCTAAAATAACTCGACTCCGCAAAGTATGGTTTAGCCACATTGCCCAGTCGGTGCGGTAGGTTACCTACACGCAATTTGCAGCAACGGTATAACTGCCCGCGTTGGTATGCCAGCGAACAGACTCTGCCTAAGTACAACGCTACATTGATGGACTAAGGCACCTTGCCGTAACAACAAACTGAAACTACAGAAAGTATTTATGCTAAAAAATAAAGTCGCGTTGGTCACAGGTGCATCATCGGGCATTGGCCGCGCTGTGGCGCTGGTGTTTGCACGCGAAGGCGCGAAAGTCGTGGTTTCGGACATCGATAAAATCGCTGGTGCGCAAACCGTTGAAATGGTAAAAGCCGCAGGCGGTGAGGCAATTTTTGTTGCCGCCAATGTGGGCAAACCTAAAGATGCAAAACACTTAGTGAACCAGACTATGATGCACTTCGGCAGGCTTGATATCGCCTGCAACAATGCAGGTATTGGCGGCCCCAGTGCCGCCTTTGCGGACTATCCACTGGATGGTTGGGCAGATGTCATTGAGATAAATTTATCTGGCGTTTTCTACGGCATGCAGCACCAAATAAAAGCCATGCTTGAAACTGGCGGCGGCTCCATCATCAACATGGCCTCCATCTTGGGTGCAGTTGGTTTTGCTGGCTCCCCCGCCTACACCGCCTCTAAACATGGCGTAGTTGGCCTAACGCAGGTGGCGGCCATTGAATACAGCGCTAGAAATATACGCATCAATGCGGTAGGCCCTGGCTTCATTCGTACCCCCATGACGAGCGGACTGGAAGCCGATGCCGACACCAACGCCAAACTGCTAGCAGCGCACCCCATCGGCCGCCTAGGTCGCCCAGAAGAAGTAGCGGAACTCGTGGCATGGTTAGCGTCCGACAAAGCATCGTTTGTAACTGGAGCATATTATCCGGTGGATGGTGGGTTTTTAGCGCGGTAGCGGGGTTGCTCACACGAGCGTAGTGCGATATCGATTCCCAAATACGTGCGTCTGTGCCAACACGACGAGGGCGTATGCAATACGCCCCTACAGAGGCAGTTTCACTCCGTTGTTGGCGTATAGGATCACCACCGTTGAGATGTTGATATTCTTATTTTGAAAACAATTTTTTACTTTCACACCATATTCTCCGGCTTTACCCATGCATCAAAATCAGCCGCGCTCACTAATCCTAAGATAAGCGCCGCCGCTTTGAGCGTGGTGCCGTGTTGGTGGGCGTGCTTGGCAATACGTGCGGCGTTGTCGTAGCCTATGTGGCTATTAAGGGCGGTGACGAGCATAAGCGAATCTTGCATTAACTGCTCAATACGCGCCGTGTTGGCAATAATGTCGGCGACGCAGTAAGTTTCAAAATTAGTGCAGCCACTTGCTAATAAATTAGCGCTATGCAAAAAATTTCTGATGAGCATTGGCCGATATACATTTAGCTCAAAGTTTCCGGATGCGCCACCGAAGGTCACCGCCACATCGTTGCCAAACACTTGGCAGCAAATCATGGTGAGTGATTCTGCTTGGGTGGGGTTTACTTTGCCGGGCATGATGGAGCTACCTGGTTCATTTTCAGGCAGGCTAATTTCACCAATGCCGGCGCGGGGGCCCGAGCCTAGCCAACGTAAATCATTGGCGATTTTAAACAGTGCGACGGCGAGTGTTTTCATGGCTGCATGCGCAGCAATCAGGGGGTCACTTGCTGCCAGCGCTGCAAACTTATTAGGTGCCGAACAAAACGTGCTGCCGGTAATTTGCGCAATTTCTTGCGCCATTAACTGCCCAAATTGGGGATGGGTATTTAAGCCTGTGCCCACTGCTGTGCCACCTATTGCTAACTCATGTAGGTGGGGCATGGCCGCCGACAAATGCACAAAGCTATGATCAAGCTGTGCAACGTACCCGGAAAATTCCTGCCCTAGCGTAAGGGGGGTGGCGTCTTGTAGGTGGGTGCGGCCAAGTTTAATAATGCCTGCAAACTGCTGCGCTTTATTATGTAAGGTAGTGCGGAGTTTTTGCACCGCTGGCAATAGATCATGTTGTAGCGCCGCTACTGCGGCTATATTCATCGCGGTGGGAAAAACATCGTTGGAAGATTGCCCCATATTAACGTCATCATTGGGGTGTACTAAGCGCACCTTATCTTCGCCAAGTGTGCCACCCAAAAGCTGCGTTGCCCTATTAGCCAATACTTCATTGACATTCATGTTTGATTGCGTGCCCGATCCGGTCTGCCACACCACTAGCGGGAACTCATGGGGGTGCTTGCCAGCCAGCACTTCATCAGCAGCGATGATGATGGCGTCAGCTTTTGCTTTATCCATCAAATTAAGTGCTGCATTGACGCTAGCGGCTGCCCGTTTTACCACCACCAGCGCGTAAATCACCGCAGTGGGCATCACCTCACCCGCAAATTTAAAGTGTAATAAACTACGTTGCGTTTGCGCCCCCCATAAGCGTTCTTGTGCTACGGCAATGGTGCCCATCGCGTCGCGTTCTAAGCGACCATTTTCCATTACGAGGCGACACTCAGGTGTTTAGAATGGGCTTTGGCAAACAGCAGTGCTTCATCTAAGGTTTCCATAAATTCAGCCACCTTAATGGGCTTGGTAA
This sequence comes from Betaproteobacteria bacterium, assembly GCA_031376425.1. GTDB lineage: Bacteria > Pseudomonadota > Gammaproteobacteria > Burkholderiales > Usitatibacteraceae > JANMDR01. The sequence goes on from JANMDR010000168.1 coordinate 3,053, forward strand.
GGTATCGGAAAAACCCAGCTTCCAGACCTTTCTCAATATCACGCGGCATGGCATTCGCACTCAATGCCATCACCGGAATATGGGCGGTACTGGCTTCTTCGCGCAGTATACTCAACGCCTGCAAGCCACTAATACCGGGCAAATTAATGTCCATCAAAATGATATCTGGCAGCGCACTACACGCCAAGGCAATGCCGCTTACACCGTCACGCGCAATGATTAAGCGAATATCGGTGCGGCGGGCAATCAGCACTTCTACCAGCATTAAGTTGGCAGGATTATCTTCCACATACAATAGGGTATGAATCAGAGCCTCACTAGTTACTCTTGGCACCACCTTATTCGGCAGCTTTGGTATAGCAACGGCGAGCGTGGGTGCGGTAGTAATGTTTAACTCAATCCAAAACACGCTACCTTTACCCACAACACTTTCCACGCCTATTGCGCCTTCCATTAGCCCAATAAGCCGCTTACTCACCACCAAACCAATACCGGTGCCCTCTTCCGTGCTGGCTTCTTGACCCAAGCGATTAAAGGGCTGAAATAGTTGATCAATTTTTTCTTGCGATAAGCCAGCACCAGAATCCTTTACCGACAAGCGCATGCGGTCTGGGCCACTGGTAGCGCAGGTAACTTCAACGGTGCCGCCAACGGTATTGTACTTATTGGCATTCGAAAGCAAATTTATAACCACCTGTTTTAATCGGGTGCGATCAGCGCGTACAAAAAATTGTGATTTTAATTTTGGAAACGCAATCGAGATGTTGCGCTTTTGCGATTGCGGCTCAATCATGGTTTGACATTCGCGCAGCACCTCATCAAGCGACACAGCTTCATCTAACAACGCGAGCTTGCCCGATTCAATTAAGGCTAAATCCAGAATTTCATTAATCAACTCCAGCAGATACCAACCCGCCTGCAAAATTTGATCGATACTGCGGGACTGCGCCACAGTGGGCGGTGTTTCATCAGTCTGCATCAATTGGGTAAACCCTAAAATTGCGTTTAAGGGTGTGCGCAACTCATGGCTCATGCTGGATAGGAAATCTGATTTTGCTAAATTCGCTTTTTCAGCAGCGGACTTTGCAGCTTCTAGCGCAATATTGGTAACCTGCAGCGCCTCGTCTAGCAACTTGCGTTCAGTCACGTCGCGGGCGGCAGCAAACACACCTTGTAGGGTACGGTCGCGGCTGTAAAAAGTGGTGGCGTTGTAAGACACCACGGTTTCCTTGCCGTCACGCGCGCGCGCGGTAAGTACATAGTTGGTTAATTTTTTCTCAGCTAGCACCAATTTAATACCGGCCTCAGCACGATCAGGGTCGGTAAAATAATCTTTAAACGGTGCACCAATTAGCTCATCACGGGTACAGCCGGTGAGCTCTTCCATTTGCTTATTCACGTCCGAAATAATGCCCGAGGGATCGGTGGTCATGAGTGCGTCAATATTCGATTCAATCAGCGAGCGCGTGTAAAACTGCTGATCGCGCAGGCGTTGGTCGAGCTTTTTTTGCTCGGCTTCCACCTGCTTACGTGCAGTGTTGTCCGTACCAATCAGCAAATAGCCAATAATTACATCTTGCGCATCGCGCAACGCCGTGACTGACACCACCGCCGGAAACCGGCTACCGTCTTTACGAATATAAGTAAGCTCATAAATATCTTCAATGCCGCGAGAAGCTTTAAATACCAGCGCCTCAAAGCCTGGCGCAATGGATGTGGAAAGCTCCGCACTCAAGCTCTTGGCGCGGGCAATCACTTCTTCAGGGTCAGAAATATCGGCGGGCGTAATTTTATTTACCACCTCCGCAGCAAGATAACCCAGCATCCGTTCCGCGCCTACGTTAAAAATTTGGATCACGCCCTTCGCATCGGTGGCGATACTGGAAAAGTTGGCGCTATTGAAAATAGCCTTCTGTAAAGCATCCGTTTTAAGCAACAACTGCGCCACTTGTAATTCAGCCAACACCTCAACAGGCTCCGCGTTTTTGTCAACGGGAGAACGTACATCTTGCTTTTTCATGGTGTCACTTTGTAAAAACCAACACAAGCTAATTTTGAAGCGGCACTTGTTCGAAATCGTCACAATGAACACGGCTATTACAGCCAATGCAGCCATTATGTGACGATAGGGACGTAAGCGTAGAAGGGTGCGCATAAGCATGGCCGCGCAATAACGTTACCTGTGTAAGGGTACGCTGTTATACGCAAAGCCTATGTTACCTAGGTAACATAGCGATGTTAACAATGATGGCGGGGACACACTTAAGGTGACCAGTGGCATAAGATAATAACTACTATCAAACGCAAATATTGGCTGATAACCAATAAAACAAAGCCTTTACAAAACCTATACAGCAGTTGCA
>JANMDR010000171.1:0-2802 GCA_031376425.1 Betaproteobacteria bacterium
TGGAGGCTAAAAATTTTCTTGAAACCTTATGCTTAGTGCACATCCCTCTGCGCGACCTTTACTTGGATGCATTAGCAAAGTGGTTTGAGGCTGAGTTTATTGCGGCAGCGCGACAACATCCGCTTTACGCTATTGCCAAGCAAGACCCTTTCACCAAACGTTGTAGCGATAAGCCGCGTGGCTATGCGGGAGACGCAGTCATGTTGGACTATATTTATTCACGCACGCCACCCGCTGGCACCACCGCTGTTGGCCACGCATGGTTTGATTACACTACCGTGGGCGCAATGGCGCTTAGCGTGCGCTACCGCCGCGCGCTATTGAACACGATGATTGACGATACCGTAACGCTAAAGCCGGATTATCAAATACTATCGGTAGCATCAGGCCATTGCCGCGAGTTAGAAAAAAGCTTGGTGTTAAGTGATCGCTTCAACGGCAAGTTTGTAGCGCTAGATCAAGATGAGGAATCATGCAAAGCCGTTAAAGCTGAGTACGCAGCGCAGGCGGGCGATAAAATTGATGTGGTTAATATTTCAGTGCGCGCCTTATTGGGCCAAGACAATCCGCTGCAGGAGCGCCGCTTTGATTTCATTTATTCTGCTGGTCTGTACGATTATCTTAACGAGCGCACGGCCTGCGCACTCACCACCGCATTACGCGGCATGTTAAAGCCTGGCGGCAAATTGCTCATCGCTAATTTTGTCCCAGAGAGCGAATCACGCGGCTACGCAGCGGCATTCATGGATTGGCAGTTAATTTATCGTACCCCCGCTGAACTCGCCGCAACGTTTGGCGAAGAAGCCGCCAAAGTGCGCACCCAGCTAGACCCACACCGCAATGTGGTTTACGCAACTTTTGATAATGTCTGATTCTATTTCTATATTAAAGCAATAGTTATTATTGTAAACCTCGAAATTTAATACCTATTTGCGCCGTTGCGCAAATAACCAACTACGCCACGCGGTGTCAAACACCATATCGGCGGGCACGGTGTGATCAAGGCCTATGTATTCGATAAATCGAATTTGGGCGCTCCCTTTTTGGGTCTCGCTGTTGGCTTTAAGGTTGGCTTTAACGATTGCTTGAAACATCGCTTGATCCGATTCAATTTTGTTTTCCTTATCGGCATTGCCATGGACGATTAAAATTGGTGTGTTAGCTAATGCGGGGGCAAGATTTCTGGCGGGTGCTATGCCCGCTATCGGCACCGCAGCGGCAAATAAATCGGGCCGCAATGCCGCTGCATTCCACGCACCCGATGCGCCCATCGAAAAGCCCACCACATAAATGCGCTGGCTATCCACGTCATCACGGCGACGCATTTGTTCTACCAATTCAAAGGTGGCAAGCAATGGTGGGCGGGCGATGGAATAAGACTCCCCCGCATCGCTAGCAGGGAAATAATCCGCGCCGCGTGCGGGCAGTTGCGGCACGAGCACGTGTGCGGGAAATTGTGGCGCAATATCGGGATGCGCCCATGACCGCGCAAACCAGCCAAGCTGCTTTTCGTTGTCCGCTCCAATCGCACCTGATCCGTGCAGCATCAGAATTAAGGGCAGCTTTTGCGCTGCGGCTTGTGATGGCCTGTAGTGGCGAAACTGTAGCTGCACACCATTGCTCGCCATAAATTGCCCCGCTTCAAACAAGCTGGCAGGGGCCGCCACGATGCGTTGCGCATTATATTTTTCAAGCTGCGCTTCGTTGCTTTGGATAGAGACGATTTCCGCTGCAGGCATAGTTGGCTTGGCAACACAGGCGGACAGCATGGTGGATATAAAAATGACGGTGAAAACCGACAGCTTAGGCATACGGAATGGGTACATTGAGGACGATTGAGCATTAAATGGATGGGGCAGATTATGGCGTGTTTTTATATGGGGGGCGGCGTTCAATGGTGTTTTTTTGTAAATCAAATGACTTGGAGATTACCTAAATAGGTCAGCTCCAGTATTTTTTGACGGGAATAGATCGAAACTTACACACAAAACAAAAATAAGTAGTAACATTGCTACATTGTATATTGTACAAAGGAACTTTCATGACAATAACGACCCTTTCAAGCCGTCAGTTTAATCAGGACACGAGTGGTGCTAAAAATGCAACGGCTGCTGGTCCCGTGATCATTACCGACCGTGGCAAGCCTGCGCATGTGCTACTTACTTTCAACGACTACCGCACGCTTACAGCACATCGGCAGCCTACAAAAATTGCCGATTTACTCGCTTTGAACGGCACCCAAGATGTTGAGTTTTTGCCCCCTACACCACGTGACGCAGCAAGGTCGGCGGACTTTTCTTAATGTATTTACTGGACACCAACGTTATTTCGGAATTGCGTAAAGTTCGCACCGGCAAAGCTAATGCACGGGTTGCCGCGTGGGCGGATAGCGTAGAAACTGCCGATTTATTTATTTCGGTTATCACAGTTCAAGAATTAGAAATTGGCGTACGTTTAACAGAGCGCCGTGACGCGTTGCAAGGCGCGATCTTGCGTGGCTGGCTAGAAGATCAGGTGCTACCTGCGTTCGCAGGCCGCATATTGGCGATAGACGCTACCGTGGCACTGCGCAGTGCCCCACTACACATACCAAGCCCATGCCCCGTGCGCGACGGCCTAATAGCTGCTACTGCGCTCGTGCATGGGCTAACTGTCGTTACGCGTAACGTGGTGGATTTTGCAGCTACAGGTGTGGTGATATTGAACCCGTGGGACGAATAATTCATTTCATTTCTATACCAAAGCGATAGTTATTATTGCAAATCTTGAAATTTCGTCGTTCCCGCGCAGGCGGGAATCCAG
>JANMDR010000185.1:0-6401 GCA_031376425.1 Betaproteobacteria bacterium
GTGAGCGGTGGTGATTGGTATGTGAGTGACCAAGGTTCCAGTAGCCGCAGCACGTCACTTAGCTTAATGCCATCATCGGTCTTAAATCAGGCGCTCGTTTATAAAACGGCGCAGGCTAATATTGTTGATGGCGGCTTGGCCGGTACTATAAACGTCACCACGCGTAAGCCGCTTGATCAAAAAGCCAAATTTACTGGTCAAGTCAGCTTGGGCGCTACTTATGCGACATTACCTGATAAAACCTCACCTAATTTTAACGGCAGTTTTAATTGGAAAAGTGATGCTAATACATTCGGTGTAATTGGCCAAGTATTTTCAGAAAAACGCTATATGCGGCGTGATTCCGTATCCAGATTTGCTTATGGCACTAGCAGTGGCTGGGGTGAAATTAACACGGCTACTATGTTGGGTATAACAGATGCTTCATTAGCAGGTACCGGCCTAAAAGCTGCTGATTTAAATGGCGTGCGCCTACCTGGTAGCTTAAGCTCCGAATTTGTTGAAGGTGTGCGTGATCGCACTGGTGGTATGGTCTCTGCACAATATCGCCCTAATGGTCAGCTTGATGTGACGTTGACTGGCTTCCACTCCTCAATGAATGCCAATAATTTTGGTCGCCTCACATCTGGTGCCATCTACAGTATGTTATTGGGGAAAAGTGAACCGTTTGGTGCAACGGCAGCAACATCGGCTAATACATCTTCCAACGGCGCACGGGTATTCGCCTCTATCCGTAATCCTGTCATTATTAACACTACTAGCAATTACGGTTTCCCGTTAAGAGTGCTAAAAAGTGCGGAAATTGTTTTTGCTGATGGCGTAACGCCGCAGTATGTGGGAAATTCTGAAGGTTTCTACCGTGATGGGGCTAACGCCACCAGTGGTTTTTGGGATATTGATACCAAATATAAGGTCAACGATAGTTGGGTAATCAACGGTTTATTTAGCACCACGCGTGGCGTAGGTATCACTGCACTTGACCAAGGTGCTACTTTCGCCCGATATGGCACCGGAATCTCTTATGCATTAAATGGTCTGGAGAAAGCACCAGACGTTGCTTATCGCGGTGCTGGGAGTAATCAACCGGTGTTAAATCCTGACGGCAGCGGCTATCGGCTCATTAATCGCGGTGCATCCAGTGTACGCACTATTGACCGTGAAGATAGTTTAGCGCTTGATTCTACTTACACCCAAAGTTGGGGAGTGCTTGCGAGTGTGCAAGCTGGTTGGCGTTTTGCGGACCATAAACGCGAACTTAAGCGTTGGGCACCGTCGCTACGTGTAGCGGCATTAGGTGCGGCACCCACTGGCGGTTACTCAAATTATCCAAGCAATTTCGGTAGCGGCCTAAACGGCAACAATTGGGATAACACTGGTTTCTTCCTAAACTCAGATGGTCTAAAAGAATTTATTTCATCGCAATTTAAAGCCACCAGCCCTGAGTGGGAGCGCCGTGTCGTCGGTGAAATTGATATTCGCGAACGGCAAACAGCAGCCTTCGTTATGCAAAACTTAGAGGGTAATAATTGGTCGGGCAATGTGGGCTTACGTTTTGTTAAAACCCAAATTAACGCCAATATCGTCACCCCAGTAAGAACCGGCTTATGCCCTAAAATAGAGCCTGGTCAAACAATAGTGCCCTGCGCTGCAGTGCCTGATGCCATTAATTCAGCGGGAGATGGTTCTACCTATTATGATGGTGTTGCTTTTAACCCATTGCTTGGCGCGGTATATCGCAAAACCCCGACTGATCGGGTGTTCAATGATGTGCTCCCTAGCTTGAATTTACGTTTTGAATTGCCGAAAGACATGATTGTGCGCGCGGGCCTAAGCCGTAGTATTGGTCGGCAAAACTATAACGTGCTTGGAGCAGGCTTTACCAACCCAATTTGCGATGTCACTGGCTGTTCTGTCACGGGGCCAAATCCAGACTTAAAACCATTGCATTCTAATAATGCGGATTTATCATGGGCTTGGTACTTTGCAAAACGTTCCATCGCGCAAGTAAACCTATTCTCATCTAAAATTGATGGCTACGTAAAAACAGGTGCAAACCGTCAAGAAAATTCGGTAGAGTTGATTGACCCCGCAGATAACACTGTCAAGCAATTCTTCGTCAACTCATCGTCGCAACAAGGTGCAAAAATTAGCGGCGTAGAACTATCGTATGAACAACCGATATGGGGCGGATTTGGCGGCCAAGCTAATTGGAGCCGTGCTAAAACCAAAGTAGATGATGGTCGGCCAATGACAGGTGCATCCGAATACGCCGCCAACGTAACGGGATACTATGAAAACGATGGCTTTAGCGCCAGACTTTCCTATAACTACCGTGGTAAATATGTAGCAAGCAGCACAGCACCGCTTCCTACTGCTAATAGCCAAAGCACCAGCACCATTTTAGGCGTAGTGCAACCCACCGCTTTAACGTGGGCGGCACCGGTGTCTAACGTAGCGCTATCGTTAAATTATCGCTACAACAAAAACCTAAGATTCGCCTTCGACGCCACCAATCTAACCAACCCCGTTCGTGCGCAATACCGGTATTCTGAAGACGAACAGCAGAAACTAGATGTAAGTGGGAGGCAGTATTACTTTAGTGTGAAGTATAGCTATTAGAATTTGCGTGATTGTGATTATCGAAAAGCCCTAATTGAGAAGTTAGGGCTTTTTTATGTCTGATGGGACTGTATTGCGAAGGTTGTTTTGGTTTACGTTCTACTATTCCGGCCAGCTCCAGCTTGGCCGTTCTAACTGAGTTTGGCCTTCAATCAGCGTCTGTCCACCGTCTTTATAAAGACCAATGCAGTTGCATCCGCGCTCAGCCTTAAGCGCGGCAATAAGCGCTGGAGCATGTGAAATAACCCAAACCTGGGTAACCCGTGCGGCCGCACAAATAAGGCGCGCCAAAGGGGCCAGCAAGTCTGGATGTAGACTGGTTTCCGGTTCGTTAAGCACCATCAAATTAGGGGGGCGCGGAGAAAGCAGCGCGGCAATCCACAACAAATAACGCAAGGTGCCGTCCGAAAGTTCAGCAGCACCTAATAGCCTCAACAGCCCCGCCTGTTTAAACTTTAAGTGAAAACGCCCATCTTCACTTACATCTACGGCAATGCGCGCACCCGGAAATGCATCGGCAACCGCTTTTGCCAAAAGGCTTTCGTCACCTACCTCAATAATGGTTTGCAAGGCAGCGGCTAAGTCACTGCCATCATGACTAAGCACAGGAGTGCGGGTACCCACATGGGCTTGACGTGCAGGTGCTAAATAATCCGTACGAAAATGGTCGTAAAACCGCCAGCCGCGCAATAGCTCGCGCACCGCAAATACCTCAGGTGTGGCCTGCGGATCGGCCACGGCGGCAAATAAGCTATCGTAAGTTGGCAAGCGTACATCGCTTACGTTCCAGCCACGGCCTTCGCGAATTTTTACCGCCGCACCATCCCGTATCACCAACGCCCGCGCTGGCCGAAATGCCTTACCGTCACCACCCGTAGCCCATATGCATTCATGCTTAATGATGGGGTCTAAATTAAAAGCGGATGGCCCAAGCGTGCCGAAAATAGGCAACCCCAGCGATATGGCATAACCAAAGTCCGCCCCTGCAAAGCCTAACTGCAAACGCTTTGACTTATTTTCACCCCCCGTACCTTGCACCGGCACTTCCCCTGTGCGCATTCGGCGCGATACATTGCTTGGCCCCGCCCAAAACGTAGAGCTAAGCCCACCCTCCCGCGCCAAGGAACCAATCACCCCGCCCTGCGCCGTTTCGGCCAGCAGCCGCAAAGCTCGATATAAATTAGATTTGCCGCAACCATTGGCACCAGAAATGAGGTTCAGCCCCTCAAGTGGCATGGTTAAATCGTAAAGCGTGCGATAGTGAGAGACAGCTAGGGTGTGCAGCATGGGCTTGGTCGCTTAAATAAGAGGCAAAATAGTTTAGGCGCAAAATTGCTTCCATGGGTGCGCATTGGTGCCTTTGAGAAGATACCGGAAAAGCTAGTAACGTCGCTTAATGTGGTGGCAATTCGCATATTATCTGTACAGCGTTATAAAGAGTATTAGCAGATATTGTTGACATCGCGTATCATCCGCGCTCTTGGTACTTATTACCGCCATTTTGCCGTTAAGCATACCCATAGGGCAAATACCCATCAGCACACTCATCAAGCCTTCTCATCATCTGCGCAGTAGCGCAAAATGCCTGAAATGAGGTGTCTTGCGCGGCATGTCGCTGATTTGCGACATAAAAAGTCTTTTAAAATCATTGGCTTAGCGAATTCTCATGATACTTGTCGCAAAAAGGTGACAGTATTTTCACATACAAGTAATTTAAGCACCTTAGTAATTTAATATTTTTCGCTAAGTCTTTGAAATATAAAAGCATTAAAAAGTTGGCATGATGTCTGCTACGCCCTTAAGTACCTTAAGTGAACCGTCATCAAAATCGTTAAAATAAGAGGTAGGAATTCAATGAAAAAATTTCTAAGTTGTATTCAGGCATGGGCTGGCGTACTTATTACGCTCACCGTTATGGCGCTGTCGGGCGCGGCCCTAGCGCAAACCCCCGTGTGTACATCTGTTCAGGCCACCTCCTCACAAAGCGCAACCACGGGCACCTTTAGGGTATATGCCTACGGGGTCACCAATGCCACAGCGGTATCGTTTCCTACGTGGGGATACGATGTTGGTGGTCAGAATGATCTTATTTTTTATACCGGAACCAATGCTGGCGGCGGTACGTGGTACGCAGACGTCGTTTTGGATTACCATAATTTTAATGGTCAGCCCGAGTACGGTAACTTCGCGACACACGTGTACATGTATGGTTCAGGCGAATACTGCGGAGGTGCAAATTGGGTTAGACCAGCACCAAACGTAGCGCCTAGCGTTAGCCTAAGCGCACCGAGTTCAGGAGCAACCTTTGCCCCAAGCCCTAGCCCAATTGTCATTAGCGCTAATGCATCTGATAGCGATGGCAGTATAAATCGAGTTGAGTTTTGGTTGGACAATGCCGTGCCGCTCGGTACGGCATATTCTGCCCCCTACAGTATTACGTGGGGAAATTCTCAGCCCGGCAATTATGTTATTAAAGCGATTGCTTTTGATAATTTAGGCGCTTCCACTACCACGGCTAACGTATCATTTAGTGTTGTTGCGCCAGCACCCACGTGTACATCTGTTCAGGCCACCGCATCACAAAGCGCAACCACGGGCACCTTTAGGGTATATGCCTACGGGGTGACTAATGCCACAGCGGTATCATTCCCTACGTGGGGATACGATGTTGGCGGTCAGAATGATCTTATTTTTTATACTGGAACCAATGCTGGTGGTGGTACGTGGTACGCAGACGTCGTTTTGGATAACCATAATTTTAATGGCCAGCCCGAGTACGGTAACTTCGCCACACACGTGTATATGTATGGTTCGGGCGAATACTGCAGTGGTGTTAACTGGGTAAGACCAGCACCTAACGTAGCCCCTGCTGTCAGCATGACAGCACCCGGTGGCAACTACAACCCTGGTGCTATCACTCTTAGCGCTACAGCGACGGATAGTGACGGCAGCATCAGCAAAGTTGAGTTCTATGTTGGCGTGGTCAAAGTAGCTGAAACCACTTCTGGCAGCGGCAATGTATTTAGCGCCACATGGCCTAATGCATTAGTCGGCGTATACAGCGTCACTGCCCGTGCCTACGATAATGTCAGTGCGGTAACGGTTTCTAATGCGGTGACAGTAACCGTTGTTGCTGCAAACTTAGCCCCTGCAGTCAGCATGACAGCACCCGGTGGCAACTACAATCCCGGTGCTATCACTCTTAGCGCCACCGCCACTGATAGTGACGGCAGCATCAGCAAAGTTGAGTTCTATGTTGGCGTGGTTAAAGTTGCTGAAACCACTTCTGGCAGTGGCAATGTATTTAGTGCCACATGGCCGAATGCTTTAGTTGGCGTATACAGTGTTACAGCTCGCGCCTACGATAATGCGAGTGCGGTAACAGTTTCTAGTGCGGTGACAGTAACCGTTGTTGCTGCAAACGTAGCCCCTGCTGTCAGCATGACAGCACCCGGTGGCAACTACAATCCCGGTGCTATCGCGCTTAGCGCCACGGCGACTGATAGTGACGGCAGTATCAGCAAAGTTGAGTTCTATGTTGGTGCGGTCAAAGTTACTGAAACCACTTCTGGCAGCGGCAATGTGTTTAGTGCCACATGGCCGAATGCTTTAGTCGGCGTATACAGTGTTACAGCTGTTGCCTACGATAATTTATCGCTAGCCACAACGTCTAATGCGGTGACAGTAACAGTCGTAGCCGCAAACGTAGCCCCCGCTGTCACCATGACTGCACCCGGTGGCAACTATAATCCCGGTGCTATCACTCTTAGCGCCACCGCCAC
>JANMDR010000263.1:0-12215 GCA_031376425.1 Betaproteobacteria bacterium
AGCTGGCGTTGGTTGTTGGCTAAATCCTCGCGCGCGGCAGTGCGTGCCAAACCTTGCCAGTGCGTGTCGGTTGGCAATGCAGCCACTTGCTGTGCTACCCAACGTAGATCAAGTTTGCCGCCTAGACCAAAATATACGCCAGCGGTAAGCGCAATTTCTCGTTTGGTTTCATGGGCAATTTCGACAATATCGAGCACTGAATACATGGCGTCAAGCTGGGCAATGGCGTGTGCGGTGCTGGTGGGCACGCCCTGTGCGGTGAGAGCGGCTTCGGCGGAATTTAAGGCCATTAAATCGCTGCCGTTTAGAAATTGCTCAAGTGAGGCAGCTACGGTAGCAACACCCGGTTTAAACACCGCTATAACGTCTGTAATGGGCATGGTTTGTGCGCGCCGACGTAAAAACCATTGTGTGGCGCGTTGCACCAAGCGGCCAATGGCTATGAGCATATCGTTTTGCACGCTGGCGGGCACTTTGCTATCTAAAGATTCAATATCTTTCCAAAGTGGATTTAAGTTGAACACATCACGCGCCAAAATATAGCAACGGGTAATTTGTGCAGTATCTGCACCGGTTTCTTCGCGGAAACGATTGATGAAGGTACTGCCTGCACGATTGATGATGGCGTTAGCAACCACGGTAGCGATAATTTCGCGCTTCAGCGGGTGGTTAAACATCTGCGTGGCAAAGCGTTGACGCAAGGTGGTTGGGAAATACTCCACCAAACACTGCGCCACATAAGCGTCATCGACCAACGGTGTTTTTACGATGTTATCAAATAGCTCCATCTTGCTATAGGCCAATAACACCGCGCGTTCCGGCGCGGTGAGCCCTTTTTTAGCGGCGCGACGGCTGGCAATTTCCTCATCATTGGGCAAATACTCGACAGCGCGGTTTAAGCGTCCCGCACGTTCTTGCGCCCGCATAAAGCGGGCCTGTACATCAAGCAGACGCGACGGGTTTACACCAGAAACCGATAGCGCTTGCGTTTGGTAGTAATTATCTTCAAGCACCAGCAGCCCCACTTCGTCCGTCATTTCGGCAAGCAGACTATCGCGCTCGGAAGCAGGCAAGGCGCCGTTTTCGACCAGTGCATTCACCAAAATTTTGATGTTCACTTCATGGTCGGAACAATCCACGCCTGCAGAGTTATCAATGGCATCGGTGCAAATTCTGCCACCCATTTGCGCAAATTCAACGCGACCCAATTGCGTCGCGCCGAGGTTGCCGCCTTCAGCCACTACTTTGCAGCGCAACTCATTGCCGTTAATGCGCAAGGCATCGGTGGCTTTGTCGCCCACATCAGCATGGGTCTGGGTGCTGGCTTTGATATAGGTGCCAATGCCGCCGTTATAAAATAAATCAACCGGCGCTTTAAGGATAGCCCGCATGAGTTCTTGCGGCGTCATTGATTCCACCGATACATCAAGTACGGCGCGGGTTTCAGGACTGAGAGGGATCGTTTTTAATGCCCGTGAAAACACGCCGCCGCCGTTGGAAATGAGGGTTTTGTTGTAATCATCCCAGCTTGAACGGGGCAGGGCAAACAAGCGCTCGCGCTCGGCAAAGCTCGCCGCTACATCGGGTGCAGGGTCCAAGAAAATGTGGCGATGATCAAACGCGGCCACTAGTTTTATGTGTTTAGATAACAACATGCCGTTGCCAAAAACATCGCCCGACATATCGCCCACGCCAGCGACGGTAAAGTCGGTCGATTGCGTATTAATGCCCATCTCCCGGAAGTGGCGTTTTACGCTTTCCCACGCGCCACGGGCGGTAATGCCCATTTTCTTATGGTCGTAACCCACGCTGCCGCCAGAGGCAAAGGCATCACCTAACCAATGCCCATATTCAGCACTGACCTGATTTGCATAGTCTGAAAAAGTGGCCGTGCCTTTGTCAGCAGCCACCACTAGATAGGCATCATCAGGATCATGGCGGACTAAATTATCGCGCACAGTAATGGTGCCGTTTATTAGGTTATCGGTCAGATCAAGCAGGCCACGCAAAAAGTCTTTGTAGCAGGCCACGCCATAGGCCATATAGGCTTCGCGATCAGCTTGTGCCGGTGCACCTTTTAGTACAAAGCCACCTTTTGAGCCCACAGGCACAATGACGCTATTTTTAACCATCTGCGCTTTGACCAAGCCCAGCACTTCTGTACGGAAATCTTCCATGCGGTCCGACCAACGCAGGCCACCCCGCGCGACTTTGCCACCGCGTAAATGAATACCTTCAAAACGGGTTGAGTAAACAAAAATCTCAAATAATGGCTTGGGCTCAGGTAGATCAGGCACCTTGGCGCAATCAAATTTAAAGCTCAAATAATTTTTGCGTACATCAGCGGCATTGCGCTGATAAAAATTAGTGCGCAAGGTCGCTTCAATGACAGCTAAAAAGCGCCGTAAGATTTTATCTTCATCCGCGTTTGATACGTCATCAAGAGCGGCGCATATAGCAGCATTCAAAGCGGCTTGCGCATTAGTGCGCGCACCGTTCTCGTTGTGGAGCGTCGGATCAAAACGAGCGTGGAAGAGACTCACTAGTTGTTGTGTAATAGCAGCGTGTGTGGCCAAAGTTTGTTCGATATAGCTTTGGCTAAAGTTATAACCAGTTTGCTTTAAATATTTTGCGTAGGCGCGCAAAATAGTCGCTTCATGAGCGTCAAGCGATGCCGATAAAATAAGCCGATTAAAGCCGTCATTTTCACATTCACGCTGGCTTACGCTTAAGAACGCAGTTTCAAATTTAGTTTTGACGTTGCTTAAATCTAGCCCTGCCTGATTGTGCGGGTCTTTATAGACCAAACCGTAGTCGTGTATGTGCAGCGATGTAGCGCCCGTGCTCAAGGTGTAATCCCGCTCGCTATCCACTTTCACGCCCATGTTTTCTAGTATGGGCAGACTCGCCGATAGTGGCACTGGTTTGCCGTAGGCGTACACGCGAAAACGTAGTTGCTGCGCGGTTTCATTCGCGGCATGATAGAGCGTCATCGCCATTGGCTTTGCGGAGCCAAGGGTTTGTGCAATCGCTAAATCAGCTACTGCCTGAGCGGGGGTAACATCTTCCCGATAGGCAGCGGGAAAGGCATTGTTTTCAGCGCTTAAAAATAGGGAACGGGTTGAGTTTGCTGCTTCTTCGCCGTATTGATTGCTCGTTTCCAGTAGTAGATCATCTTCCCAGCGACGCATAGCCGCAGTAATTTCAGCTTCAATGGCACGCACATCTTGGTTAGCTGCTTGCGTTGGCGGGGTGCGAATGAGCATATGAATACGTGCCAGCATAGAGCTTGAAAGCTGCACATCGAATTCGGCACTGCTGCCGCCGAATGCGCGCTTCAAAATTGCCTGTATTTTTATGCGTAACTCGGTGTTATATGCCTCGCGCGGTAGAAATATAAGGCAGGAAAAAAATCGTGCATACACATCACGACGCACAAATACACGGGTGCGTGGTCGCTCGCCCATACGCAGAATGCCCATCGCTGTTTCAAAAAGCTGATCTTCAGAAATCTGAATCAACTCATCACGTGGATAGGTTTCCAAGAGCGATACTAGGTTTTTTCCTGAGTGCGATGTAGAAGGGAAGCCCGCACGCGCAATGACGCGGCTAATTTTGTGGCGCAATAGTGGGATGCTCAAGGGATTTGCATGGTAAGTAGCCGTAGTGTACAAGCCCACAAACCGACGCTCCCCGAGAGGTGTCCCGTCCGCATCAAAACGCTTGATGCCGATATAATCAAGGTTACCTGGGCGGTGTACTGTGGCGCGGGAATTTGCTTTGGTGAGTACCAATAATTGTGGCGAGCGGGCGAGGGCACGAATTTCTTTTGGTAGCTCATTAAAGCTCGCCGAAACGCCACCAAGCTTTGGTTCGCGCAAAATACCTAAGCCAGAATTGGGCACAATCCGCAACACATCAGCATCGTTTTCTATGCCCAAAGTGTAATCACGCACGCCGAGCAAGGTAAAGTGTGAATCAGTGACCCAGCGCAAAAATGCTTTTGCTTCGGTTGCTTCGTCAAGTGCTAATTTTGTGGCTTCTGGCGTGGCATTTGCATTTTGGTATGGCGTAATTTGCTCAATGGTTTCAGCAGCTTTTGCACGCATCGCTGGCCAATCTTCTACGGCGGCACGCACATCTTTTAGTACGTTTTGCAAGCCATCGCCAAGGGCTTTAATGCGAGCCGGATCGCTCACGCGTTCACATTGCACATGAATCCAGCTTTCGGTTTGGGCGGTGGCTTCAAGCCCGCTATTGGGGGCAGTAAGCTCACCATCGCGTGCACGATGCACGCGGAACAGCGGGTGAATTAGCAGGCGTACTGTCCAGCCTAAACGCGCGAGTTCCATCGCAATAGAATCAACCAAGAACGGCATATCATCATTAACAAACTCAATGACGGTGCTGTTAAGCGTATAGCCATGATCGGCAACGCGTGGGTTAAATATCCGCATTTTTGGCGCACCGCTGTGGAATTCGGTCGCAAACGCATGGTGCGATAACGCAGCAGCACACCAAGTTTCGGTGCTAATCGCACTCAAATCTTCAGCATCTAGTTCGCGAAAATAAGCCCCAACAAATTGACTAAGCGCGGGGGTTTGCGCTGGTGTTGCTTGGTTTGCTACATGACCACGGATAGCGGCGATAGCGGACGCAACGGTTGTATTGTTTTCTTGGGTTTGCATGAGTGTGCTGGAACCTAAAAGTATAGTGATGTGTTGATTATAGGCTTGCGCCAAATTTGTGGTGGCTTGTGATGACGTAAGGTTATGCGAGGAATGCATAGTTATATTTTTGCGGCAATTTTTGCTAGAACGCCTTGCTCAGTTACACTTTGTATTACGTCAATATGTAGAAAACTAGCATGCTCAATCACGCTCACATTACCGATTCAAGTTTTGATAAAGCTGCTGAAGGCTTGCTCATCAACGCGCAAAAGCTTATAGCTTCGGGCTATTTTCAAGAAGCTAAAATAGCATTAGAACATTTTTTGCAACCTGGCCCGTGGGCGCTTAAAAAGCATGGCCAAGTGGTGCAACAAATGGAAGGCTTAATGCCGCTGGCGTGCTTCTTATGTGACACGGCTAGTCCGAAAGTCGGATCCGTAGGGGCAATGACTGCGGTTGTGCTTAAGGCATGGGCGGCAGATGAAGCAGCAAGCTATATCGATATGCTAAAAATGCCCGTGCGCAATCAGCTTGGCGTTGCCGGTGTGGGCTGGTCAAAAAAAATGCTGGCGGATTTAGTGGCAATACAAGATGATGAAGCGCGGTGGCGGGCTTTTTCTAAATTTTGTATTGATGCAGAATTTGTTTTGAAGGCACGTTTGTCGTCCACCGAAAAATCGCTAACACCGGCGAACATCACCAAACCAGAACATGCATCAACATGGCTACAGAGCCTTCTGCAAGGTAATGCGCCTGCCGAGTTTGATGCACTTGACGGCCTAGGTATAGGCGAAATATTATCGATGGTGTCGCCTATTTTGGTTGATGACGCTGCGGCACTCGTGAGCAATAAGCAACTTTGCGAAACTATTTTAAAGGTTCACACCAAAAATGGGGCTTTGCTAGATTATCAAAGTCAGCAATTATTAACGATGCTGCTCAATCTCTGTCTGGCTGAGCAAGATATTGAAACCGCAATTCAGGTTGCGACAACACTTGCCACCAGCAATAGTGGCCTTGCCACGCTGATGAGTAGCGCTACCTGTGCCAACGTAGTAAAACTACTGGAACGCAAAGTATGCGCTGCGGTACTCGATATTGATGACAACGCGGTTGCTAAATATTTGTCAGCACTCTCCACCCGCGCACCGCAACCCATTGTTAAAAAAATGGCCGTACAAGCGCTCTTTATAGACACCTTCAGCGAGTTCGTGAAACACCTAAAAGGCTCTACGCTTGCAGAGCAAAAATTTGTAACCTTGCCCGTTTGCGACACTAATGAGCAGGCCTACGCCATTGCTTGTAAACCAGCAGAAGCGAAAGCGCTATGGGACGCCGCAGTGGCGTTGGTGCCGCAAACCCATCGTTGGCCCGTTCTTACAACAGTTTGGTCGAGTAACGGAACTACGGTGGAAGTGCTGTTAGATGAGGATTTATTTTCTCGATTTGGTTTTGAAGAAGAAGCGGCGAAAGACGATGTGTCACCCTCTGCTTTTATTGCCGCAGCCAAAAAGATAAAACTCGATGCAGCGCTGATTAAGGCCGAAAAAGCGCGTTTTGAAGAAGACGATGCCGAGGATTTTGCCGATGTGATTGAGTATGAACTGGATGCTTTGCCGCACATCGAAGGCGTTAATAGGCCAAGTGCAAAAGACGTAGCAGCGGCGCGGATAGGCGGTAAGCCGATAAAAAATAGTTATCAGCTGGAGCGCTGGTTGCTTGATTGGGAGCTGGCAAACAAGGTGTCAGTCGTGCCCGAAGAAGTGCTACCCGGTTTTTTTGAACCGGATCAAACATTCTTGGTATTTCTACCCACGCCAAATTCATGGGAGGCATTTGCCTATTTGTCATTTTATGGCCGCTATCATATAAGTTCAGAATGCTGTATTGCGCTGGCAAAACGTTGGCATGAGCAATATGGCGCACAGCTTTACGCCCACTTTGGCACCATGGTGGAGTTTTACACCAGCAGTGCGCCTACGACCATTGATGCAGCTTGGCAATTAGCCAAAGAACATGATCTCATGGCTAGTTGCACTTTGGCGTTGCCAGGGATCAGCGTTCGCCACTATGCGCAAGGATTGATGCATACCAATGCTTGGTTTATGCATGAGCGACCATAAATTTTTATCTTAAAAAACTCTAACCCCTAAAGTAGACTACCTACAAATTATTTTTAATAATGACGACTCAAAATTTAGAATTTCCAAAATTTATCGCCGCTATGACTGAGCTTGTTGACCAGCATGCAGATGAGCGCAGCTTGCTCGCACAGGGTAGGGGGCAACTGGCATCTCTGCTTGCCGACGACACGTGGCTGCCACCGGAATGCGCAGTACCGCGTACTGACCGCTACGCGCAATATTTGCTGCACTGTGATCCTGCGAATAGATTTTCAGTCGTCAGTTTTGTGTGGGCGCATGATCAGCGCACACCGGTGCATAACCATACGGTGTGGGGTCTGGTGGGGATATTGCGCGGCGCGGAGCGCTGTTATGAATTTGTGCTAAATAATGGTTTCGTGATGCCAAATGGACATAGTCATATTATGCATGCTGGCGATATTGAAGCTGTGTCCCCGACCTTGGGTGATTGGCATCGCGTCAGTAATGCTGACCCAAGCGGTGTTACTGTGAGTATTCACGTCTATGGTGGCAATATTGGTGTGCTTAAGCGCCAGCGGCTGAGCGATACCAATCAACTGCTTGAGTTTGTTTCTGGATACGATGGTTAAAAATGTGTGCTGAAGCACTTTCAGCGTGTTTTTTGCCGTTATGCTCGCAGACACTTAGTATAATTAGGTGTTTTCCATCGTATTTTTTTAAACAGAGAACGTGTTGATATCAACCGATTCACTAGACCCAAATGAGCTTAATGCAATGAGTGCGGGGCTAAGCGCACTGCAAGCCGAGTTTGCCGCTTATCGTGCGCAATCAGACCAACTTATCGGTGCCTCTACGGAAGGGTTTTGGTCATGGGATAGCGAGGCTAGTCGCCTGATCGATCATCACCATTGCGCGGCACTCTTGGGTTCACCAGACTCCGGTTTTACGGCTGAAAATGTAAATATATTTAGTTCGGCAATCGAATCTTTTTGTGCTTCGGGCACAGGCGTTTTTACGCAGCAGCTACAGTTGCAATATGACGATAAATGTAGCGATAGAGCGCAGCGCTGGTTTCAAATTCACGGTGTACGGCTGCACCATGAAAATTCTGGAAACACCTATATTACCGGCACTTTACGTGATATCCATGATGTAAAAATGGTGGAGAAAACGCAAGCCGCTGTGTTTCAAATTTCCGAAGCCGCGCACACCTGCACCGAGCTTGAAGATATGTATCGGCGCATTCATCACTCGATTGCAGAACTGCTACCCGCTAAAAATTTATTTATCGCACTTTATGATCGGGCAACTGACGTATTGAGTTTCCCATATTATATTGATGAGATTGATGTGCCGCCGGAGCCCGAAAAAGTGGGCCATACAGGGCTAACGCAGCAAGTCATTCGTACTGGTTTATCGGTATTGATGACACCGGAAATGCGCGATATTCGCATTAAAAATGGTGAAAAAATTATTGGCGCGGTGTGTCTCGATTGGCTCGGTGTGCCACTCATTAATGCTGGTGAGGTGATCGGTGCATTGGTGATTCAAAGTTATTCTGGCGATGTGCGTTATACCGAAAAAGACCAAGCACTTTTACGTTTTGTATCGAACCAAGTGGCCGCTGCTATTGTGCGTAAGCGTGCCTTAGACCGTATCACCCATATGGCGTTACACGATGCGCTGACCGGCCTGCCTAACCGCGCGCTCTGGCATGATCGTTTGAGCCAAACTATTCAAGAAGCGGGGCGCGAGCAAGCGCAATTTGCGTTGCTGTATTTAGATTTAAACCTCTTTAAGCCCGTAAATGATCAATATGGCCACGCTGTGGGCGATGGACTGCTCCAACAAGTAGCGCAGCGCTTGCAGAGCTGTGTGCGACTTTCCGATACCTTGGCGCGTTTGGGTGGGGATGAATTTACGGTGCTGTTGCGCAATATTAAATCGCGGAGTGATGTGTTGTCAGTGGTGAAGCAAATTGAAGAAACAATCGCCGCGCCGTATGAAATTCAAGCGCTACCAATTCAAATTTCCATCGCCGTCGGCATGGCGATTTATCCAGCCGATGGTGCCACTGCCGATGCGCTTATGCGCGGCGCTGATGAAGCGCTCTATGTGCAAAAAAACGCCAGAAGGCCATCATAAACAACGCTACGATTATAGTTACGATAGGAACAGCAATACCGTGAAAATGTCAGACATCCCCTTTGGTACGACAGATTGGCAGCAAATAGAACAAACAGTGCACCAAGGTGAGCGCGGCGTAGCTTATTGGCGTACTCAAAATTTTGGCGATATTAGAGTACGCACCGTAGAATACACTGCGGGCTATTTGGCAGATCACTGGTGCAGTAAAGGCCATGTGCTCCTGTGCTTAGAAGGGGAGCTACACACCGAGCTTAAAGATGGGCGTACCTTTACACTTAAACCTGGTATGAGTTATCAAGTAGCGGACAATGCTGAAGCGCATCGCTCCAGCACGGTAGTAGCAACGCGCTTATTCATCGTCGATTGAGCTAGCGTCGTACCTAAACTAATTTCTGCTGATGATAAGTCAAGGCGGCTAACACACAGAGGCGCAACGGTTCAAGCGGCGGTGCTTTACCCAATTCAAAAATCAACGCCCGATTACCTCTAAACGTAAAGTCGTTCGCGAATGCCGTGCGAAAGCTTTCTACCAAGTTGGTTTTGCAATTGAAGTACATAGCGTATTGTTGCGGCGCTTTTTTATTCCAGCCTAAGCGAATAGTGGAACCACTTTTAGTGACTGCTGTTAAGTACGCGGGCTCGCCCCATTTTAGGCATTCTTCAATGGGGCCAACGCCCTCAGTCGCAGCAGCGGTATCCAAGATCAGCGTCCGCAGCACCAGTAATTTTTGCTGTACCGGTGCTGGAAAGCGAGCGAAAGTAGCCGCGACGGCAGTGTCACTAATTACCGGCGCCATCGCCGGTACCGACGCCGGTGCCGGTGCCGGCATTATGATTGCGTGCGTACCTGCTCACCGGCTTCAATGCGCGTTTTTAAAATATTCTGTTTTGGCGGCAGTGGGCAAGTGGTGAAGGCGCTAAAAGCACAGGGCGGGTTATAGGTACGATTAAAATCTAGCTCAAATATTTCATTGGCCTTCGGTTTTTTTTCAACATACAAAAACCGCGACGGGCGATAGGTGGTGTCGCCTGCTGTGCCGTCACGCAGTACAAAAAATAGCCCATTAGCATCATCGCCAATGACATCAAGGGTTTCGGTTTTGCCGTTGAGCGAAAACTCCACATAGCCTGGCACCGGTTCATCGCTCACCTCATCAATCACGTTAACGATGGCAACTTTTTTGCCGGCAGGGTAGGGCACAAACTTTGCAGCCACTTTATAGCTTGGGTTGACGTCGTACCAGATGCGGCCAGCGAATTGTTTGCGTACTTCTGATTGGTTATCAGCCAAACGCAAAATATAGTTACCGTCGCGCTCAATCACGTGCATCGCCATGCGATCAAAACTGATCCAATCGCGTTTATCTGTAGCTGAAGATAGCTCTCTGATCCCTGTAAATAGGGTATCTCCAGATTTCATCGTGATACCTGCGTCAAGCTTTAAAGTGACTTTTTTAGTTGTGATATCTACGATAATTTGCCCCATGCGGGCGGGCAGGGCGAGCTTCATTTCTGGTGGCAAAACAATATCGTTATCTGCACCAGTGCCAAAGGTGTTTACACCTGGCTTCATGATGTAGCGCCCCGCGAGCGTGAGCCAGCCGTTATCGCGCCGCAAGCTCGTTTCAACTTTTTCACGCCACGCTTTTACGCTAGCAGCGTGCTCGGCGTTGGCAAACTCTGTATCGGCCTGAACCGACTTGGGAGCGCTTGTGCTAATAGATTGGTTATTTTGGGTCGCTGGAGCCGTGGTGCAAGCGCTCAGGCTTGCGGCAAGCGCTGCAACGACGATAGATAGTTTTAGCATAGGGAAACTCCTCAATGATCAGGATTGCGAAGAAAAGGGCAGGACACGCGGTGGTGCTAGCGGGATTGCTATCGTTTTGTTAACGGTAACAGCATCCAGTTTATTTAAACAATCAAAGTGCCCCAACGGGCATTCGCGCTTAAAACAGGGGCTGCAGGATAAGTTTAACGAAAGAATGTGCGCCGTGGGTGAAAGTGGTGGTGTAAAGCTTGGTGAACTAGAGCCGTAAAGGGCGCTCACTGGCACATTTACCGCGCACGCAACGTGCATTAACCCAGAATCGTTGGTAATTACATGGCTGACGCAACTGAGTAAATCAATAGCATCATCTAGGCTGGTTTCACCGGCCAAGTTACGGCAAATATCACCGGATAGGCGGTTGATTTCATCGCCAATCGCCCTATCGTTTTTGCCGCCGAATATCCACACCTGATACCCGCGTGCTGCTTGTAGTTTGGCTAGTTGTGCAAAGTGAGCGGTGGGCCAGCGTTTGGCGGGGCCATATTCGGCACCCGGGCAGAGCGCAATGACAGGGTTTTCTAAATTGATGGAAAGCCTTGCCAATATGGGCGCTAGGGCATTATCGGCAATGCGTAAGCAGGGATTAGGTACAGTGTATTGGTTCTCTTTAACGTTCCTTGCAAACGCGAGTGCTGCGAAACGCGCTGCCATTGTGGGTAGTGCTATCTCATCTAAATCACGACAATCTTGCAAAATCCAACCGCGTTTTTCACCGCGAAATCCACGACTATTTTTAATGTTTGCGAACCACGGCACCAGCGCTGATTTAAAGCTATTTGGCAGCACAATCGCCAAATCATAATGATTAGCGGCCAAAGCCTTACCGCAAGACCGTCTTGCCTTGAAACGCAGTGCCCCATGCGCAAACGGATTATCAATAATATTGGATACTTCCGGCATACGCCGATACACGGCGGCAACGCCGTTGCTCGCAAATACATCAATAATCGCTTCAGGATATTGGGCTTTTAGCAGCATCAATAAACCGTGCGTCATCACACAATCGCCCACCCATGCGGGCGCTACGATCAAAATGCGTTGTATTGACCCATCCAAAATAGCTTAGTGCCCGCCAGTGGGCGGCCCACCAATTAGCTTATAGAGCGTTCCGCAATAAGGGCAACGGGCTTCACCCGTGGGTTCGATAGATAAAAATACGCGTGGATGATTGCTCCATAACTTTACCGAAGCGGTGGGGCAGTGCAGCGGCAAATCATGCGGATCAACATTGACCGATTTTTGATTCAATTCTGTGGGTTGAACAACATTAGACATAGTGTATATTTTCCGTAGATAGCAGGCTAAGGTTTTTGATTTTAAAATGCTGGCCTGTAGCAAATTGAATAATCTATAATTGTAACGTAAATGGCTTAACCGGCTCTTAATTAGCGCATTGCTATAGCCCAACAGGCTGCTAGGTATGACCCTAAGCTGTCCCTTGCCCCTATCTTTTGCACAGAAAAC
>JANMDR010000274.1:0-51899 GCA_031376425.1 Betaproteobacteria bacterium
CACTCCACACCCAGTCTTCATGCCCCTTGAGCACCTTCAGGCATTCGCCTGTGCCCGCATGCCAGAGCCTTAAAGTCCCGTCATCGCCACCGCTTAATAGCTGCTGGCTTTGCGCGTAGTCTGGGGCAAAGGCAACACTCCATACCACGCCTTCATGCCCCTTGATTTCCTTCAGACATTCGCCTGTAGACGCATGCCAGAGCCTCATAGTGCCATCGCTTGCTGCCGTAGCATAATGTATTCCGCAAGGACTGTAGGCAACCGAATTTATGGCACCACGATGCATTGAGTGTATCAAATTGGCATTTCGATTAGCGCGCGACGGTAGTAATGATGATTTATTGTTAGCGATACCCTTACAGCTAATAAAATGTGCCTCTTGAAAATGCGCTTCATCAAACTGTGTCAGCGCCAAACTCACCTGCCGAAACGTCGCTCCCCATAGTTTCGAACCGCGCCAATCCGCTGGGTTTGCAGTACCGAATTCCACAACGCCATTTTCAAAATTAGTGCCTGAAAAATTCGCGCCATTCAAATCACAATAAATAAATTCCGTTTGCTGCAGTTGCGCACCAGAAAAATTTGCACCACTTAAATTAAGTAACTTACCGGGTGCCCCCGCAAATACTGCCCTACGCATAGTGATGCCCGCTAACTGTACTCCAGCGAGGCTTTGCGCGGGGTAGTTACGCACGCTGTAAGTGTGTGCATGCAGGGCATAGGCAAGTGCTAACTCACTGGCTTGCGGGGTGTAGGTATCGCGGATGGCACGCAATGTTGCCATTGCACTATTGGCCTTGTCTGGTTTTTCAAGGTGCAGTTCGGCAAGCATTTGGCCTAAAAAATCTAGGGTTTCAATACTTACTTCTGGCATTGCCCAGCGCTCTTTTAGGCCGTCTTGCAGCGCTCGGCATAAATAGGCGGCTAAAAAATATTCTTGCAAGGATGAGTGCGCAAAACGGAATTGATCATTGCCCTCGTTCACTACAAAGGTGGCGGTGCGGAAATCTGACTTTAGGCTTTCCTTAGCGTCTGCATTATAGTGAAACGCCAAGCGCGGGTTATCATATAAAAAATCCATGAGCCATTGGTCAAGATCATCCACCGCAAAGCTGCGCTGCTTTTTTAGCCACATGGTGGCGCTTAAATGTTCCATCAGTTGCAGCTTATGCTCAAGGGTAAAGGTGTGTTTGCCAATGTCGCGCTCAAGCCAACTGGCAGCAAAGTGTGCGTATAAGATTACATTTGACACCGTGCGGCCTTGTGCTTTCCAGCGTTCAATCTGCGCAATTTCCTGCACCAACAAGCTCAAGGTATAGGGGCGGCTAGCGATTTCGCTGAGGTTATGCACGCTTTCAACTAGCTGCATAATTTGTTCACCGTCACGATCTGGTAGGGTGAGAGCGAAGTATTGCTTAATTTGGTCACGGGTAAAGGGTAGTAATGTGAAGGTGCGAAAGCTATCAACTTCTGCCGTTTCATCAACATCATTATCACTATTTTTACCACCTGAAGACGCTCTATTTAATGACTTCTTCAAGCCCTCCCTATCCCCTAAAGATAGAAAACGACGTTGCTGGCGCAGAGTGCGAAAATAGTGGGTGCGGCAGGTGAGCACCACGCGGCCACGTTTTTCCGTGGCTGGAGTAGCTGATAAGGGCGGGGGCAAAATACGCAGCAACTCGCGCACAAAAGCTTGCCCGCTACTTTCATTTTCAAGGTGTACCAGCACTTCATCAAGGCCATCAAAAATTGCCACCGCGCCGTCACACTGCACCATGCGGATAACGTCTTCCGCCACCACGGCATTATCGGCAGCACCAGTGCGCCAAATATTTTGCCAAAGTTTGGTGATGATGATTTCTAAGGTAAGCGACTGTTTTACAGTATCGCCCAACAAGCGCAAATCCATATACAAGGGTTGGGCTGTAGTTTCCCCCGCTTTTAGTTTTGCGGCAAGGCGCTTTGAAAATTCTTTTACCGTGGTGGTTTTGCCGGTGCCTGTTTCACCGAGCACAGCGCAATAGTCGGGGCTATTTTTTTCTGCAAGCCATGCGTCCATGCTTTCGAGCACATGAACGGGCGTGCCTTGTTCGGCATGAGTTGCCGAAACAGATAAATTACCGGAAGTGCCGTAGGTATCTACAAAGGGGGTGGCTGGCGCGTTACACCAAGCTTCATTAATTTCACTGACTACTTCAGCGTGCGTTTTTTTTCCAAGTGAACGTGCGCGAAGCGATTGGGTTTGAGCTTCGAGCTTTGCAGCCACGCTATCGGGCGAGAAACGCTTTTTTAGCACTTTGTGGATGCTATCAACTAGTAGGTTAGCAAATTTTTCCTTTTGCATCGGTGTGGAAAGTTGCGACCAAGCTTGTGCCTTTTCGCTTTTAAAAATTTGTAATACTTGAAGGCCAAGAAGGTCTGTGTGATTGGTAAAAACATCATCCAGCGCTACCGGAATGACGCATTTTTTTGGGTTGGTATCATCGTCATTCGCCGCCACAAAATGCGGTAACTCATGCTCTTTAATATAGCCACGACTTAGAAAACTTTGGCTCACCAGCAGCAGCCCAAAAGCACATTCAGCAATGGCTTTTTGAATTTCAACATGCCATTTATCACCCGGCAATATATGGTCGTTATCTCGCCAAGGAATGAAAGTGTAATGTTTTGAATTTTTTAATCTCACGGTAACGATATCCAATAGCGCTTTCACATGCTTGGAGTAATCTTCATGCGAATAGCTTAAAAAATAGCGCACCACCGGTTTACCATTTTGCTGCTCTGTAGCATAAATAGGTACGCTTTGAGCCTGCGCAGACTGTATGTCATTGATGTTGGCGATGTGGTCACGCACCACATCATTGCCTTCAAACCAGCAAGTACGCTCACTGACGGGGCGTTTGGTGGCGGTATCCACCTTCAATTCAAAGGCTAAATTTGCATGTTCTTTTACCTTCGCTTTTAACGCTGCCCGCAGCACCCTAAAGTTGTTTAGCGCATCGTCTATTCCCGCGTTGGGATACAACTCCTGCAACACTTTTGCGAGGGAGGCTTGATTGTCAGCCCCTAACAAGGCTGTAAGTGCGCTAAGCCGCTCATTGTCAGTGCGCCCAAGCTCCGATTCGAGCTTTTTCAAAATTGGGATGACGAGCGATACGGGGAGCGGGAGGGCAGATTTTTTCATTGGAGCACCTTTGAAGAATCGTATTTTTAATATTTTTAATGTTTATTTAATGAATAATATCAAATTAAAAAGAAGCTTGCACTTCTTTTTAATTCATTTATTCCTCTGCTATGAACTTCCGCTTTATCAATCGTCCCAAAGTGCGCGTACCATCTGGTGCTACTTGCATAATCAAACCCAGATTATGGGGTGCGGCTTCGTAAACCAAGTCGTGTTGCGCCCAAATTTCTTTAATAGCCGCAGCCCTACCTTCCTCGCTAAACGCAAAACGCAGCGCTTGCCTCAAGGCGGCAGTACATTCAGAGGGCGACGATGTGGTTAATTTGCACAAGCCTGTATAGCCTTGGTTAATACATCACAGCGAACTGTAGTTTTAATGCAATGAAGAAATCAGCCAAAAATTACTTCGTAGCTTCACGATCTTTCTTCACTTTTTCTACATACTCATTGTATTCCGCGACGGCGGCATTAGCGCTGGCGATGTGGGCGCGGGCTACGGTTTGACGGGTTTCAGCGTATTTGATTAGGCAATCACGGAAGGTATCAAGATCATTTCTAAAAGCTTTTTGTGCCGAATTGGTTGAGAGCTTGCCGGGTTCTACCGGTGTTTTGCAATCATGTTTTTCTACTTTAGCTAACACGTCTGCAGGGATACCAGCAAGATCAGTGGCGGCGCTGGCGGCTGTGGGTGGGGGACGTACTGCCGGTGTGGCTGCCGCAGGCGCTTCTGCTTTGGCGGTAGCAGTAGCTGCTGCTGGGGCGGCTTTTTCTTGCGCTACGGCATTGCCGACAAATACGGCGCAAACAAAGACGCCTGCACCAGTGAGATTTGCGAGATTTAGGAGGCTTGATTTCATTTTAGATATCCTTCAAACAAAAATTAAACGACAAAAAAATAAACTGCAATGCGGCTACTACGATGCTCTATGCATGAGCCTTGTGCTGGCCGGTTTGGTTGGCTAACCATGTGCGAATGCTCGCGGCTACACCATCTTTATTCAAGCCACAGTCTGACAACAATAATGCTGGGTCACCGTGTTCTACAAAGCCATCAGGCAGCCCTAAATGCAGCACTGGCACGGTAATGCCCTGCGCGGCAAGGCTTTCGCTGACGGCACTTCCGGCACCGCCCATGATGACATTTTCTTCCACCGTTACTAAATAGTCGTGGGTGGTGGCGAGCTTAAAAATAAGTTCGGCATCAATTGGTTTTACGAAGCGCATATTGGCTACGGTTGCATTAAATTCATCCGCCGCATCACGGGCAGGCTGCACCATTGCGCCAAATGCCAGAATGGCTACTTTATGCGATGTGCCGGTAGCACGGTTCATCTCCCGCACGAGTTCGCCTTTACCCATGGGTACGGCAGCCATTTCTTTTTGAATTTCTACACCTGGGCCGGTGCCGCGCGGGTAACGTACTGCCGTAGGGCTATTGGTGATGCTAGCGGTGTAGAGCATTTGCCGACATTCGTTTTCGTTCGAGGGCACCATTACCGTCATATTGGGAATGCAGCGTAGAAATGAAATATCAAAAGCGCCGTGATGCGTAGGGCCGTCTTGCCCAACCAATCCAGCCCGATCCAGCGCAAACATGACGGGTAAATTTTGCAGGGCTACGTCGTGAATGAGCTGATCATAACCGCGTTGTAAAAACGTAGAATAAATGGCTACGCAGGGCTTCATGCCATCCGCCGCTAGGCCACCAGCAAAGGTCACTGCATGTTGTTCGGCAATTGCGGTATCAAAGTAACGATCAGGATAATTTTGGCTGAACTTAACCATACCCGAGCCTTCACGCATCGCGGGGGTGATGGCAACAAATTTTGGCTCAATCGCAGCCATATCACAGAGCCATTCGCTGAACACTTGTGTGTAGGTTGGCTTAGGCTTTACACCAGCAGCAGGTGCTGGTTTTACGAGGCCAATTTTAGGGTCAAAGCGTGCGGGGCCGTGATAATTAATCGGATCATCTTCCGCTAGTTTATAGCCCTGCCCTTTTTTAGTGACCACATGCAAAAATTGCGGGCCTTCTAGGTTTTGGATATTTTTCAACGTATCAATGAGCACATCAACATTGTGACCATCAATGGGCCCAGTGTAGTTAAAACCGAACTCTTCAAACATTGTTGAAGGGGTAATCATGCCTTTGGCGTGTTCTTCTACGCGCTTGGC
The DNA here is from genome assembly GCA_031376425.1 of Betaproteobacteria bacterium. Classification (GTDB taxonomy): domain Bacteria; phylum Pseudomonadota; class Gammaproteobacteria; order Burkholderiales; family Usitatibacteraceae; genus JANMDR01. Next base: position 5,363 of record JANMDR010000274.1, read on the forward strand.
AATTTCTTTGAATGTGGGTGTGGCTGAAAGAATTTTTTCCGCCGTTTTTTTTGTGGTGGCGTAAAAACGGCCACTCATTAACTTCGCTAAATAATTATTTAGGGCACCGATGGATTCGGATATGGACATATCGTTGTCATTCAAAATCACCAATACTTTTTCGCGGCCGACGTTGTTCATCGCTTCAAAAGCCATGCCCGCCGTGAGCGCACCATCACCAATTACTGCAATGCTGTGACGTTTAATATTTTGCAACCGCGCTGCTACCGCAAAGCCAAGTGCTGCAGAAATGGATGTGGACGAATGCGCTGTGCCAAAGGTATCGTAAACACTTTCTTCACGACGCGGAAAACCTGCCATGCCGCCTTTTTGGCGCAGCTTGGGCATACCACTACGCCGACCCGTTAAAATTTTATGGCCATAGGTTTGATGACCAACGTCCCACACAATCCGGTCATCAGGGGTGTTGTACGCATAGTGCAGCGCGATGGTGAGTTCCACGGTGCCTAAGTTAGATGAAAAATGCCCCCCCGTGGCCGATACTGATTCCACAATAAATTCACGCAGCTCTTTAGCCACAGCCGCCAATTGATCGCGTCCCAACTTACGTAAATCACGCGGGTCATCAATGGTTTCTAAAAGTGGGTAAGTATTCATGGGCATGCCCTTTCTGATGGTTTGGGCTTAGTTACTGCGGGAAACAATAAATGCGGCTAATTCGCGCAAATGGTTAGCGCGTGAATCAAAGGCTGCTAATGAATTTTGCGCGTCGGCCAATAACTCGGCAGCAAATGTTTTGGCTTGCGCTAATCCTAACAAACTCACATAAGTTGGCTTATTTGCATCTTGATCTTTTCCAGCAGTTTTACCCAATACTTCGGTACTGGCTTCGCAATCCAGAATGTCATCAACAACTTGAAACGCTAAACCAACGCATTTAGCATAATGGTCAAGCTTGTTATAGGCCGCAGTATCTAAAGGCTCACCGCACTGCGCACCAAGCAAAACACTAATGCGGATGAGCGCACCGGTTTTTAAAATATGCATATGCTCAAGCTCGGGCAGGGTAATTTGCTTACCCACATTATCAAGGTCAATTGCTTGCCCACCCGCCATGCCGCGCGACCCGCACGCTAGGGCAAATTGACTAATCATTTTTAGCTGAACAGCTGGTGAATTGGCCAAAGTATGGCTTGCCATCAACTCAAAGGCGCAAGCCTGTAGCGCATCTCCGGCTAATAGCGCGGTGGCTTCATCAAACTGGATGTGGCATGTTGGCTTACCGCGCCGCAGCACATCATCATCCATACAGGGCAAATCATCATGCACTAGCGAATAGGCGTGAATCATTTCAATGGCTGCAGACACAATTTGCAGGCGTTCAGGCGCAGCATTCGTAACTGCACCCGCAGCGTAGACCAGCATAGGGCGCACGCGCTTACCGCCGTTCAGGCTAGCATAGCGCATGGCATCGTGCAGGCGCTTAGGCGCGTGATCTACAGGCGGTAGAGTGCGGATTAGGGTGTGTTCAACGTCGCTAGCGACATGGCGTGCAAACGCGGCAAAATCAGCCATTATGCATCGCCTTCTTCGGTGCCAGCCGCTACAGTTGTTTGACCAGAAGTTTGGTAATCCTGCAACACTCCGTCTTGTAGCACTTGCACTCGATGCTGCGCGTGGGCGAGCAGTTTTTCGCAATGCGCGACCAAGGCAACGCCGCGCTGATATGCGGCAATAGATTCTTCCAACGGTAAATCACCGCTTTCCATACGCGAAACTAAGGCGTCTAAGTCAGACGATGCTGCTTCAAACGTAAGCATAGCGAGCGCATTTTGCTCGGCCAGTTGCGACACAGAAGCACCGCCGGATTTGGTAGTTTTTGCAGCCATAAAATGAGATTCAGTGTGCCTAAGTAAAATAAATTAAACGGGATATAAACGATATAGAAACGATATAGCGCACCATAACCCTGTATTTTACCAAATAAGACCCGATAAACGGCAAAATTGCTAGTTTTGCGGCTTTTGACTAGTCTTGACCTGTATCGACTGTTTTGCCGCGACCCATTTTCACATCTGAACGGGTTTTCTTACCCACCAAGCGCCGCTCTACTGCGGCCCGACTTGGCTTGGTTTTATGCCGCGTTTTGGGCACGATGTTTAACACCTCAAGCTTTTCAATCAAGCGATGAAACGCGGTTTCTTTGTTGCGAAACTGCGAGGGTGAATCTTGACTAATCACCACCACACCAGAGGGCAAATGCGTTAAGCGAATGGCCGAATTGGTTTTATTCACATGCTGACCGCCGGGGCCACTGGCACGGTACACGTCAATATTCACTTCCGCTGCCAAGGTGGCGCGATCAGTTGCATACGGCGGGGGGAGTAGCGCTTCGGCCATGGCACTTAAATGCGCTTATTTAATGCGCATGCCCGGCACTGCTCCTGCATCCGGTGCCAGCAAATAAATACTGGAGCCATCACCCGCAGCTAATACCATGCCTTGCGATTCGCCAAAGCGCATCTTTCGCGCTGCCAAATTTGCGACCATAATCGTTAGCCTACCCACCAGCATATCGGGCGTATAGGCCGCGCGAATGCCCGCAAATACGGTGCGCCGCTCAATGCCTAGATCAAGCGTTAACCGTAATAGTTTATCTGCCTCAGGAACCAATTCCGCCGTTAAAATTCTCGCAACCCGCAAATCAAGACGCGAAAAATCGTCAATGGAAATAGTTTCGCCAATTGGCGCAATTACCACAGGTTTCGGGGCTTCTGGCGGTACCAGCACAAATTCTGCCGCTGTATCAGCAACGTCAGCCGCTGCCGTTGCCGCAGCAGCGGCTTTTGCAGCGCCCTTACTGGGCTTGGCTACAACTGGCTCAACGTCATCAGGCGGCAGCAATGCATCCATTTGCTTTTGGTCCACACGCGTCATTAGATGTTGGTAAGGTTTAATTTTATGACCCGCCGCAAGCGGCTTAAAGGCATCACTCCACTTTAAATTGCCGAACTGAAAGATATCTTCGGCTTGCGCAGCCAAGCTAGGCAAGATGGGTTTTAAATACAATGTGAGTTCGCGAAACAAGGTGATTGCAGTGGAGCACACAGCGTGTAATTGTTTTTCTTTACCTTCTAACTTCGCTAATTCCCAAGGTTTGTTAGCATCAACATACTGGTTAGCAATATCAGCCAAGGCCATAATTTTGCGCACCGCTTTGCCAAATTCACGGCCTTCATAATAGCCTGCGATTTCCGCTGCTGCGCCACCGAAAGCCTCTTTCATTTCCGGTGATAGTTCAGCTTTCGCCAACACGCCATCAAATTTCTTAGTCAGAAACCCTGCGCAACGGCTGGCAATATTCACATACTTACCAATCAAATCGCTATTGACCCGCGCTAAAAAGTCAGCCGGATTAAAGTCAATATCTTCTACTTTATCGTTCAGCTTAGCCGCGATGTAATAGCGGAACCATTCGGGATTTAAGCCTAGCTCTAAATAGGCGCGTGGCGAAATACCGGAACCGCGTGACTTGCTCATTTTCTCGCCCGTAATGGTTACAAACCCATGTACGTAGACTTTATCGGGCACTTTGAAGCCTGAGAATTTCAATATCGCTGGCCAAAACAAGGTATGAAAATAAATAATATCTTTGCCGATGAAATGAATTTGCTCTGTCGCTGGATCGGCTAATAGCGCATCAAAATCTATTTTATTTTTAGCGCAGTAGGCTTTAAGCGAGGCCAAATAACAAATTGGCGCATCGAGCCACACGTAAAAATATTTACCTGGCGCATCAGGAATTTCAATACCAAGATAGGGCGCATCACGTGAAATATCCCAATCTGCCAAGCCCGCATCTCCTTCTAGCCATTCGCGGATTTTATTGGCTACCTCTGGCTGCAAACGCCCGCCTAATGCCCATTCCCGTAAAAACTCCACCACATGTGGCTCAGAAATACGCAAAAAATAATGTTCCGATTCTTTTAAAACAGGCTTAGCACCGGTGAGCGCGGAATAAGGATTAATCAATTCAGTAGGCGCATACACCGCACCACATACTTCGCAGGAATCACCATACTGATCTTTGGCGTGACACTTTGGACATTCGCCCTTGATGTAGCGATCAGCCAAAAACATGCCCTTAACAGGATCAAAAAATTGCTCGATTGTTTTTGTGGTAATGAGCTTATTCGCTTTCAACTTGCGATAAATTGTGTGACAAAGCTCTAGGTTTTCCGGCGATTCGGTGGAGTGCCAGTGATCAAAGCTAATATGAAAGCCATTTAGATCATGTGGACGAGTCGCTGCCGTCGCTGCGACTAACTGTTGCGCGGTCATGCCTTGCTTTTCCGCCATAAGCATAATCGGCGCACCGTGCGCATCGTCGGCGCAAACAAAATGCACCTCATGACCCTGCATGCGTAAAAAACGCACCCAAATATCGGCCTGCGTGTATTCCATAATGTGACCAATATGGAAGCCTGCGTTAGCGTAGGGTAAAGCGGTGGTGACAAATAATTTTCGTTGTTTCATGGCGGTGTTTTCGATTCGTTATTTTTGCTGTTTTTATAAAAGCAAGAAATGCAGATTTCTAATTCAAGCCGTGGATTGTAACAAGTGCCATCACGCTTGCATACGATTGAATAAAACTCAGTGGAAAAAAAGCAGCACGAAGCGCGTTTGCTAGGAGTGCAATGGGCTAAAATTGCATTTCTTGCACAAGGTTTGCATAACAAATCGCTTGCACAACAAATCTGGATAAAAATGTTAGTTACAGCCGAACAAATACAAAATGCACTGCGCGAGCTTATTGATCCTACGTCGGATGAAAACTATATTGATGGTAAGAACGCAAAAAATATTACTATAGATGCAGGTCGCATATCGCTTGAAATTGTATTGGGTTACCCAGCAAAAAGCGTGATTGAATCCATCCGCCAAACGGTGGCCACGCGCTTAAAACAAATTCCTGGGGTGGAATCAGCCAGTGTAAATGTGTATAGCAAAATCGTTTCGCACACCGTGCAGCGCGGCGTTAAACCCATTGCTGGCATTAAAAATATTATTGCTGTGGCGTCTGGCAAAGGTGGCGTGGGCAAAAGCACTACCGCTGTAAATTTAGCATTAGCCTTGGCCGCCGAAGGTGCGGTTGTGGGCATACTCGATGCTGATATTTACGGCCCATCGCAACCGATGATGCTCGGCATAAAAGGCCGCCCAGATTCCCTAGACGGCAAAATTATGGAGCCCATGCAAGGCCACGGTTTGCAAGCCATGAGCGTTGGCTTTTTGGTAGACCCAGAAACACCGATGGTGTGGCGCGGGCCAATGGTGACGCAGGCCTTAGAACAATTGCTCACGGAAACCCGCTGGAGCGAGCTTGATTATTTAGTGGTGGATATGCCACCCGGCACGGGTGATATTCAACTCACCCTTGCGCAAAAAGTACCGGTGACAGGTGCGGTAATTGTCACCACTCCGCAAGATATTGCCTTGCTAGACGCCCGCAAGGGATTAAAAATGTTTGAAAAAGTAGGTGTGCCTATTATCGGTATTGTAGAAAATATGGCGATGCACTTATGTTCTAACTGCGGCCATATCGAGCATATTTTTGGCACTGGCGGTGGTGGCCGCATGGCGGCACAATATAACGTTGATTTACTCGGTAGTTTGCCGTTAGATTTATCAATTCGTGAAGATACCGATGATGGTAAACCTAGCGTGGTATCAAACCCCGATGGCTCAATAGCTGCCATCTACAAAGAAATTGCACGTAAATGCGCCGTAAAAATAGCAAAGCAAACGCAAGATCGCAGTGCAATTTTTCCAAAAATTGTTGTACAAAATACTTAATAACTGATGAATGAAAAGTTAGAACGAGCAATAGCACTGCGAGCCGACGGCCAACACACCGCCGCGCTTTCGCTATTGCAGGATTTGGTACGCGCAAATCCTGCAGACTGTAATGTGCATTATCAACTCGCCTGTACCTACGATAACGAAGGAATGGAAGACCGTGCAATTGACCACTACGAAGCCTGCCTAAAAGACCCTAATGCATTGAATTCAGCAGATCGCTGCAACGCCTTGCTAGGCTTGGGCAGCACCTATCGCTGCTTAGAGCAGTATGGCGATGCAGTACGCGTACTTAATCGCGGCCTACAAGAAAACCCTGAGGCTGAAGAATTTCGGGTTTTCTTAGCACTTTGCCATCATAATTTAGGCCAACACCAAGACGCTATTAGTGCGCTTCTGCATCATATTGCAGCCTTTAGTAGTCATTCCGGTACAGCAAAATATCGCCGCGCCTTGCATACCTACGCGGCTCAACCCGATCCCCCATACGAGATTTAAACCCCTTAATTTTGAAGGCAAACTATGAGCATTAAAAACGATAAATGGATACGCCGCATGGCCGAGCAACATGGCATGATCGAGCCTTACGAACCCGGCCAAGTGCGCGAAGTAAACGGCCAGCGCATCGTTAGTTATGGCACATCAAGCTATGGTTATGATATTCGTTGCTCCAACGAATTTAAGCTGTTTACCAATATCAATTCCACGATTGTTGACCCTAAGAACTTCGACAATAATTCATTCGTGGATGTAAAGGCCGATTTTTGCATCATCCCGCCCAACTCGTTTGCGCTGGCACGTACCGTTGAATATTTTCGTATCCCCCGCAATGTGCTCACCATCTGCCTAGGCAAATCCACCTACGCCCGCTGCGGCATCATCGTGAATGTGACCCCGTTTGAACCAGAATGGGAAGGCTATGTAACCTTAGAGTTTTCTAACACCACGCCACTACCGGCAAAAATTTACGCCAACGAAGGTATATCGCAAGTATTGTTTTTTGAAGCCGACGAGGAATGCGAAACATCATACAAAGATCGCGGCGGAAAATATCAAGGGCAAAAAGGCGTTACCTTACCGAAGATGTAGATGCTTTATTATTTTATTGCGCTACAAAAGCTGCTCGCGCTGCTTCTTCCAAAAACTTCATAGCTTGTCGATACGGGTTTGGCCCATAGCTAATTCTAGCTACACCTAAGCCTGCTAATCGCTGCGTCGCGGCGGATGGCGCGGCAACCATGATATTGACTGGTAGCGGACATGCTTTGCAAAGCGCTGCGACTAAAATTTCATCGGTCAGCCCAGGCGCAAAAAAACCATTCGCACCCGCTTCAGCATAGGCATGCGCACGTTCAAGTACGGCTTGCACCATAGCAAGATTATGGGTATCAGCCGGAGCCTTCAGAAACATATCCGTACGGGCGTTAATAAACGCGGGCACACCGGCTGTATTGGCCGCTTCACGAGCAGCACGCAGGCGTAGTGCTTGCGTGCTGCTCGGGTACAACGCTGTTTCACCGATAATTTGGTCTTCCAAATTAAAACCTATAGCACCTGCTGCAAGGGCTTGCGAAACGGCGAGAAATACAGCCTCTGGCGCTTCCCCATACCCTGATTCAAGATCAATCGTCACGGGTAATGCCACGCTTGCGACGATTCTGGCTAAATTTGCGATTGCTAATTCCAATGTTAATTTTTGCCCATCGCTATAGCCATGCGCCGCCGCTACCGACCAACTTCCTGTAGCGATGGCTTTAGCACCTGCCTTAGCCACAGCTTGAGCAGACCCCGCATCCCAAGCGTTAAAAAGCACGATAGGCGAACCTGAGACGTGCAACGCTGCGAAGGTTTTTGCAAATTCAATTTGTGTGGGCATGATCTGATCCTATGTTAGGGGAAAAATTTAAACCATCGGCGCTCGTATCCAAACTTGGCGACCTTGAAAACTCTAACTTTAACAGCGCTTGCTTACGATCAATACCACCTGCATAACCAGTGAGCGCACCGGCAGTACCAACCACTCTATGGCAGGGAATAATAACGCTTAATGGATTCTTGCCCACGGCGGCACCGACGGCACGTGCGGCACTGGGCTTGCCTAATTTAGAAGCTAAGGCGCCGTAGCTGACCGTTTTACCTTCAGGAATTTCGCACAGCGCTCGCCAAACTTGCTGTTGAAACATGGTGCCTAAACTTAGATCAAATTTAATACTGCTGATGGCGGTAGCAGCTTTACCAGAGAATGCATTTGCGCTATTTGCGGTAGAAAAATAGCCTATAAGCCATGCCTCTAGCGCGTGTAAGAACCTATTATTTGCGGTGCTAAGCCAAGTAGCCCGCTGCTCACTACTTGGCCCATGCTTTTGGCCTTCAAACCATGCGCCAACCGCACCATCATCACTGGCAGCTAATAGCATTGCACCCAATGGCGATTGATAAGGCATGACATAAATTTTTTTGGTGTACTTAAGCATAAACTCTCAATAAGATACCTTGGAAACATACGTTAAATAGGGTATCAACAAAAAATTGTAATTATATATTTTTCGTTTCATTTGCGTTATTCATCACTACCGCAAGCCCTGCCCAAGTACGTAGTACCGCATAACTACGCCAAGGCCGCCACGGTTGCGACAGCGCTTCGGTTTCTTTTGTGGCGCGGCTACTTTTCGCTACATTCAATATTTTTTGCAGCGCAATATCCCCCGCTGGGAAAGCATCTGGCCAGCGCAGCACCCGCATTGCAATATATTGCGCCGTCCAATCGCCAATGCCAGGACACTCCAAGAGACGCGCGATAGTTTGTTCGCGATGCCCTGCCAAGGTTTGCACATGTTTGTGGCTATTTTCATCCGTATCAAGCGTAATTTCGCCACTTGCAACGGCTTTTGATAAGGCCAGAATGGCGCGTTGTCGTTGCGACACGATACCTAACGCTCCCAAGGCATCAGACGACGCCAGTGCCAAGGTGTGCGCATCCGGAAAAACATGGGTGAGCGTTGCTGGTAAACCATCGATGTCAGTAAGTGCCGTTCCAAATTTTGCTGCAACTCTCGCCGAGAATGTCCGCGCTGCCGCAACAGTTACCTGCTGACCCAAAATCGCCCGCACCGCTGTTTCAAACCCGTCCATTGTTCCGGGAACGCGCACGCCTTGGGCTTCTTCACTAGGAAAAATTACGCTTAAATGCTTATTGATGCTAGTGATATCAGCATCCAAATCCAACATAGCACGTACTCGCTGGACAATTTGCGGTAAGCAATGTTGAAGGCTATCGCTCAATTGCAATGTGCACCAAGGCTCGGTCTCATGAAACTGAATTTGCACCCAGCCAATACATGTAACACCATTGCCCACTGCGATACGTAGCGCTTTTTGTAAAGTTCGCGTTGCTACATCTACATGCTCTACGCCAGGAATAGCGCGTTGCGCAAAAAATTGCAGCATATGAGCGACGTTATAGGGTGGTCTGGTATAAAGCTTTGTTTTAAGGGTGTCGTGCATCGGTAAGTTTTCAGGGTGATTTTTGCCAGCGCTACTACGCTGCGTTAAAGTGCGGGGATTTAAGCGATAACGCGCCAAAAATAAAGCATTGAATTGTCGCACACTGCCGAAACCCGCCATTTTAGCGATTGTCGCAATGGCGAAATTGGAATCGACGAGAAGCCGTTTAGCATAAAGTAGACGCTGTGTAGTCCAATACTGCAGTGGTGAAAGCCCAAATTGATGCTCGAAGATACGCCGCAAATGCCTACTGCTAATGCCTAGCCTTGCGCTGACGACGTTTGGCGAATGTGGTGAACCATCTGCCGCGACACCCTGCGCAAAAAGCTTGGCCGCTTGGTTGCCAAGCATAAGCGCTGCGTCCGTGGCGTTCCACAGACCGGGCGCTAATTCTGGACGACATAATAAACAGGGGCGAAAACCCGCGCCCTCTGCCTGCGCGGCGTGTTCATAAAATTGGCAATTACGCGCAGCAGGAATACGGGCGCGACAAACCGGCCTACAGTAAATTCCTGTACTGGTTACTGCTGTGTAAAAAACGCCATCAAATCGGGCGTCTCGGGCACAAATGGCTAAATAAGCGGCTTCGTTGGTAAGCATAATCACATCTTACCTAACATTGGCAGCCATACTAGCGGTTTACGGACATGCACATTCAAGCCCAAAAACGGTCGCGCCTCATAAAAAGTACAAGAAACCATTTTACGACGCAGGCGTGGATTGTCCTATAATTAAAAAATACAAGACATCTCTATCGCACTCAGTGCAATCTATCACCGCCATTACAGGATAAAAATGAAATTTCGCTTTCCTATCGTCATTATCGACGAAGACTTTCGCTCCGAAAACACCTCCGGTTTGGGCATTCGCGCCCTTGCCGCCGCGATGGAAAAGGAAGGCATGGAGGTACTTGGTGCCACCAGCTATGGCGATCTTTCGCAATTTGCTCAGCAGCAAAGCCGTGCATCCGCCTTTGTACTATCGATCGACGATGAGGAATTTACACCTGGTCCTGAGCTTGATCCGGCGGTCTTGAATCTCCGTAAATTTATCGAAGAAATTCGCTTCAAGAATTCAGAAATTCCAATTTACTTGTATGGCGAAACAAAAACCTCACGCCATATTCCTAATGATATTTTGCGTGAACTGCATGGCTTCATTCACATGTTTGAAGACACGCCAGAATTTGTGGCACGCCATATTATTCGCGAAACCAAGAGCTACTTAGATTCCCTAGCGCCGCCATTCTTCCGTGCGCTAGTGCACTATGCGCAAGACGGTTCCTATTCGTGGCATTGCCCCGGCCACGGTGGTGGTGTTGCCTTTTTAAAATCACCTATAGGACAAATGTTTCACCAATTTTTTGGTGAAAATATGCTCCGTGCTGACGTGTGTAATGCAGTGGAAGAACTCGGCCAATTGCTGGATCACACCGGCCCCATTGCCGCTTCAGAGCGCAACGCCGCACGTATATTCGATGCGGATCATTGTTATTTTGTCACCAATGGCACTTCCACTTCCAACAAAATTGTGTGGCATGCCAACGTCGCGCCGGGTGACATTGTGGTGGTTGACCGTAACTGCCATAAATCAATTTTGCACTCCATCATCATGACCGGTGCTACCCCTATCTTTTTGATGCCCACACGCAACCACTTGGGTATCATTGGGCCGATTCCACTGGAAGAATTTAAGCTTGAAAATATTCGCAAAAAAATCGAAGCTAACCCCTTCATTCAGGATAAAAATGCCCGCATTCGCATTTTAACTATTACCCAATCCACCTATGATGGTGTGCTTTATAACGTCGAAACACTAAAGGATATTTTAGATGGTGAAGTAGATAATTTGCACTTCGATGAGGCTTGGTTACCGCATGCCACCTTCCACGAGTTCTATCGCGATATGCATGCCATTGGCCGGGATCGACCCAGACCCAAAAAATCCATGCTCTACGCAACGCATTCCACCCACAAATTGCTCGCTGGGATTTCTCAAGCATCGCAAATTTTAGTACGCGAACCAGAAACGCGAAAGCTTGATCGCCACTTATTCAACGAAGCTTATTTGATGCACACCTCCACGTCGCCACAGTACGCGATCATCGCTAGTTGCGATGTCGCAGCCGCGATGATGGAACCACCGGGCGGTACCGCATTGGTGGAAGAAAGCATTGCCGAAGCACTGGATTTCCGTCGCGCTATGCGCAAGGTGGATGAAGACTTCGGCCTTGATTGGTGGTTCAAAGTTTGGGGGCCTGAGGAACTAGCACCGGAAGGCATAGGCTCGCAAAGCGATTGGATTTTGGGGGCAAACGATGATTGGCACGGCTTTGGTAATTTAGCGCCGGGATTCAATATGCTCGACCCAATCAAAGCGACTATTGTCACCCCAGGCCTAGATGTTTTTGGCAAATTTGCAGCGCAGGGTATCCCTGCTAGCATCGTCTCAAAATTTTTGGCTGAACATGGCGTAATCATTGAGAAAACCGGGCTTTATTCTTTCTTTATTATGTTTACTATCGGCATTACCAAAGGCCGCTGGAACACCCTGCTGACGGCGCTGCAGCAGTTTAAAGACGACTATGATCGCAACCAACCAATGTGGAAAATTTTGCCGGAATTTGTAGCGCATCATCCGCGTTACGAGCGCGTTGGTTTGCGTGATTTATGCCAGCAAATTCACGATATGTATCGCAAGTTTGATGTCGCCAAGCTCACCACCGAAATGTATTTATCGAGCATGGAACCTTCCATGAGCCCGTCTGAAGCCTTTGCAAAAATGGCGCATCGCGAGGTAGATCGTGTATCCATTGACGAGCTAGAAGGCCGTGCCACTGCCGTACTGCTAACGCCTTATCCGCCGGGTATACCTTTGCTTATTCCGGGTGAACGATTTAACCGTACGATTGTGCAATATTTAGAGTTCGCACGCAGTTTTAACACCGCTTTTGTTGGATTCGAAACGGATATTCACGGCTTGGTAAAAGAAGATATAAACGGCGTCGCCCACTATTACGTGGATTGCGTTCGACAGGAACGGACATAGGCATACAAATGGATGCCGCGCCAACAAAAAAGCAAGCGCTGGTTGTGGACGATGACGACACTGTCATGGAACATGTTTCCAAGCTCTTGCTTACGCGCGGCTTTGCGGTAGCGCAGGAATATGACGGTATGGCTGCCTTACAACGATGCCGCGCCGAAAAATTTGATATTGTCGTCTGTGATATTCGGATGCCAAGGCTGAGTGGTATTAGTTTTTTGCGCAATTTACGCCAGAGTGAACTGAATACCACGATAGCAAAGTCAGCAATGCCGGTGGTTATGATGTCATCACTGAGCGATAACGCCACGAAACGCGAAATTACCGCAGCAGGAACCCCCCATTTATTGCTAAAACCCATTAGCGCCGCAGCGCTCGATGCTGTGCTTATAGCGTTAGGTCTCATGGCAAACCCAATTTGAAACACGACTTGCTATACTGCACTAAGCTACGTTAGGGATTTAGATAAGAAATGTTGCGGGTTTAGTCGCAAAAACAGTATCCCCAGCAAATTTTGCTGTAAGTTACATTAGTTTGCGACACAAATCACAAAGATGCGCTATAAATAGAGTCTGGTGCGCAGTTCCCCCATCATCCCAACTTTAAATGCTGCAAAAAGCATCTCTTCACGCTAAAACCCTAAATCAGAAGTAATAAGAACATGAGCCGGTTATTTGATTCCCTTCGCGATGCAGAAAATACGCGCGCTAAGTTGCCAGATGCAAATGCATCTGAGCCGGGTCAAACTGTAGCCATACCAGGCTTAGATGCTCTCATTGGGGGCGATAAAACATCTGATAATCGTCCGGCTACCGTCACGGCGACCGAAGCAAAAAAAATGTCCAGCACCGGACGCATTAAGAAAATTTCCGCCTCCACAGAAAGCACCGAAATGGCTGCCGCTGCGCTGGCGCTACCTGATCCAGCGCGAGACGCAGCATTAGAGCGGGCGCAGAGCTTTCATGAAACCGCGCTTGCCGCGAATGCAAAACTAGCATCAGAAGAAGTTCAACTGGCCGCATTGGCGTTACGTAATGCCGCCGAAGACGAAGCCCGCACGGCTGCACAAGAACGCATTCGCGCGGAACGTCTACTACGCGAAAAAGCGGAAGCGCGACTTATTGCCGAAGTTGAATTAAAGCGCCTAGCGCAAGCTCGATTGAGCGAGGAAGAAGTGGCAACCGCAGCCGCGCGCGAACGTGCGCACGCCGAAGCGCGCGCTGAAGAAGCCGCCTTAGAACGTAGCCGTTTAGATGCTGTGGCCGTGGCTACCGCCATTGAACGGCAACGTGCAGAGCGCGAATTGCTCACCACAGCGGAAGCTAAACTGCAAGCCGAAACTGCGCAAAACGAACAGACTGTGCGAATCTTTGCGGCGGAGCAAGAAGGTGCTGCACTGGCTATTTCACGTGAACGTGCCGAACGACAAGCGCTAGTGCTAAGTGTTCAAAACTTGGAGCAGCAAAAAAAGATTGCCGCCATCGCTCAGACGCGCATCGCAACGGAAGAACGCGCTATTTCAGCGGCGATTGCCAAACAGAGTGTTGAGCGGCAACTCCTTACCGAATTAAAACGCGTTAAACAACTTGAAGAATCGGAAGCGCAAAAAGCACTTTTGCGCAGCCAAGCTGAACGCGAGGCACTCGCGGTTGCTCAGCAACGCGCCGATGAAGAGCAGGCAGCATTAGAGGCGTCAAAAAGAAATTTAGCTTCCATACAATCGGTTACGTCCGAATCAGTGAGCGCACGTTCTTTAGTGCAAGCAGCCACACTCGCGGCACAACAAAAAATCGTGGTGGATGAAGAAGCAAAACAAGCAGCACGCGAGCAATTAAAGCAAAAAAACTTAACCCTAGCCGCACTGGCCGAACAAGCCACAGCTGAAGCCCATCTTCAAGACGGCGAAACCGCAAAAATGGAGGCTGAGGCCGATCTTGTTGAAGCGCAACGCAATATCGCTGCTTTAGAGCAACAGAAGCTAGAGGCAGCGGCGGCTAAACGTGTCATCGCAGAAGCCAAACTCGCAAAAGAAAATATTAAATTGCGGGCGGAGCAGGCAGCAATCGCACTAGCAAATGAACGCGCTAAAGAAGAACTTATTGCAGAAGAAGCGGCAAAAAAAGCATCGACTGCGGAACGTGTCGCCCTAGATGAGGCTCAAGCGCGCATCCGCGCTGAAGCGGCACTGAGAGCTTCGGTAAACTCACGAAAGCTTGCCGAAAAACAACATACCACCGACGCGCTTGCGCGTGCCGAGGCGGATCAACTTGCGGCAGATAGCCTGCGCTTGCGACTGCAGGAAGAAGCCCAAGCAGCAATTCGCATTGAAAATGATGCTGTCGCCGAAAACCAGCGCCTTGCCGCAGCGCAGGCATTGCTGCTCGTGGAGCAGCAAGCTGCAGCAAGCATCCAAGCACGAATTGAAGCGGAAGAAAAAGCCAAACAAGCAGCAATTATTGCCACCGAGGCAGAAGCCGCTGCCGCTGAAAATGCCAAGCTACGAGCGCAAGCCGCTGAAACCTTAAGGCTTGCCGTGATTGCGCGGGAACAGGCAGAGCAGGAAAAATCCGAAAAAGCAGCTGCGCGCGCGCAGGCCGATATTGCCGCCGCGCAAGCCGAAAGCGCCCGCGCCGCTCAAGAAGCGCAAGCGCTTGCCCGAATCAAAACCGAGGCGGCTGCACACCAGCAGCGCAAAGATGCCGCGCAACAAAGACTTGAAGCCGAGCAAGCCGCCACTGCCAACGCCAACGCCCGTATAGCCGCTGAGCAAGAAGCGCTAGCGCTAAACGCCGCTGCGACTGCCACCGAGGCAGAAGCCAAAGCACTGGCGACTGAGCGCGCCGCCGCCGAAGCAAAACTTAAAGCCGCCGCTGTTGCACGCCAACAAGCAGAACAAAAGAAAATCACCGAGTCTACCGCCCGCGTAGCGGCAGATAATGCCGCGGCAAAGGCATTGCAAGACCGTATTGCGCAGGATAAATTGACTGTTGCCGGTCACGAAAGTACTGCCGCCATTGAGCAACAGCGTCTTGATGCGGCGCAGGCTAAGCTTACCGCCGAACAGAATGCGGCGGTTGTGGCACAGGCGCTCATTGACGCCGCCCAGAAAGCTGCAACAATCAGCAAGCAAGCGTCTGAAATTGAGCGTGCCGCCATTGCCGCAGCAAACGATAGGAATGCGCTTGAAGCGGCAGCAGCAGAGGCGGATCTTGCCCGCAAAGCCGCCGCGCAACAACAGATTGCTGACGCGCTCGCCCGTACGGAGGCTGACAAAGCGCGTGCTCTTGCCGAAAAAAATCAGGCAGACAAAGAAGCGAAAACGCTAGTACGCCTGGAAGGCGAAGAAGCGGCCATGCGGGCGCGGCGCGAAGCGGCATTTTCATTATTAGCTGCACAAAAATTGGCCAGCGAACGCTTAGAGGAGCGGGTGGCCGCCGAAGCACGAATGGCGGAATTAGCAGCACAGGCTGAGCAGGCAGAGGCAGAGGCAAAGGCGCTCTCAGAAAACCGCGCTAAAACAGAATCCAGTTTACTAGCAGCAACACAAACCAAGATTGAAGCGGAATCACGCGCGGTAAAAGCTGCTGAAGAGCGCATCAAAGCCGATGAGGCACTACGTAGCAAAATGCTTGCGCGAAAACAAATTGCCCAACAGCTTAACGACAGCCGTGAGGATCGCGAACGCTTAGAGTCTGAAGCCAATGATTCAACCGGCCGCATCAAAATTCTCGAACAAACCAATGCATTTGAGGCGCTCGCCATCGGCATGGCGGAACATAGTGCCACTGCAGAGGCGTTGGAGGCTGAAAAACAACGCCTTCGCGCCACCCGTTTACAGGAACAGCAAAAACTGTTGGCCGCGCGTGCGCAAGCGGAAGAACAGAGTGCGCAGGCCATCATCGCGCGTATTGAGGCTGAGCAACAAGCCGAGGCGGCAGCCGAAGCACTTGCTGCAAATGAGGCTACGCTTGCCGAAAAAGCAGCGGCACGTGCAATTGCCGAAACAGCGCTTGCTGCGGCGGTCGCTAAGAAAATAAAAGCCGAAGAAGCCGCATCGCGTCGTGCGCTAACACGTGGTGCCGCAGATGCAAAAGCCGCCGCTGCCGCACGCGAGCGCGAAAAAATTGAAGCGCTTGCACGCGATCACGCACAAGCCCGAGCCAGCGCCGAGCGCGAGGCCCTAGCCGCAGCCGAACTACGCGCTGTCGCCAACAACGCCGCGCGCGACATGACGCGCGCCCGTGAAGATGCCCAACGTTTGCTCAACGACATCACTGGTGAGCGTGCACGCATTGATAAGCGCAATGCTGCCAATGTGGTACCGCAAGCTGTGCCAGCGAGCAATAAACCCAGCAAAACTATCGCAAAAACACCTCCAGACCTTAGCCCGCAGCATATTGTGGACACGCCAATTTCGAGCGAGACACCCGATAATACGACGGCCTCAACACCAACTGAGCAGCCCGCAATAGTCACATCAGCCACAGCAGCCACATCAACATCGACAACCGAGCCTGCAGAAACAAACGCAACCCATAGTGACGATGCACTGCAATCAGTGCCTACGCTAAGTATCGAAACCACAGTTGCTGCACCCGAAAGTTCGGCAATAGCAGTTACGGCTGAAACTAATTTACGCGCTGATGTACCGCCCGCAAACGATACCTTGCCCAAAACGGCACAACGCACAGTTACTGATATATCCAGTATAAGCTCTGATAATTCGCTCTACCCTGAGCGTAGTCTTCCGCTAAATCGCGAACTAAAAGTTACTCGTTCGCATAGCACGCTGAACAACGCCGCAACGTCTCGCAATATGCATTGGCTTACCGTGGCCATGTTGTGCAGTGTATTGACCAGTCTCGGCGTTACCTTCGGGCACTGGCTCAACAACGCACCTAGTACCAACACGAACCCAAAAAACATCACTGCAAAAGATACTGGAAATCCAACGAATCCGATTAGGGATGTCACAGGTGACCCTGCTAAACCCTCGCTACCGCTACCTAAGATTTCGAGTATTACGCTCGCACCAACTGAAGATGAAGTGCCGTTGGTGTTGAAACTGTCCCCCATACTTGAATCCAGTATTCAAGGCTCAATTCGCCCACTCAAACGCTAATAGCGCCAAAACTTTCCACCATGCCCATAAATTTTTGTATTGGCAATATCCGCAATATCCATTATGCATACCAAGGTAAACTATCAGCTTTGGCATTAGCGTTAATACTATTCAGTTTAGTTGCAGTCGAAGCTTTAGCGCAAAACCAAACAGCCAAGCCAGCTAGAACGGCCGCAAAATTAGCGCCCGCCCTAAGCTACTCTGCATTATTGGCGACAAGCAAACCTGACGATTGGCGAGCGCTGGACCTAGAAAATACTTTAGTGATGGACCTGGATACGTCGCCGGTGCGCCGCATCATTATCGAACTCGCACCAAGTTTTGCGCCACTGCATGCCGTAAATATCAAAAAATTGGTGCGTAATAAATATTTTGATGGCCTCCATATCTTGAGATCGCAAGATAACTATGTGGTGCAGTGGGGGGAAGCGGAGATTGAGGCCGATGCAAATTCCGCAGTCAGCGCAGCCAACCCAAAACCTGCCACGCTCGTGCCAAGCAAACGCGCACTAAATTCTGCTGCCGCCACGTTGCCGCCGGAGTTTACGCGGCCTTTCGGGGTGCAAGCAAATTACCCAGCCTACCCTTTTACGAAATTACCGGATATAGATGGTTACGCGAAGGAAGTTGGTTTTAGTGCAGGGTTTCCAATGGGGCGCGATAGCGCACGCAAACAAGCGTGGCTTACCCATTGCTATGGCATGGTCGGTGTGGGGCGTGATAACGCGCTCGATAGCGGCAATGGTAGTGAGATGTATGTCGTAACAGGCCATGCGCCGCGCCATTTAGACCGTAATATCGCCGTTGTGGGTCGCGTCGTTTCCGGCATGTCTGATATATCGAGCCTACCCCGAGGCACCCGTGAAATGGGCTTCTATGCTTCCGCCGAACATCGCATACCCATCGCCACGATCAGAATTGCGGCTGACTTAGCTAAAGAAGCTCAGCCCCGATTAGAAATTATCAATACTGAATCAAAGCTATTCTTAAGCCTAGTCGAAGCACTCAGAAACCGTGGTAAAGGTGTACCAAACTCTTGGTTCAATGAGCCTGCCGGTCATGTGGAATTATGCAATGTAGCGCTAGCGGTGCGGGAAAAAAATAGTTTCTCCGGCCCATTTTCTTCTGCCTCTTTTTACTCAGGCTGATTTTCTTTCTAACCGCAGTGACACCGTATTTTTCCCGTCACTCATCATGATGTCGCCATCTTGAATGGTGGCGGATATTTTCATATATTTATCAGCAAGCTTTTCCAAGCCATCATTGGCTTCAAACGGCACTTCAACTACCGTAAGATTCTTCACCCGCGCTAAATCGCCCTGATTTTGCGCCCACCATACATCTACTGCGCGACCACCATAGGCAACCAAGGTTAAGCGTGTAGATCGCCCTGCAGCACGGCGCAATAGCCTATCATCAGGTAAGCCTAACTCAATCCAGTGCAATATATTGCCAGTTAAATCGCGCGTCCATAATGCCGGTTCATCTTCGGCGGAAATACCGCGCCCAAACTCCAGCGCCTCCTCAGCAAAGGCAGCAAAAGCCGTCACCCGTATCATCATGCGCAATGAGGTTTCCGACGGATGGCGCGCAATGGTTAGCGCATGGCTGCCGTAATAACCGCGATCCATATCGGCTACCGACAGCTCCAACTTATGAATAGTCGCTTTAAGTGCCACGGCTATTTTTTACCTTTCGGTTTCATCATCGCTTTTGCCAATGCCTTGGCAAGTGGCTTAGCCACGGCTGTAGTTTTTGTTTTTACAATAGATTTTGCGACGGCTTTAGGCGCGGGCACTGTTGCGCTGATCGCCACCTTAGTTTGCAGCTTCGGCGCGGTCTTTGCAGCCGTCTTGACAGCCTTCTTGATGATGGGCACAACAACTTTAGCAATGGGTTTACTCGGCACTTTGATCTTTGCTGCCGACTTGACGATGGGTTTTGCGACCGTTTTTGCCGCTACTTTCGCCCCTACCTTGGCGCTAGTTTTACCCGTAACCTTTGGTTTAACGGAGGCCGAAGGCGTTACGGTCGGCAATTTTGTGCTCACCTTTGCAACAGGCTTGGCAATCGCTTTTTTTGTAGGTTTCACAACAACTTTAGCCTTTGGCTTTTTAACGTTGACGGGTCTAGCAGTTGCTTTGATAACGAGCTTTGCAGCGGTTACAACTGCGGGTTCAACAATAAAACTGGCTAAATCACGCGTTAAAATTTGCGCCACTAAATCCTGCGAAGATACCTTATTCTCCAGCGCTTTCTGGCTTATTGCGGTCACTAAACTCTGTTTTAATTTGATCGCGAATGGGACTAGGCCTACCGCACGGTCCGCAGCGCGTTGTTCGCGTTTGCTCAAAACAATGGGCGCAGCAACAGCAAATCGCGATGCGCTCATCTGCGCCTTTAAATCGCGCGACACTTGTGAGGCGATACGCTTATAGAGTTCTGTTCTTTTCATACTTTTTCCTTATTTCTTCAACTTGGCAGACTGCTGTATTAATTCTTAATTCCAAACTTGGAATTGCGCTTGGCGTCCACCTTGGCACCGCCACGCGATACCCCTTTATTACCCGGCCCCGGTGCCAAATTACCACTTGGCTTCGGTGGTAACTTCGCGGGTAATTTTGTTCCAAACTTCACCCCGGTTTTTGGTGCAGCGTTCCCCTTTGTCGTTGTGCTGCCAGCACCTGCACCGCCAGTACCACCGGTACCACCGATACCACTACGGGGGCGGCGCTTTTGTGGGACTGGTGCCAGTGGTTTAGCTGCCGCCGGCTTTTTAGCTGAGTTTGGTTTGGCTTTAGTTTTGACCACGCCAACCACTTTCGGCGCGCGAATGCCGGTGGCTGCTATGGTCACTGAGATGCCCACTTCTTTATAACGTACCATCATCCCCGGACGAATTTTGCAGCGCATTCGCAGTTCTTGCTCACCGTCTACAAACACAGCACCGCTAGCCACAATCACCTTGCCCTCACCACCACTCAATGCTTGCCCAGCTAGCTTTAACAGGTGATTTAGCTCAATAAATTCGGTGTCAATTTCAACAGGGATAATTTCCATAATGCTCTTTCTATTTTGAATTTGTTACTATTTTCTCTGGGTATCAAACACAACAAAACACACCAACGTTTTATTCCGGCTGAAATACCGCTAAAAACTGCGCGCCGTATTGTGTTAGTTTACGCGAGCCAACACCACTTATCTGTGCCATCGCAGCTAAAGTTGTTGGTTTAATCGCCAGCATCTCCCGCAAAGTGGTGTCATGGAAGATCACATAAGGCGGTACACCCTGCTGACGAGCAATATCCATGCGGGTTTCGCGCAAACGCTGCCAAATTAACCCATCTTCTTCGGGTATACCAGCCATATCAGCTACCATGCGCGAACCACTGCTTGAGGCACGAATTTTACCTTCGCCATCGGCCAAATTATCACGCACAGTACGGCCTCTATTTTTAGGCAATGCTTCTTCGCGCATCACCACCACTTGTTCCCCTTTGAGCACCGCCCTGCTGCCCTCAGCCAACATCAGCCCCGAATAAAGTTGGCCTTCCGTTTCATTGGGCAACAATAAGCCGCTGGCAACAAGCTGGCGAAACATACTTTTCCACTGGGTAGCAGAATAGGCTTTACCCACACCAAAAGTAGGTAATTGATCATGCCGAAATTGCGCAACTTTTTCTGACTTTGCACCACGCAAAATATCAATTAAATGGGTAGCCCCAAACCGCTGTCCGGTGCGATACACCACCGATAGAGCCATGCGTGCGGGTTCCGTGGCATCCCATGTTTGCGGTGGTTCGCGGCAATTATCACAATTGCCGCAGGGCGTGGCTAAGTTCTCACCAAAGTACCGCAAAAGCGCTTGGCGGCGGCAGGATGCTAACTCACAAAATTGTAGGAGAGCATCAATTTTACCAAACTCAACCGCCTTACGTTGATCCGTGGCTTCACCCTGTTCTACCATGCGTTTTAGCGATACTGCATCGCCTAATCCATAACAAAGCCAACCGACCGCTGGCTGACCATCTCGCCCCGCTCTACCCGTTTCTTGATAATAGCCTTCCATGCTTTTAGGGCTTTCCATGTGGGCGACAAACCGCACATTGGGTTTATCAATACCCATACCAAAAGCGATGGTAGCAACCATCACTACACCTTCTTCTCGCAGAAAAACCTGTTGATTTTTTGCTCGCACTGATCCGTCAAGACCCGCATGATACGGCAATGCGCGAATTCCATGCCCAACTAAAAAGGCAGCGGTATCGTCCACGTTTTTTCGCGATAATCGATAGACAATACCCGCTTGATTTTTATAAGCACTTAAAAATTGCAATAACTGCTGCTGCCCATTATTTTTTGCAACCACTTGATAAAAAATATTTGGCCGATCAAAACTAGAAATGAATTCGCGTGCACCATCAAGTTCCAATTGTTCAACAATTTCCGCCCGTGTGCGCGCATCCGCTGTAGCCGTGAGCGCAATGCGTGGCACACTAGGGAAGCGCTCATGCAATATTGACAGCGCCCGGTACTCCGGCCTGAAATCATGCCCCCATTGCGAAACGCAATGCGCTTCATCAATAGCAAATAGTGAAACCTTTGCACGCTCCATTTGCGCGATAAATCGCGGCGTGGTCAAGCGCTCAGGTGCCACATAAAGTAACTCTAACTCACCTTCAAACCAGCGTTCTTCTACTGCCCGCGCGGTAGCGGCGTCTAAACTTGAATTTAAAAATGCGGCGCTAACGCCAAGCTGCTTTAAAGCATCTACCTGATCTTGCATTAGCGCAATGAGTGGTGACACCACAATAGCGGCACCCATGCCACGCCTAGCACGCACCAGCGCAGGAATTTGATAGCACAGACTCTTACCGCCACCCGTAGGCATTAGCACCAAGGCGTCGCCACCGGCGATTACGTGCGACACGATCGCCTCTTGCTCACCGCGAAAGCGGTTATAGCCAAAGATATCGCGCAAAATGTCGTTTGAGGTTTGTTGCATGCCGCGCATGATAGCTGGTTTAACCGTGTTTCACCACGTAAAATAGCGTGAAATCTACTTTGGACTCACCATGAGCGCTGTCGTTGTCAGCATTATTTTTATCAGTATCGTCATCACATCCTTCATTTCTGGCATTTTAGGGATGGCGGGCGGCATGATTTTTATGGGCGTGCTCATGGCGCTGTTGCCGATAACGCAGGCTATGATTTTGCATGGCGTCGTGCAAATGGCGTCAAACGGCTGGCGGGCATGGCTTTGGCGAGCCTATATTGTTTGGCCTATTACCCGCAATTATATTATTGGCGCAATTAGCGCTTTGCTCGTTTTTATGTTGGTGCGCATCATCGTCAGTAAGCCCATTGGCTTTATGATTTTGGGTGCCACGCCCTTTATCACCTTGCTGCTACCGCAACGAGCAACGCTTACAGTCGATAAGCCCTTGCATGCAATGGCGTGTGGCTTTGTAAGCACAGGCTTACAGCTCACTGCTGGTGTTTCGGGGCCGATATTGGATAGTTTTTTTGTACGCGCTTCACTTAACAAGCATGATGTAGTTGCCACTAAAGCCATCACCCAAACTTTTGGTCACCTTTTGAAAATAGCTTATTTTGGCGGATTCGCCAGCATATTTATGTCTAGCACACCACAAACTAGTGCTTCATACATTGCGCCTTGGATTTTGCTCAGTGCCGTTGCTTTAGCTTTTTTAGGAACGACATTATCGCGGCGTATTCTGGATAGTCTAGACGAATCAAAGTTCCGCAGTTATACCCGTAGCGTAATTATGCTGATTGGTACTGGGTATCTCATCACTGGCTTTTGGCTATTTTTCAATCTCTAATCTATCAATTTGATGATAACTCCTACCTTAGCTGCTGCAGACTGGAATGAAATCGCCGCCACCGTTGCTGATGCATTAGATTGCGCTACGGAGGCAGAGCGCTTGGCGTTGATTGAAGCCCGCTGCGCCGGACGCACAGCCATGTACGTTGAGGTAATCAGCCTAATCAAACACACCGCAGATGCAAAACAGTTTATTGCCAGCGGTGGCGCACCACAGCATGCAGACGTATCTACCTCAAAAATATTGCAGGCTTTGACTGGTGGCGGCGCACCAAGCATTGGTAGTCGCTTAAATGCATGGAAAATTCTCGGTGAACTTGGGCGCGGCGGTATGGGCATTGTGTTTCACGTAGAGCGAGAAATTGACGCACCATCAGGCGTATCAACCCGATTGCAAACGCGTCAAGAAGGTGCGTTAAAACTGATGCGGCTGGATGCTCGCAATGCGCAAGCGCTGGCACGCTTTGCACGCGAACAAAAAATATTAGCGCAGTTAAATCATCCCCATATTGCACGGCTGATCGACGGCGGTGCAACAGCGGATGGCAACCCCTATTTGGTCATGGAATACGCAGCAGGGCAAAGCTTAGACAATTGGTGCGCTACTACGCAGCCTAGTTTGCAGACCCGTATTGCCGTTATGCAGAAAATTTGTGCAGCCGTGCAGTACGCCCATCAACTTTTGATCGTACATCGCGATTTAAAACCTTCAAACATTATTATTGAAGCCGATGGCAACCCTAAATTATTAGACTTTGGTATCGCTAAATTGCTAAGTGATGCTGACACTAATGACCATACCGCCGAAGCCGCTCGTGTGTACACCCCTTGGTATGCCAGCCCCGAACATTTGCGCGGCGAAGTTGTTTCAACGGCCAGCGATGTATACAGCCTTGGTGTCATTCTTTACGGCCTGCTCACCGCCAAACGTCCCTATAAGTTACGCGATGCCACCGCCGCAACACCAGTAGACGTAATGCATGCAGTATTGGAAACGGAAGCAACACGGCCTTCTTCAGCCAATAGCGCTACAGGTAGTGGTGGCGAGATTGAGGCGGCATGGGGTGGTGATGACAAGGCAGCGGCGATATTTTCAAACGCGCTTAAGGGCGATTTAGACAACATCATTTTAAAAGCATTAGCCAAAGAGCCAGCACGCCGCTATGCCTCGCCAGATGCGCTGGCAGCGGATTTACAGCGCTATTTAAATCATGAGCCCGTCACTGCAGCCAGCCCTACGGCATATTATCGCGCCACAAAATTTATTCGCCGCAATCGCCTTGGCGTAGCTGCGGCTACCTTTGCCGCAAGCGCGTTGATTGTTGGCGCGGGTGTGGCAATTTGGCAAGGCCGTGAAGCTATTAAGCAGCGCAATATTGCCGAGCAACGCTTTAATGATTCCCGCGAGCAAGCCACCACTGTTTTGTTTGACTATTTAGATGCGGTGCAATACTTACCTGGCTCCACGCCAATACGCAAGCGCATGGCGGAAGACGCACAAAAGTATTTAGATAAACTCAATCTAAGCACCGAGATAAATGATGATTCAAAGCTTGCCGTTACCGCCAACGCCACAATCCTTACCAGCGTTGCCACGGCACTACATCGCTTAAGCTTTGTGCAGTACAACGGGTTTTATCGCCCCCACTTAGACGAGCGAGAAGCAGCACTCAAAAATGCGACGCGCTCGCTGGGGATATACGAAAAGCTTATTGCCGCTGGTGTGGACACGGAGGAGATGCGCTTTGAATACGGCCAAGCACTCTCGCAAATGGGTGGTTTAAGCAATGGCCTAGCCAACTGGGACAAAGCGCGCGCCTATTTTGAGAAATGCATTACTGTGTATGAAGGAGCGGCCAAGCGTGATCGTGCAGATTTACGCAATGGCATTGAACTTGCACGCTGCAACTTACGGCTGGCTAATGCACTAAGTCGACTCTACCCCTATCCATTGCCCACATTAGACGCACAGTTTTCAAAACACCTCCAGCAGGCACGTGCTGCCCTGGATACAGTTAGTGCGGCACAACCAAAACATGAAGAACTTGCGCACGTGTGGGAGTGGGTGCTGCGCTTAGAAGGGCAGCAAAAGCAGGCGCGGGGCGACTGGTCTGGCGCTCTTAAAATTAATCAAAAAAAAATGGAGCTTATGCAGGCGCTATTGCTTAAAGAGCCTCTAAATAGTGCTTATCAAACCGATACAGGCAGTACGTATAGAGACATTGCGACTATCCACAACGCTGCCAGCAATCATGAGCTTGCATTGGCCGCTGCCGACAAAAGCATTCAAATGCTTGCCGTCGTGGTGAAAAATGACCCCACCGTAAGGCAGTCAACTTTAAGCCTCGCTGGTGCAATGTATCTGCGCTTATGGGCGCTCGTTGAGCTCGCGAAAGCTGGTGATCAAAGTGCAAGAATGCAAGCGCCTGCTGCAATCATGGAGGCTAAAACTACGTTAGCCCCATTAGCGAAACAAAATGCAGATGACGCCACCGTTAATGCCATATTGATCGATATTGCCTACCGAGAAGCAGACTACCTAGCGCTAAAAAGTCCAGCGTCTGACCCTGCTTCTGGCTCTGCTTCTGGTTTGGCATTGGCGCAAGCAACACTCATTCGTGCGCAGGCGCAAGATACCCCGAGCGCTTCCATCGCCGCGGCGGTACGTGTAGCGCTACTGCAAAACCAAATTTCTATACTGGCGCTAAATAGCAATAATCTGGCATTAAGCCAAGCAACAGACGCGGAACTAAAACTAACGCTGGCACGCATTCAACATAATGGAGTGCTACCACCTGTACTGCGAAGCGTTAACGCTAGGGTTCAAGGCTAAGACATCAATTCTCGATGCAACCATGCCCGCGCCACTACCCAATCACGCTTCACGGTGGCCAAGGATATTCCTAGCGCGGCGGCCACTTCCTCGTTTTCAAATCCAGCAAAAAAACGCATCTCCACCACCTTAGCAGCACGCATATCCACGGCTTCTAGCGCCAAAATGGCGTGGTGGATTTTTTCTATATCGCTATCAACGGGCATACCTATTTGCCCAAGTGCTGTAACCGTTAAATTTTCGATCGGCGCATCACGTTTTTGGGCGCGCTTGGCTATAGCATGATCCAACAAAATGCGGCGCATCACCGTGGCGGAAACGGCCATAAAATGGTTTCTATCCTGCCATGCAATTTGTTCTAATTGCGCCATGCGAAACCATGCTTCATGGGCTAGGCCGGTGGCCGAAAGCGTGTGTTCCATTCTTTCATGGCGCATTTGGCTATGCGCTAAGTTACGTAGCTGCTGGTATAACATTTCAAACATAGCAGCGCTTTTACTTGCGGTTTTTTGTGCACTGCCGTTATTGGCACCATTTTTGTTTGCGCCAATATCTGCGGCTAGTGCACTCCGCGTGTCGGCATCTTGGTTTAGCCACGCGGTAAGATCGGCGTCGCGCGCAATTCTGGGATTATCACTATTTGCGTCTGTTAACGGAGCTTGAGCCATGACAATATGCAGTTTTTTTATGGTTAATTTGTAAGTTTATATCATGCGGGAAACGAATAAATAAGTGTATTGGCGCTTAGCCTGATAAAATCGCGCCTCAATAGAAAGAATCAAATGAATGAAATTACTGCACTAGACGACGCTTCCGTCGCCCGATCTGGCCAAACATCTAGCCAAGCTTCTAGCCCAGCTTCTAGCCTACCAAAAGACCCGAAACTTGGTCCGGACGTGTTGCGCCGCCGCACATTTGCAATCGTATCCCACCCTGATGCGGGCAAAACCACGCTGACTGAAAAACTCTTGCTGTTTGGTGGCGCAATTCAAATGGCGGGCACAGTTAAGGGGCGTAAAAGCGGGCGGCATGCTACGTCTGACTGGATGGAAGTTGAAAAGCAACGCGGTATTTCGGTGGCTAGCTCGGTCATGCAGTTTGAGCACCAAGATTGCGTATTTAATCTGCTAGATACCCCCGGCCACCAAGACTTTTCAGAAGATACCTATCGGGTACTCACCGCTGTGGATGCGGCGGTGATGGTGGTGGATGCCGCTAAAGGCGTGGAAGAGCAAACTATTAAATTGCTCGAAGTATGCCGCATGCGTAACACCCCGATTATTACCTTCATCAACAAAATGGACCGCGAGGTACGCGACCCTATCGCCTTGATGGATGAAATTGAATCCATTCTCAAAATTAAATGCGCGCCGGTAAGTTGGCCCATTGGCATGGGTAAGCGCTTTTTTGGTGTGTATCAATTGCTAAATGATGAAGTCATGCGCTTCGCACCGGGGGAAGAAAAAGCCAACCAAACTTTCACCGTTCTCAAAGGCTTAGATGATCCCGCCCTTAACGAACAGGCAGCACAAGAGCTTGCCACCATGCGCGACGAGTTGGAATTGGTGCGCGGTGCTGGTGCAGATTTTGATTTAGCTGAATTCTTAGCAGGTCAGCAAACGCCGGTGTTATTTGGTTCCGCTATTAATAACTTTGGGGTGCGTGAAATTTTAAATGCACTGATAAACTGGGCACCAAGCCCCTTAGAACGGGCAGCTAACGAGCGTATCGTAAAGCCAATAGAAGAAAAATTTACGGGTTTTGTATTTAAAATTCAAGCCAATATGGACCCCAAGCATCGTGACCGTATCGCTTTCTTGCGCGTATGCTCTGGCCGCTATGTACCGGGTATGACGGTGAAGCACCAGCGAATGAATCGCGATATGAAAATAGCCAATGCCGTGACCTTTATGGCCAACGAACGCTCGCGCCTTGAAGATGCCGTGGCAGGCGATATTATTGGCATCCACAACCATGGGCAATTGCATATTGGTGATACGGTAACCGAAGGCGAAAAGCTGACATTCAAAGGCATTCCCTACTTTGCACCGGAGTTATTCAGCAAGGCCGTGTTGCGTGATCCATTGCGTGCCAAGCAGCTCAACAAGGGGCTGCGCGAACTAGGTTCTGAGGGTGCGGTGCAGGTGTTTGAACCATTTACCGATAGCAATTTATTGCTTGGTGCTGTGGGACCATTGCAGTTTGAAATTATCGCGCATCGATTGCAAACCGAATATGGCGTAGATGCCGTATTTGAACGCGCTGGTGTGAACACGGCACGGTGGGTAAGCTGCGCGGATAGAAAGCATTTAGACGATTTTGAAAAAGCTAATTTTCAACGACTGGCGCGAGATGTGGATGGTAACCTAGTGTTCATCGCTGATTCGCGCGTCATTCTTAATTTGGTACAGGAAAAATGGCCAAAAGTGGCGTTTCATAGTACCCGTGAGCACGGGCAATCGTTAAGCGCATAATCAAACATTACCGATAACTTTTAAAAAACAACAAGGCCACTCATGTACATCAGCCTGTTCGATATGTTTAAAGTTGGCATTGGTCCATCAAGCTCACACACGGTAGGACCGATGCGTGCGGCGCGGCGTTTTCTACTTGAAATACCGCCTGCAGATTTTGCCAAAATTGTTAAGCTCACCGTGACTCTTTATGGCAGCCTAGCGCACACAGGGCGCGGCCACGGCACCGATACCGCCATGCTGCTGGGGCTTTGTGGTGAACTGCCCGATGAGGTAGATACGATAGGCATCCCCGCTAAAATTGCGGTCATTACAACTGCCAAAAAGCTCAAGCTGTTAAATCGCTTAGAAATTGATTTTGATCCTGCCCACGATCTTATTTTTGACTTCAAAAATCTCCTACCCATTCATTCCAACGGCATGTTGTTTTGCGCCTATGATGCGGCTGGCAATGTGCTTGCCGAACGCGAAATGTATTCAATTGGCGGTGGCTTTGTGGTGGATGCGGATGAACATTTTGTGGGCAGCGCACGCGGTGCCGAAGTATCAGTACCCTACCCGTTTGCCACAATGCAGGAACTGCTCAACATTTGTAATCACACGCGCCAGCAGATGTGGGATGTGCTGCTAGCCAATGAAGTGGCATTACATGGCGAAGCAGCCACCCATCGCTTTATAGCCTTAGTAGCAGACACGATGCATAACTGCATTAACAAAGGCCTGCGCACCAATGGTATTTTGCCCGGTGGCCTAAATGTAAAGCGCCGCGCCAGTGGCATTGCCGA
This sequence comes from Betaproteobacteria bacterium, assembly GCA_031376425.1. Lineage (GTDB taxonomy): Bacteria > Pseudomonadota > Gammaproteobacteria > Burkholderiales > Usitatibacteraceae > JANMDR01. The sequence goes on from JANMDR010000274.1 coordinate 34,833, forward strand.
GCAATTGCGCGTGGGCGCACGGCACTCGTCCGAGGGGGCGATGAACTGGGTAAGTGCCTACGCTATTGCGGTTAATGAAGAAAATGCTGCAGGCAGCCGCGTGGTTACCGCACCCACCAATGGTGCTGCCGGTGTGGTGCCCGCCGTGCTGCGCTATTTTGTAGATTTTAGAGCCAACTCAACCCACAATTACGCCGCCAATAACACCACAAGAATGCCTGTTTTAGGGCGTCTTCAGCCGCCTTATCCAGAGCCTGAAGAAGGCTTAAGCGAAGAAGAAAAAGTATACAGCGGCACCTTGCGATTTTTGCTGGTAGCGGCAGGCATAGGCGCACTATGTAAGCGTAACGCCTCAATCTCAGGCGCAGAAGTAGGCTGTCAGGGTGAAGTAGGCTCAGCAGCGGCGATGGCGGCAGGCGGCCTAGCCGCAGCCTTAGGTGCCAGTGCCGGACAAATAGAAAACGCTGCGGAAATAGCCCTTGAACACCATCTTGGTATGACCTGCGACCCCATCGGCGGATTGGTACAAGTGCCCTGCATTGAGCGCAATGCCATGGGCGCAGTAAAGGCAATCAATGCCTGTTCGCTCGCAATGTTGGGTGACGGCACGCATTTAGTTAGTTTAGATCAAGCCATCGAAACCATGCGCCGCACGGGGGCGGATATGCAAAGCAAATATAAAGAAACAGCGCTAGGCGGGCTGGCGATTACGGTGGCGTTGTCGGTGCGGCAGGTGGAGTGCTAGGGGTGCATTTTGGCACGCTTTGACGAATATTTATGGGCGATAAAATAATGAACAGCGCAGGGCGCGGCTTAATTTAGGTGATAAATGCCTACCTATAACGTCTTTGTTTACGGTACGCTAAAAGAAGGGTTCGCCAACTTCGGCATCAACGCGGGTCAACGCCTATCTGGCGTCTTCCAGACAGTCCAGCGCTACCCTCTGTTTATCATCGGCCAAGATTTTCTCCCTTGGCTTGTCAATCAGCCCAACTCGGGTCAACACGTTCTCGGCCAAGTTTTCCAAGTTGACGAGCAAGTACTGCGAAACATGGATGTACTTGAGCAGATCGACGATGACGGTTGGTATACGAGAGCCGAAATTCAAGTTCAAAAAATCGGCGAACCAAACCCCGTGCCCATTCGGGCGTACGTCTACTTCGGCGCGACGGAGCGGGTATCCAAAGAGCATATTCATGCAAGCGCATTGACCGAGTTTACGACTCAGCACAACCTCAGTTACCTGAAAGCAAGCTAAACTTTCACACCATAGACGCTGACAAAAATGCTTGCGTAGCACATGCTTGCTGCCATGGTCATTTTCCCCAAATTTACCCAGCATCGCACAGAAGTAAGTACACTATGCGGTTGTATTTTAACGATAGTCAATTGCTGCATTGCAGCAATTGACGCAGCATTTAAATCATCACAAACTTTACAGACTGTGGAACCGGACTTCGGAACTTTTAACACAGCAGAACTAAATACGAGGGATCCTCCGTAATTACCACCCATGGTTGTCATGAGCGCACTTTCACAAGAAGCCGTGCTTTTATTTTTATAAAATCCAATAGGAAAAACGATGAAATCGCAATTAACCGCACCCATTTTGCCTAGCAAACTAAGCCGTCTATCACTCGCTATTTTTACTGGCCTAGCCGTTCTAACCGTTGCAACAGCTTATGCACAAGCCCCCGCCGCCGCACCATCAGGCGCTCCCGCTGGTGCTGCCCCTGCGGCTGGTGCACCACCTGTTGCCAGTGCTGCTAAGCCATTCAAAGATGTGATTAAAGACGCGAAAGAAATTCCCGGCTTATTTACGCTCTATCAAAAAGACGAAAAAGTATGGCTAGCCATCAAGCCGGAGCAGTTTGATAAACCGATGTTCTTTAGCTATAACATTCCTAACAGCGTGGGTGAACGTGGCCTGTATTCCAGCCAAATGGGTTCGTCTGAAGTGGTTGTGTTCAAAAAAATTGGCAATCAAATTCAACTCATTGCTAAGAATTTAAGCTACTACGCCAAGCCGGGCACGCCAGAAGCGGATTTTGTAAGCCAAGCGTTTTCCGATAGTTTGCTAGGCGGTATTGCGGCGGCTTCACTGCCACACCCCGATACCAAAGCGATTTTGATTGATTTGAATGGCCTACTCATTAACGATATTCCAGGCTATGCCACGCGCCTTGATTTTGCCTATCGCATGGGCTTTGCGTTGGATAAGCCGAACTCTAGCATTAGTAAAGTAAACAATAGCGATGCACTGACTGGCATTGGCGTTAACGCGCATTTTTCTGTGGCTAAAATTAGCGCACCGCCATTAACACCTTCTCCCGTACCGCTGCCCACACCGCCACAAACGGTGCCTGATTCGCGCAGCATGTTTATCGGCTTTTACTATAGCTTTACTGAGCTACCAGCAACGCCAATGGCAGCGCGTAAAGCCGATGATCGCCTCGGTCATTTCGTCACCACCCGTACTGATTATTCCAACGATATCGCCATTAAAGATAAATCTCGTTTGGTAAACCGCTGGCGCTTAGAGAAAAAAGACCCGAACGCCGCAATGTCGGAACCGGTTACGCCGATTACATTTTGGATCGACAAAAACGTACCGATGAAATACCGCAAAGCCGTGAATGATGGCATTGTGGAATGGAATAAAGCCTATGAAAAAATTGGCTTTAAAAATGCGGTTGTTGCTAGACAACAAACGGATGCCGATGATTTTGACACCATGGATGCACGCCACGCGTCGATTCGTTGGTTCGTGGGTGCTGACGTTGGCTTTGCTATTGGCCCATCCCAAGTTGATCCACGCAGTGGCGAAATTTTGGATGCCGATATTGGTATGTCCGATGTGTTTGCCAAAGGCATGCGCCGGCAAGTAGTGGAAGATTTTGCGCACCCAACTAGCCACACCCACGCACACGCACACGCGCACGCGCACACACACAAGCCAGGTCAAGCGTTCATGACCTGCAACTACGCCCACGAAGCGGCGGGTGAAATGCATTTTGCAACTGACCTGCTCGAAGCCCGTGGTTTAGAAATGGATGGCCCTGAAGCTGAAGCCTTAGCGCAGGCTTATGTTAAAGACGTCATCATGCATGAAGTGGGCCATACCTTGGGCTTGCGCCATAACTTCCGCTCGTCCACCATCTATACCTTAAAGCAATTGTCTGATCCCGCTTTTGGTAAAGCCAATTCATTGGCCGGTTCCGTGATGGACTACACGCCAGTGAACCTAGCACCAAAAGGCGAAAAACAAGGCGAGTACTTCGCATCCACTCTTGGCCCCTATGATTACTGGGCCATTGAATATGCCTACAAGCCATTAAACACCGCTACCGAGACAACTGACCTAGACAAAATTGCCTCACGCTCTAATGAGCCACTATTGGCTTACGCGACGGATGAAGACGCTGGATTTGGCGATGTTTTTTTTGGTATTGATCCAGAGGTGAATCGCTTCGATTTAGGCGCAAACCCGATGGACTACTACAAACAACGCTTGCAGCTTTCCCGCGAATTGTGGGATCGCATTCAAACGATGGAACTCAAAACGGGTGAAAGCTATGAACGCTTAGCACGCAGCTTTAATAGTGGCTTCCGTGCGCTAGAGCGTATTGCGCCGCTGGTGGCAAAATACGTGGGTGGCGTTAAGCATTTGCGCGATCACGCCGGAACGGGGCGTCCTGTGTATGAGCCAACTGCCGCAGCCAAGCAACGCGAAGCATTGAAGATTATTACCGACGGCATGCTAAAGGTAGACAGCTTCAAATTTAAACCAGAGTTTATTTCACGTATTGGCGTGGACTATTTTGGTCGCTTTGATGGTGTGCGCCCTTCACCAAATCCGGATGTTTCTTCCATTTCCACCAGAGTGGGTGCATTGCAGCGCGAGGTGTTGGATACTTTACTGGCTAATAACGTAGCAGCACGTTTACTCAGCAGCCAAGAAAAAGTAGCCGATGGTTCCAAGCTGCTGAAGCTTTCTGACTTGTACGATACCTTACAAGATGCTATCTGGAGCGAGCTAAAAACCGGTGGCGATATTTCCAGCATGCGTCGCAATCTGCAGCGCGAGCATATTAAGCGCCTCAGCGAAACGCTGATCAAACCAGCAGCATCATTGCCAGCCGATGCGCGTAGCCTGCAACGCGAAAATGCTGTGCTCCTCAGCGCCGCAATTCGTGGTGCGCAGGGTAAAGCAATGAGCAAAGAAGCCAGAGCGCATTTAGCAGAAAGCTTGAATACCTTAACCGAAGCATTGCGTGCGCCACTAGCACGTGCAGGTGCATAAGTATTTGATTTGATCGAATGCAATAACTAAAAACGCCCGATTGTTGTAATGACAATCGGGCGTTTTTTTCATTAGCTAGGCAAGGAAATTTTTCCCATCGTTACCGAAGGGATACCGCGCCTTGAACCGAAATCGGATTCACCACCGGCTACGGTTTCATTGGCTAGGATGGCGAATAGCACGGCTTCTTTAGCGTCGCCTGAAATACCGAGATCATCCGTTTTAAGGAATTTGCAGGGCAATAATTCTTTTAACCATTCAACTAATAATGGATTGTGCATGCCGCCGCCAGACATATATATTTTAAATTCCTCAATAGCCACCTTGCTTTTGGCGGTGCTAATCAGCACCGCTTCAGCGATAGTTTCCGCGCTGAACCTTGTAAGGGTGGCGAGCAAATCATTCACAGCTATGCTTTCTGTGTAGCTCCGTGCCTTTGCTGCGGCCACATATTCAAGGCTGAACAATTCAGGGCCAGTTGTTTTTGGAAAAAGCTGATTAAAAAATGCATGGCTTCTCAGTGCGTCTAGCAAATCTTGATTGACCTTACCCGCACGTGCCAAAGCGGCATCTTTGTCATAAGCCAAATGTGGAAAATGTGCGCGGGTAACCGCATCAATTAAAGTATTGCCAGTGCCGGTATCGGTGACAAACACTTCTTCGGCGCGCATATTTGCGGGCAAATAAGTGAAGTTAGCAATGCCGCCCATATTTAGCATGATACGATTCTCACCCAATTTTCCAAAAATAAAGTAATCGCCGTAAACCGCTAAGGGCGCACCTTCGCCGCCTGCAGCAACATGTTTTTGCCGGAAATCCGATACGGTGATGATGCCGGTTTTAACAGCAATATGATCGCCATCACCGATTTGCAAAGTGGCATTGGCAAACTTTTCTTGACCATGCAAAAGCTTTGGTGCGTGCATCACCGTTTGACCATGCGATGCAATTAAATCAATATCCGTTGTAGGTATTTTCCACTCCGCTAAACATTGCAAAATCATATTAGCGTGCAGAGTGCCAATCCATTCATTGAGCAAGGCTAGGTGCTGAAAATCAATGTTTTTTTTAGCGAATACTTTTCTAATTTCGGTTTTAATGTCGTCGGTGTAATCAACAGTTTTGAAGTTCAATAACTTAACCTGCGTCGCTTCACCCGCACCCGATAGGCTGCACAATGCCACATCTAGGCCGTCTAGCGATGTACCAGACATGAGGCCAATGATTACTCTGTTGGGTTTTTCAGCAATCTTGTAGAGTGCGGCAATATTTTTATTCATAATGGATATTGGTTATTAAAGTGGTAACGATCAACAGCAGTGGTGATAGGTGCTTGCGCAGTCTAGCTATCGTTAGCATATTTCGCCAATGTTGCACTTACAGTTGCTCCGCAAGCGCTAGCACTTTAGCGATGGTATTCATATTGCGTGCTGTGCCTGCGATGGCGGCGGGGATTTTCAATTTTGAGTCAGCCATGCCATCGCCATAATGCACGTAAATTTCGCGCACCCCTAATGCGCATTCTTCGGCTTTTTTACCTGTCGCTTTGGTGAGTGCATCAGCAGGTGGTGCCGCATCTAAAAATATCGCCACCACCCGATTTGATGCCGCGCGCGGAAATGGGTTGCTAGCCAGCACCGCCGCCATTTCTGCTACGGTCCGCACCATCACACCGATAGGCTTGCCAGCATAAACTGCTAGCTTGGCCTCCAGCGCTGCCTTAGTTTGCGCTGCGCTCAGCGCACTTTTGAAAACCACATTGCCACTCGCGATGTAGGTACGCACGTTTGCAAAGCCTGCATCCTCACACAATATTTTTAAATCAGCCATTGGCATTTTGCCAGTGCCACCAACATTTACAGCGCGTAATAGTGCAATATAGATGAACAACTTACTTCTCCTCACTCAAAGTTAAGACGCTCGACTATAGCGCATACTGCAGTCTTGAAAATTACGTGTGCGCCACATCTAAATATTACAGGGCTAAACTAATCGAAATGGATCCACGCACCACATTAGTTGTTGTCACACTTATGATGCTACTCAACGGTGGCGTACTGGGGTTGATGCACCGCGATTTGTCTATTCAGGTACAGCCTAGTGCGCGCGATTGGCGTATCGGCACCTTGTTGGCAGCAGCAGGTTGCATCCTACTGGCTACGCAGGATGTATTGCCCATCGGCTTTGTGTTGCCACTTGGCAATGCCAGTTTACTATTGGCCATGACACTCTATCTACGTGCGGTGCGGCGCTTTGACGGCTACGCCGATACGCCGTGGATTTTTCTACCTGCTGCGTTAAGTACGATCGGCATATTCTGGGCTGCTGCCATTTCACCGAGCACGGCAATGCGTGCGATCATCGCTTCTATCGGCTGGATAATTCCTTTATTTTTCGCAATTAGATCATTGATTATTGGCGGCCGCTTGGCAGCGACATCTGGCGCCTGGCACTCCTGGCAACGCAACTACGCGAAGAGCCGCTACGTACTCATCGCGATGCTCTTAATCGTGGCCATCCTGATGATGGTGCGCGTCATTTATTTTTTGCTACACCTTGATTACGCCACACCATTATTAATTAGCGGGCAATGGATAAACACCTTCACCATGCTAGCCCCAGGCGCATTGCCTATCGTTGGCACCACCGTATTTATAATGATGTGTTCCGAACGCGTGCGCGCTCAGTGGGAGCATGCGGCGGCCACTGACTATTTGACCGGTCTTCCCAATCGCCGGACTATCACTGAAAGCGCAAATAGCCAAATTGCGCGTGCGCAAAAAATAGGTAAATCAATAACCGTCGCCCTAGTCGACATTGATCATTTTAAAACGATCAACGATACCTTTGGCCACGAAGTGGGAGACGACGCGTTGCGTCACATCGCCACTGTACTTAGCGCACAGTGCACCGCAAGCACTATGGCGGCCAGACTTGGCGGTGAAGAATTTCTATGCCTAATTGACGAAGCAGGCGGTGATCCAAGCACGCAAGCAGAAAAATTTCGTACAGCCATAGAGCAGGCACGCTTTGCGCACCCAAATGGCACGATAAATATTACCGTATCTATCGGCGTCGCGAGCTCCACCATAAACGAAGACCAACTGCAGCCAACACTACAACGCGCTGACCGCGCACTCTATACGGCCAAATCGCAAGGCCGGAATCGCGTTGTCCACGCCCAAGAAACCTGACCCCTACTTACCGACATCTTCAGCGCATCAATAGCGCGTCTAGCGCACCGTTACTCGTGCGAACTTCCGCTTACCCACCTGCGCAACTACAGTTTTTCCCACTTCAATTACACAGGCTTTATCGCTAATTTTTTCCCCATCTAACTTCACGCCGCCTTGCTCAATCATACGATTAGCTTCGCCGGTTGACGGGGTTAAGCCTGCTTGTTTTAGCAATTGCGCAATGCTTATTTTGCCATCGGTGGCGGTAACAGAAGCATCAGGAATATCTTCAGGAATTCCACCGTGATGCCTCGCGTCAAAATCTTGCAATGCTGCTTCGGCAGCAGCTTGGGAATGAAACCGTTTTACGATCTCTTGGGCGAAAGCTACCTTTATATCACGCGGATTTTTTCCGGCCGCAACGGCCTCACGCAACGCTGCTTGCTGAGTTGGCGATTGGTGGGATAGCAGCAGCAAGTACTTCCACATCGCCACGTCCGATATCGACATAATTTTGCCAAACATATCATTCGGCGCATCAGTAATCGCCACATAATTGTTCTTAGACTTGGACATTTTTTCAACACCATCCAAACCTTCTAGCAGCGGCATAGTGATGATACATTGCGGTTCTTGGCCTTCTTGGCGCTGCAATTCGCGGCCCACGAGCAAATTAAACTTTTGATCGGTACCCCCTAGTTCCACATCCGCTTTCAGTGCCACGGAGTCATAGCCTTGCATCAACGGGTATAAAAATTCGTGGATTGAAATAGGAATATTGCCTTGGAAGCGTTTAGTAAAATCGTCCCTCTCCAGCATGCGTGCCACAGTCCAGCGTGAGGCCAACTTGATGACACCCGTTGCGCCTAAGCCGTCGCACCATTCCGAGTTGTAGCGAATTTCAGTTTTTTCAGCATCAAGCACTAAACTCGCTTGAGAAAAATAGGTTTTTGCGTTTTCAGCAATTTGCTCACGTGTAAGCGGCGGGCGGGTAGCGTTGCGGCCACTTGGATCGCCAATCATCGACGTGAAATCGCCAATTAAGAAAATTACCGTATGGCCTAAATCTTGAAATTGGCGCAGCTTATTGAGCACCACCGTATGCCCCAAATGCAAATCAGGCGCCGTAGGATCAAGCCCTAGCTTAATGCGCAAAGTGCGCCCGCTTTCAAGCTTTTTGCGCATCTCGGATTCAACAATTAATTCGTCAACACCATGCTTAATGACGTTTAGATCGGCTTCTACCTTTGCTGGATCAACCTTGATAGTTTGGTTCTCATTTAACTTCAGGTTTGCAATATTAGTCATTGATTATCCATCACTTTTTTCAAAAATGTTAACTGCTAGGGGGCATGGCTAGATGGTTTTTGGTATGATACTTGGTGTCGCATTTTTGCGACACTTTTTGTGGCACTTTTTGCGACACTTTAAGCAAGTGCGTTCCCATTTTCTAACCTTTGCCCACAGTGCATGACAACGAAATCTTCTCAGCTTAGGTGCCGCCGCTAATGCAGCGTCCCATAAAACCTAAAATGGTAGCGCAAAAACTGCTGGGCTTACTGATTCGTTCAGGCCGGCATGTAAGTCGCACGCTAATTTCGCTTATTAATACGGCGTGGCAGACCTTCCCGAGACGAATTTTACTGGCAACAAGCGTCATCCTATTATTGCCCGCTTTTGCACTATTGACGGCATTTGGCGTTGCACCCGATAGCGCCGTTGAGAAATTATCACGGCAGCAAATTACCGAAACGCTGACCTTGCCCACATTGCAATCAAATAACATTGCTGGCGAAAACTTTTTAGCACTTGATCGCATACAACGCGGTGATTCCGTAGCGACAGTATTGGCACGCCTAAACGTAAACGATGCCGCAGCGTTTAACTATCTGCGCACGGCAGCAGATGCCAGAATGATCTATCAATTGCGCCCCGGCCGTAGCGTACAAGCGAACACCGATGGTACTGGCCAATTACAACAGCTACGCTATTTTTACGGTAGCGAGAAGTTCTTGGAGGTCTCGCGCAAGCCCGATGGCGGCTTTGTTTCAGCCGAGAAGCCCTTAGTGCCAATGGTGCAAATTCATCAAAAAGCCGGCGTGATTCGTTCCTCACTTTTTGGGGCAACGGATAATCTGAACATTCCCGATGCGATTGCAACACAAATTGCGCGCGTGTTTTCTACCGATATCGACTTTCATGTTGATTTGCGCAAAGACGACACGTTTTCAGTGGTGTATGAAATGCTTTACCAAGACGGCGAATATCTGCGGCCCGGTCGCGTTCTTTCAGCGCAGTTCGTCAATAATGGCAAAACGTTTGAGGCATTTTTATTCACCGACCCAGAAGGCAATGAAAATTATTTTTCTGCTGACGGTAGCAATCGGGCCAAATCATTTTTACGCTCGCCGTTAGAGTTCTCTCGCGTGTCATCCTCATTTGGCGGGCGTTTCCACCCGATTTTTAAAAACTGGCGGCAACATACTGGCGTAGATTTTGCAGCACCGCACGGCACCAGAATTTGGGCGACAGCTGACGGTGTGGTGGAGTATGCAGGGGTAAAGGGTGGCTATGGCAATGTAATTGAAATCCGCCATAGCGGCGCAGTTTCCACGCTTTACGGCCATATGAGTGGCTTCGCGGCAGGGATGCGCAAAGGCTCACGCGTGCGGCAAGGCGAGGTCATTGGTTATGTGGGGAAAACCGGTTTTGCCACTGGTCCCCACCTGCACTATGAATTTAAAATTGCCGGACAACACCAAGACCCGATGCGCGTAGCGCTGCCCAAAGCTGATCCACTACCGGCGCAATATAGAGCGCAGTTTCTCGCTATTGCAAAACAGCAGGGAACACAACTTGCAGCTTTACGTGAAGTCGTAGCCGAGAACAAAAGCCTCGTAAATATAAGATTTGAATAACATCAATGTGCTGGCTAAATTTTAGCGCCAGAACTGCCTCTATGACGGCTGCAACATATAACAGAATAGTTGACGTTTCAAAAATTAAGATTTAATTTTGCATTATCATAAACTTGCCAAAGTTTTCCTGTAGACGACCTAAATATAAGCTTCTTCAAGGAGTATTAGGGATGAAATAATATGTGTTTTCATGATACTCAGAAGCACAATGTGTGACTTTTTAGACACAATTAATTTACATTTTTAATTTAGGTATTGGCACATTCTCGCCGCCGATGTATGCTTTGGACATGAAAACTATTCGACGCTTTTACGCTGACTTTGCATCGCGTAAATATCTAAGGCGCGCACTGACTTGCAAGATGGCGAAGCTGTTTAGCTTAATGATGCTGTGCATCATGACGGTTAACGCGAGCGCAGCTTCAATCTTAATTACCGATGTACAACCTGCACCATTGATGCTAACGGCGGAACAGACAGCGTGGCTAAAAAGCAAACGGGTGCTACGCGTTGCCACCAAAGCTGAATGGAAACCGATTGATGTCATGAGCAGTGGTGGAGCATTCACTGGAATTTCTGGTGATTATTTGCGCATCATCGCCGCTAAACTTGGCTTATCGCTAGAGGTAACACAATACCGTAATAATGCCGAAGCTATCGCCGCGTTGACGAGCGGTCAAGCAGATATCTTGCCCTCTCTTGCGCAAACACCAGAAAGGCTTGAAGCACTGGAGTTTACGCGCCCTTACCTGGACGTGCCCAATGCCATTTTTGCCCGTACGAATTCACCGATCTTTGACTTGCGCCGTGAATGGACTGGTGTACGTATAGCGCACGAGCGCGGCTTTGCCGTCCTCTCGGCTATAAAAAGCCAAACACCCAACGCGACTCCGTTGGAGTTTGCCGATACCGACGCCTGTTTGACAGCATTAAGTAAAGGCACGGCTGATGTTTACCTAGGCGCATTGCCAACAACGGCGGCGGCGGTAGAACGCCTGTTACTGAACAACATCGTCGTACGCGGTTATGTGGATAGCCCTTTTCGATTTTTGCATTTTGGTGTGGCGCGTAACCAAGCACCATTGGTAACCATGCTGAATGCGGCTATAGCTTCCGCCACCTTTGCGCAAACCGAAGAAGTGCGTGAGCGCTGGATGCCTGAACGCTCAGCCTTAAGCTATGAGCAAGGTGCCCTCCCGCTGACTGCCGCCCAGCAAAAATGGTTGCAGGCTAATAACACCATTCGGGTTGCTTATGATCCGGAAATGCTGCCAATTACCTTTACCGGCACCAATGGCAAAATGACAGGACTGGCCGTTGACTATCTAAACATCGTCACTAAAAAGTTAGGAATCAGTGTCGTCCAAGAACGTCGCGGCACGTGGACTGAGATATTGGCAGCAATGAAAGCTGGCGAAGTCGATGTACTCATTGCTTCCGCCATGAATCAAGAACGGCTAGACTACCTTGATTTTGCTGGCCCTTACCTTAGCTCGCCCACGGTGATTGTGGACGCATCACGCGATAACTCAGTGAGCAATATCTCGCAATTTATTGGAAAATCAATCTGCGTACAGGCGGATCATTTTTTAGTACCAGAATTAAAACGCCGCTACCCAGGTATTCGCGTTGTTGATTTAGCGACGATTGAAAAATCGTTGCAGGCCGTGCTCAGCGGCGAGTGTAGCGCTGCCATTGGTAATTTATACAGCATTGCGAATCAGCTTGAAACCCATTTTATTGGGCAATTGCGGGTTAGCGGCAGTGTGGAAAACGGTGAAAGCGTACTCTATTTTGCGACACCAAAATCCAAACCAGAGCTTGGGCAAATGCTAAGTATTGCCAAAAGCACAATCAGCCAAGCCGAACGCAATACCCTCCGCGATCGCTGGCTGGCCGTGAACTACCAGCCTGGATATTCTGGTCGCAATATTGCGCTCATTGGCATTCCAATCGCACTGGGGTTGCTCAGTACATTAGCAGTATTTTTCTATCTGAATCGCAAACTGCGTTTAGAAATCAGGCGTCGCAATTCATTATTACTGCAGCTAGCCAATAAGCGTATGGAGGCTGAAGCGGCAACCGAAGCCAAGGCACGATTCTTAGCTGCCATGTCGCATGAAATTCGTACACCGATGCAGGGTATTGTGGGCGCAGCCGATATGCTTTCGCGTGCAGGGCTGAACGCGGCGCAAGACAAACTCAATCAACTGGTACAAAGTGCGTCGCAAGTGATTGTGCAACTGTTAAGCGAAATTCTCGATGATCGCCGCCTTGAAGAAGGCCATATCATGCCGCGCCTAGCCGCTGACGATTTGGTAGAGCGCATTCGCGGCGCGGTACAGTTATTTGAGGCCAATGCTAAACATCGGAAAGTGCGCCTCACCTTTGAAGCATCGCCCATGCTGGCACGCCGCTATATCGCCGATGGCGTTTATTTACGACAGATCATTTCTAATTTTATTTCTAACGCCATTAAGTTCACCCCCGACGGCACTGTGCAGGTGCAGATGGACGCCCGTGCAGTCGATAACAACCAGCATGAAATAACCATTGCCGTCATTGATACCGGCAAAGGGATGTCGGCAAAAGACTTGGATAATTTATTCAAGCCTTTCATTCAAGGCGAGGCTGGTCGTGATGCCGATTCAGTAGGCTCCGGCTTAGGATTATCCATTTGTAAACGTTTGGCTGATGCTATGGGCGCTAAGCTCTCTGTAACCAGTAAGCCTGGCCTTGGTACCACGATGATGCTCATCATCAAGCTCGATCTTGCGGCGGGTGCGGATGAACACGCGGATACGATGCAATTTGAGGGCACCACCACCATGGGGGGATTAAAACGGGTTGATGCCCTTGAACGTAACGTCGCTTCGGGATCGCCAGACGCCGACCGCACGGCGACAATACTTAACCAAAAAATTCAAGCGGCAAGCGCCGCGCGTGCCGGTGACACTGCGCACTCAAAAAACGATATCAATGCAGATGCTGGGCTAATCCTTACGCAGTCCCAGAACAGAGAAGCCCTGCCAACTGGCAAATTGCGCATATTAGCGAATGAAGATGATTTACTAATTCGCGAACTTATGGAAGATCAGTTTGCCGCCCTTGGGGTAGAAGCTGATATTTGTGAAAGCGCTATGACAGGTCTGGACGCATGGCGTAGCCGTGACTATGATTTGATTTTTACCGATAACAGTTTGGGGAGTATGACTGGCGCGGAGTTCACCGAAATAGTTCGTACTGAAGAGCGCAACACCGGACGTCCGCAGACCCCAATTGTGGGCATCACAGGCTCAATTATGGTTGACGAACACGCCCATTGCTTGGCATTGGGAATGCAAAAAATTCTGCGCAAACCCGTCATACTGGCCGATCTACGCGCAGCCATTGATGAATTTTCAATCCGTAAATTATGAGCACAATGACACCGGCTAAAGCCACCACTAATGCAGCCTATGCCACCCTAGATGCCTGGATTGACACCAATTTTGAAGCGGAAGTTTTGTTCTTGCAACAACTGGTGCAGATACCTACGGATACGCCGCCAGGCAATAACGCATCGCACGCAGAACACACGGCAAAATTATTGACCGCATTCGGTTTCGCCGTAGAAAAGTACGCCGTGCCAACCCAAGAAGTACACGATTACGGCTTGGAATCCATCACCAATTTAATCGTACGCCGCAAGTTCGGCACGCATAATGAAGGTCTCACCATCGCCTTGAACGCCCACGGCGATGTGGTGCCACCGGGGGATGGCTGGACCCATCCGCCCTATGGGGCAGAAATTGCCGATGGTAAGATGTTTGGCCGCGCTACGGCAGTCAGCAAAAGTGATTTCGCCACGTATACCTTTGCCTTGCGTGCATTGGAAGCGCTAGGGGCATTAGAAGCGTCAGCAATACCAATGAATGGCACAGTGGAATTGCATTTTACCTACGACGAAGAATTTGGCGGCGAATTAGGGCCAGCTTGGCTACTCAAAAATAAACTCACCAAACCAGATTATTTAATTGCCGCTGGCTTTAGCTATCAGGTTGTTACTGCGCACAATGGCTGTTTGCAAATGGAAGTTACCGTGCACGGCAAGATGGCGCATGCGGCGATTCCCCACACCGGCATTGACGCCCTGCAGGGCGCTGTGGTGATTATTAACGCTTTATACGCGCAAAACGCCCTCTACAAGGCAATAAAATCGAATATTAAGGGCATTGACTGCCCTTACTTAAATATTGGTCGTATCGAAGGCGGCACCAATACCAATGTGGTGCCCGGTAAAGTGTCATTTAAGCTTGATCGACGCATGATTCCCGAAGAAAAAGCGGCGTCCGTAGAAGCGGATATCCGCAACATTATCGCAACAGCAGCCGCCACTTATGCTGGCATCACCGTTGACATCAAGCGACTTTTACGCGCCGATGCTTTGCAACCGCAAGCCACTAACGCTCCGCTCGTCACCGCGCTGCAGCAACATGGCGAAGCGCTATTTGGCGAGCCTATTCCCACTTCTGGCTCGCCTTTATACACCGATGTGCGCTTATATGGCGCGACGGGCGTAGCCGCCGCAATTTACGGTGCTGGGCCGCGTACCGTACTGGAAAGCAACGCCAAGCGTGCTGATGAGCATATTGTGTTGGAAGACTTGCGTCGCGCCACAAAGGTAGTAGCGCGCACTTTGCTGGATTTATTGACAAAAAATTCACCGACAAACTAATTTAGATGTGTTTTTGTGCAATGCGGTAAAATGCGCGCATGGACGATCTTATACAAATACGCGAAGGCGACGCCTTCGATAGCGACTTAGCTAGTACTGGGCTCAATAATACAGAGCTCAATCATCTCTCGCAACGGCAAATAGTCGAGGCCAATAAACTCACCAAACGCTTACGGCGTCAGGTGGGCGAAGCCATTAGCGACTACGGCATGATTGAAGCTAACGACAAAATAATGGTGTGCTTAAGCGGCGGCAAAGATAGTTATGCTTTGCTTGATGTGCTGATGGCGCTACAAAAAAAAGCACCGGTGCCCTTCACTCTGTTTGCCTTTAATTTGGATCAAAAGCACCCAGGCTATCCTGCGCATATATTGCCAGAATACCTAACAAAGCTTGGTGTGGATTTTCAGGTTGCGGTACAAGATACCTATTCCACCGTAAAGCGCGTTATCCCTGAAGGGAAAACCATGTGCTCGCTATGCTCGCGCCTGCGGCGTGGGGCGATTTATCGGGTAGCCGAGGAAATTGGTGCCACTAAAATTGCGCTTGGTCATCATCGCGACGACATGATCCAAACCATGTTTTTAAATATGTTCTACGGCGGCCGCCTAAAAGCCATGCCGCCGAAACTCGCGTCGGATAGCGGTAAACACATTGTGATTCGGCCGCTGGCGTATGTGGAAGAACAAGATTTAGAAGCCTATGCCGAGCTAAAACAATTTCCGATTATTCCCTGCGACTTATGCGGCAGCCAAGATAATCTCCAACGCCAGCAGGTAAAATTAATGCTGCGCGATTGGCAAAAGAAGTTCCCTGGCCGTATTGAAAACATCACCCGTAGCATGAAAAACATTGTGCCCTCACACATGCTAGACCGTGACCTGTTTAATTTCGTCGGCGTTAAAGCCACGGGCGAAGCTGATGCGGCAGGTGATATTGCATTTGACGAAGATAGCGAATTGAGCGCATGTACTACCAGCACTGATGTACCTGCCAAAGCTAAGCCCATTCGTTTCCTATAGCACTTCTTATAGCCCTTGCGTTTGGCACTACAGTAACAATGCCCCAAGAAGCCTTAAGTACAGGCATCTTGGGGCATTTTAATTTTTCTTGAAACAGTCTTGCTCTTTTGACCTATACAGCTACCGGCGGACGGTTATTGCGTTGCATCAGCTTCACAAAGCCATATATCGCCAACACTGGAACCGCTAGCACTACAACGAGAGGCAATAGCGCCATCAGGATGCCAACCATTGCAGCTACCAAGCCCAAGGCTACCGCAAGCACAACGGCTAACAATGCAATAACAAGTGCAAGAATCGTCACCAACGCGGCAATTGCCAACGCCACGACAACAACCGGAATTGCCACGAACCAGGCTACTGCTGAATCAGAAATATCTTCATCAAACATCATCAGCGAACCGTGATGTGCATGCTCGCCAAAGTAAAGTGAAAGACCGATGGACGCTGCCACCAATAACAACGTGGCCAATAAGATGAATAATAAAACACGAGTAAGACGGGGTGATTGGTTCATTTTGGACTCCCTTTTCAATTTGAAATATTGATTCATTTGTAAGTGTGCTAGTAAATCTGCATCTGTACATCAAGCACGAGGTGGTTAAGAATTTGCCTGTGCCTTGAAGTTGAGCCATTGTGCGGTAGCAGACACATACCGGCTATTCGCAAGCGATGAAGTGCAGAAAAAGCCGCCTAAAGAGCGCAAAAGCATCCTAAAACTGAGCCATTGCTTGGCGAAAATAGAGCACATAAGCACCACTCATTCCATTTCTAAATCAAAAGTGCCATCACTTGCACCGCACAAAATACGAAGCATCGTCATTCCAGCGAAGGCTGGAATCCAGTCCTACGTCATACTATTTAGCGCTTTTAAACCTAGATTAGTCATACGAGGGTCTGGATTCCAGCCTTCGCTGGAATGACGGTGTTT
>JANMDR010000326.1:0-5758 GCA_031376425.1 Betaproteobacteria bacterium
CACTCATCCCCGGCGCTGAAAATTGGCCGCGATTTGTACGTAATTTGTCGGCGCAATACGAAGCGCGTACGGTCATGGTAGAAGTGCGGAAAAGCCCGTCAATACTGCTTTCTGGCATGGAAGGGTGTCGCCTGCCGATTGTTACGGCGCATGGTGAGGGTCGCGCTGAATTTGATTCTAAAGCGCAGCAAGATGCAACGCGTTGGCTGACTGGATTGCATTATGTTGACTACGCGGGAAGGGTTACCGAGCGCTTCCCGCAAAACCCCAATGGTTCGCCACAAGGGGTTACGGCATTCACCACGCCAGATGGTCGGGTGACGATTATGATGCCGCACCCTGAGCGTATTACCCGGTCTGTTAATGTGTCGTGGCATCCTAATGACTGGGGTGTGTCAAGCCCTTGGGCAAAAATATTTGCTAATGCAAGAGCGTGGGTGGGTTAGTTTGGCTGAATTTTAGCAACAGTAATTCTTAAAAACTTGCATAATTTTAGGGTATGTTATGAATCAAATTAAATCGCGCGTAATATTGAGTTTGGCTACTGTTTCCTTCGCCTTAAGTGCCTGCCAACAAGTAAGCACACCACCACAGGCAGTGGCTGCTGCAGCTACCGGGCCAGTTAAAGTAAAAATTATCGCCTTCAATGATTTTCACGGTAATTTGCGCACGCCAGGGAATCGCGTGCCCATTAAAGACCCCTCCGCGCCAAACGGTTTTCGCATGGAAGCGGCAGGCGGTGTTGAGCAGTTCTCCGCCTTGGTAAAAAGTTTAAAAGCTAAAAACCCAAACAATGCCGTGGTTACAGCTGGTGATATGGTGGGTGCCACACCCTTGCTATCTTCGCTTTTTAACGATGAACCCACTATTGAAGCCATGAATCTCGTAGGCGTTGATTTTCATGCGGTCGGTAATCATGAATTTGATTACGGCATTGCCCATTTAAAACGCTTGGCATATGGTGGTTGCAAGCCTGATAAAACTGGCCAGCCTAATTGTCAGGGTCGCGCACCCTATGCAGGTGCTAAGTTTCAGTTTTTAGCGGCAAACGTGGATGAAACCGCAACCGGTAAAACATTATTTCCGGCCTTTGCTATCAAAGAATTTGAAGGCGTAAAAGTAGGCTTTATTGGTTTGGTGACTAAAACCACGCCGACCATCGTGCGCCCCGGCGGTACCGCAGGGGTGATCTTTCAGGACGAAGCCAATGCGGCAAATGCAGCTATTGTGCAGCTTCGCAAACAGGGCGTAGAAGCCTTTGTAGTGGTGATTCACGAAGGGGGCGAGCAAACGGGCGGTATCAATGAATGTGTAGATTTTAAGGGCAATATATTGCCAATTTTGGATCAGTTTGATCCGGCGCTTAATGTAGTGGTTAGCGCCCATACGCACCGCTTTCATGTGTGCGAACGTGCTGGTCGCCTAGTTACTGGAGCGGGCAGCAACGGTAGTTTGATTACTGAAATTGACCTCACCTTGGATCGTACGACGGGCAAAATTATCAGCCGCCAAGCGCTTAATCTGCCAGTGTCGCCAATGGGTGAAAAAGACCCCGCGCTCACCGAGCTTATCGCCCGCTATTCCTTAAGTGCCGAGCCATTGGAAAATCGCATTGTTGCGAAAATTAGCAATGAGCTACCCACCGCCATCAATACCGTGGGTGAATCCCAATTAGGCAATATGGTTGCAGATGCCCACTTAGCGGGCACCTCTAGCCCTGATACCGGCGGGGCGGTCATCGCATTCAATAATCCGGGTAGCTTGCGTGCGCCGGTGATTCCCAACGCGGCAGGCGAAGTGAAGTACGGTGATTTATTCCGCCTGCAACCATTCGGTAACGATCTCATCATCATGACCCTATCCGGTAAACAGCTTAAAGAATTGCTAGAGCAACAATTTGGTGAAGACCGCCAGCGCATCATGGGTGTGTCCGCCGGTTTCAGCTATACCTATGACGTTAAACGCGCAAAAGGTGACCGTATTCTGGCCGAAACCATGAAGCTCAACGGCATGGTCATTCAGCCCGATTTGCAATACCGCATTGCTGCCAATAGCTTTCTAGCGGGCGGTTCTGAAGGCATGCTGGTATTTCGCGACGGCACTGAGCGGCAAGTAGGCATGCTGGATTTAGAAGCGGTAGTGGCCTTCCTCAGCACAAATTCGCCGTATACGCCGCCTAAGGTGGGGCGGATAACGCGAATGAACTGAGCAACTTTGGCAGCTTTGGTACTGTTTAGTGTTCGCGACCCTAGAAAAGTTCTAAGCTGTTTAAACAACGAGTGTTCATGACAAGCAAAAACCGTCTAAATGCGAATTGGTTCCGGCATTATTAGCGATTGAAAAGCGCTAGACGATAAAGGGCGCGTAAGTATGGTATTTCAAGAACAAATCATCGATTTTGGAAACGAAGGATTGTTATTGTTGACGCTCAGCGTTAATGGAATCGTCACCTTTCCATCACCTGCGCATTCCCACGGCTATGCCCAATTTATTCCCTCGCAGGGTCCGCCCATGGATCGTTTTGGACTGTTCACGCGTCAGGTTAGTGAAATGGGGTTGCGTAGCATTCTTGATCATCAAATGAAATTTTTGAATAGCCAGGATGCAATTTACTGGGCCGAAGCCAAAGCAAGATATTCCCAAAAATACGCAGCGATCATCCAAGGCTATCGTGAGGCCGCTAGTGGGGTTTATCCTTTATCTAATGGTCTTGCCTTAGTTGTGTTTAGCGGCGTTATGCCCAACTTGATTCGCATTGTTGACGTGGTGAAAAATGTAGTTTGTTCCGAAGAAGACTCTATGGAACTGACTGAGCGTTTAGCAATGAAAGTCCCCACCCGAGATCGTGGACTTGTGATGCCAGACATTTGGATACAAAATTACTATACAGAATTTTTCCACGCTTGGATTGGTAACGCTGTGCGGGTGTGTCGCATTACCGAGAATGCGCTGCAACTGGCTGGGAATATAAAGCGCAAAGAGTTTGATGGCGCAATATTTACAAAGTCCTTTGCTATAAGCAAAAGCGGCGTGCATAGCGACGCAACACTTATTCCCTTGAGTTCTTCCGATCAAAAGCGGACATACACTTCTGCGCTCGCAAAAAAGCATGGCTTTGCCATTATTGCGGCACGCAATGCAAATCGTTTTGCGTGTTTGCTTGGCGCTGGCGTGATTGAAATAGTTGACTGCAATGCTGGGCTTGAAAAAGTATTGCGACCCGTTCCATCATTGCACGGTAAGGAGGGTGGGCACTTTGTGTTTTCGCCAAACGGCAGGTTTGCGGTCATGCTGGATTCTGCAGGTTCGGTCATCGTTGATATAGATTTAATGCGAGTTGCAAATATCTCAACAATCGCCGCTGTGTTCGGGATAGCAACTGATGCACCTTTAGAGTCTGTTCGGTATCTGCCAACCTCCTACCTATCTGATTTTGGTTTTTATGAGTTGCTTCATAAAAATCTGCAATTCACACCACATGATTCTTTGCAATGGCGACCACTTGAAGAATACAACCCCAATTCGCGAAAAACAAAGCCTGTTGCTGCGTTGAGAGACTTCGCCGACGCTAATTTTCGTTTTGCCATATCGGTGAAAGCCGCAAGGAAGAAAACCGACAGCAAATTCTACGGTACGCCGCGTGTCGCCGATTTGGCAGCATGGCCCACATATATGGGTGCACTTCTGCTCCCATTCGCTGAGTTGGACTGCGCACAACTGCAGGCTGAAGTCGGTTGTAAAGAACTGCCGCATTCGGGGGCACTACTCGTCTTTCTCGCCATTGATGATGAAGGAGCGCCCCTTGAAGATGATGAATTTAACCCTGTGCACATTCACGTGCAATACACCGAAGCACCCGCAAGTTGTCGGTATGAGTTTGAGGGCATGCCTACCTACGGTGCGCAGGCAATTTTGTTTAAGACAGATCAGAGTAATTATCCTGGAATTGAATCAACCATAGTAAGTTCTGCCAACTTTAACGATGAAACCCTAGAGCAATACCGTTTATTTTTAGACAAAAAGCTCCCTGACGGGGTGAGCGAAGATCATCGTCTCGGTGGGTATCCATTTCTTATTCAAAACGATGATCTAGATATCCGCGCCTACGCCAAACATTTCGGACATTCACCTCGCAATGCAGCGGAACTGACTGAGGCTGCTCGCTGGCGTCTCCTTATGCAAATAGATTCAGACGATAATTTTATGTGGGGGACTGACAGTGGCATGCTGTATTTGATGATCCATGAGGACGATCTAGCAGTATTGAATTTTTCGAAGGTTATAGCGATTACTGACGGATATTGAATCCGAGTGACTTTTGATCGAAGTAGACGCTTAAAGATATCTAGTATTTTGATTTTTGGATTTATTGCATGATAACAAATAGTGCAGAACGTCAGTGTCGCGATTACTCATATAGTGAATGTGCCATTTCGTTGTGAGTTGGATGCGAGCGATTGCGTCTAGCTTTTACTAGCAGTATGATGAAGCGATGTCTAAATCAAAATTCATAATTTCTAACGCGGAGATCTTGGATGGAACGCCAGTGTTTATCGGCACCCGTGTTCCCGTGCGCATTCTGTTTGAATTCATCGAAACTGGGGAAACCCTTGCGGAATTTTTAGATGAATTTCCTTCCGTGTCGCGCACGGTAGCGCTCGGCGTGTTGGCACAAGCAAAACACGCAGTGGCTGATGCGCATCCTGCTTGACGAGTCCATTCCGAGAAAGCGCGGTTTTGTGCTTCTGGGACATTTTGTGCGGTCAGTACCGCAATTTATTGCCATTCAGGCAAAATAGATAATCAACTTTGCGTTAACTAATACTTTTTCACGTGTTGCAATGCGTCCGCGCGATACTGTGTCAAGGGCACCGAG
Organism: Betaproteobacteria bacterium; assembly: GCA_031376425.1. Taxonomy (GTDB): domain Bacteria; phylum Pseudomonadota; class Gammaproteobacteria; order Burkholderiales; family Usitatibacteraceae; genus JANMDR01. The sequence goes on from JANMDR010000326.1 coordinate 4,877, forward strand.
ATTCGTCCAGATTGCTTCACTATATCGCCCCCCTAGAATGGGAAGCGTTGTTCAAATAGCCAAAATCTGTTGCGGCGCTACAACAGATTTTTTGTGATAATTGGAAACTTTCAAAATACCATTCTATTTTTTACTTTAGTAGAAACCGCTAAGCCTTTGTTCTGAAAAGGTTTTTTGCTTTTTTAGAGTCTTTACTCCAGTGTTTTAGTTCCCTACCAGTCGCCGTTCCGTCATAATCATGGAGTACAAAGAAGGATTGATGATAATTTGCAGCTTTTCAGTGCAAATTTTGCCTAAATTATCGCTAATCACTCTCAATTTTTCCCAATCAAGGACACTAATTGCCATGAATAAATCCAACCGATTTCAGCTTTCGAAAGTTGCCCTTTGCGTTGCCATCGCTCTGGGCACCGTTCCAGCATTTGCGCAAAATACTACTTCTGCTCTAGGTGGGCGGGTTACAGCGGCTGATGGCAAGCCTGCTGCGGGTGCTACCGTTAAAATTGTGCATTTGGAATCGGGTTCGGTCAGCAATGTGATTGCCGATGCGGATGGTCGTTACACGGCGCGCGGCTTGCGGGTAGGCGGCCCTTACACCATCACAATTACGCAGGGCGCAGCGGTTGAAAAGCGCGAAAATATTTATTTAGCTTTGGCCGAAACCGCTACATTAGATGCCAAATTTGGCACACAAGTCGTTGATAAAATTGAAGTGATTGCGCGCGGTGGTGCAGACACCTTCAACAAAGCTTCAATGGGTTCTGGTACTTCCGTTTCGCGCCAGCAATTGGATACATTCGCATCTGGACAGCGTAATCTGCAAGATTACGCGCGTAATGACCCACGTGTATCGCAAACCGATAAAGAGCGTGGCGAAATTTC
>JANMDR010000028.1:0-25466 GCA_031376425.1 Betaproteobacteria bacterium
GCCACATGGTGCGAGGCATTGAGCGCATGACAAATTAGCACGGCGTTGGATTTATCTGCGTTTAGCGTGCCATACGTTTCGTAGGCCAAGGTGTAGTCGCGCAAGGTGGCACCGCTGGCCATATTCAGGGGCTCGGCAAACTGCGCAAATTGTGGGGTCGCTACTAGCATAAGGTCAACATAACATGTTCAAAAAACAAAAAGCCCAATCAGCGTTGGCTAGTTGGGCTTTTATGGTTGCGCAATTAAAACGCAATCGCCGCTTTAGCCGTATTTATTTGCATGAAAATAGCTTCACACAGCGCCCGCAAGCTGATTGTTCAAATCGGCGCATAGTTATTCTGCGCTTAGTGCAGGGCACTCGTCAAGCTGTTGCGGTGCAGTCAGTCTTAACGATAGCAAAAAAAAGCTTCTTGCTCCTTTTTGGTATTTACCTGAAACCGTGCAAAGTCGTTGCCAAGACGCACATCGGCAAATAGCCCACGCGGGTTTTCGTGAAAATGTAAATAGGCTTTTGATGCACGGTAGAAAATCCCTAATTTGCGCTCGCGTAAATTAGGGAGCGTGCACAATTGGACTAGTAGGGGGGCAAGCCGGTTTAGCGCTTCTAAGGTAGCATGTTTCATCGAGTACTGTTGTGAGGTAAGATTTGGCTGAGGTAAATTCAATAATCATACCAAAACACCTATGAAAATTCTTCCACTCTACGCTGCACTTCTAGCCATCCTTTTTTTCATTCTCAGTGCCCGCACGGGAAACCTTCGGCGCGGGCTGAAAATTGCGGTGGGCGATGCTGGCAACATCACGCTTCTACGCGCCATGCGGGTACACGCGAATTTTGCGGAGTATGTGCCGATTAGTTTGTTGTTAGTGCTCATGGTAGAGATGCAGGGCGCATCAAATTGGGTAGTGCATGCCTTGGGAGCCAGCTTACTTATTGGGCGCATTTTCCATGCGTATGGCGTTAGCCAAGTGCGCGAAAATTTAGTGTTTCGGGTCATTGGTATGGCGCTGACTGTTACTACGCTGTTGTGGTCTGCGGCTTATCTGCTGTACGTTGTCATTTAGCTGTAATTAAGCAGCAATTTTCCGGAATAGAACTCGTCATGAAAACGCTCTCTAGTGCTTTTAAGTTTGCTACTACCACGGCATTGGTCGCGTGGCTCGCATTGTTTAGCTACCCCTTATGGCCGCAGACTGCACAAACGGTGGTGTTTACGGTAGTCGTACTACTACTTTCCGCCATGTACGGTTATTTTTTGTTTTTTGCTAAACACTTAGATGAGCCAGGTCAGAAAGTTAAGGGAAATTTTTCATCGCTCGCTGGGGTGATGCGCCTGTTTACATCGCCCCGCGCGGTGCTGGCGGGGTGGATTCATTATTTGGCGTTTGACTTAATGGTGGGTTTGTACATCGTGATCGATGCGCAACGGGTGGGCATCACGCACTGGTGGTTACTGCCAGCACTGTTCTTAACCCTTATGTTTGGCCCAGTAGGTTTGCTGGTTTACTTGGCGATGCGATTTTTTATGGTCGGTGTGGTGTTGCTGGCTTAGTTTGCTTGTTGCGATTGTGTAATAATTAGCCAATGAAATGAGCCGAATAATGTCAGGGTCATTCTCGTTGATGCCTCTGTGCTTAGACGAGCATGAGAGTCATGACGTCTGCTTGTTCTTTGATTTTGCTTCAGCTAATAACTGTTCGAGTTTTCTGATCACTTGCTGCGCAGCAACAGTGTTGTGATTAGTGATCGCAGCGTCACGCGATCGTACTCCGTGAGCCAGAAAATTGCTGTCCACTGGCAAAGATGGAATAATCGCTGTTTTCATTTTACGACCCATTCAACCGCTCCAAATACCCCAACTGTTTTTCCACATCCTCGGCCTTTAGCAACTTCGCTGACAGCGGTTCTATTTCCGCCATATTGCTCATTAGCACCCGTTGTTTTACCGTGAGTAAATTGGCGGGGTGCATGGAGAAATGGCGTAGGCCAAAGCCTAGTAATAGCCGCGTTAGTTTTACATCGCCCGCCATTTCGCCGCATACCGTTACGGGTTTGCCAGCAGCGTTGGCTTGGCGAATTACGCTTGAAATTAGCAACAGTACCGCCGGATGTAGCGGGTTATACAGATGCGCCACGGCGTCGTCAGTACGGTCAATGGCGAGGGTATATTGAATTAAATCATTGGTGCCAATGGAAATGAAATCAAGCTTCTTTAAAAACAGCGGCAGGCAAATAGCGGCTGCGGGAATTTCTATCATGCCGCCTACTTTAATATCGGCATTAAATTTTTTGCCCTCTGCTTTGAGCTCTGCTTTGGCTTGTTCAATAGCCGCAAAAGTTTGGGTAATTTCTAGCACATTAGAAATCATCGGGATCAAAATTTGCACATTGCCAAATTTTGATGCACGTAAAATGGCGCGTAGTTGGGTGCGAAATAATTTTGGTTCTGCTAAACAATAGCGAATTGCCCGTAAGCCCAATGCCGGATTGATGGATTGCGCTGGGCCACCTTCTTCAAAATTCTTATCGGCACCAATATCTAAGGTGCGAATAGTAACCGGCTTGCCCTTCATGCCCTCGGCTACGGTTTTATAGGCCTCAAATTGTTCTTCTTCTGACGGTAAATCCTTGCGGTTTAGGAATAAAAACTCGCTTCTAAATAAACCAATACCGGTAGCGCCTGATTGCTTTACGGCGTCCATATCGGTGGGCAATTCAATATTGGCGTGTAGCTCTACATTGATGCCATCAAGGGTAGAGGCCTCGGCGGTTTTTAAACGGCTGAGTTTTTTACGCTCAATATTCCACTGGTTTTGCTTTAAGCGATACTCATCAAGCACCGTCTTTTCTGGGTCTACAAGCACTACGCCTTGCGTGCCATCAACAACGATGGTTTCATCTTCGCGGATAAGCTGGCGGGCATGATGTAGCGCTACGATGGAGGGAATGCCCAAACTACGCGCCAAAATGGCGGTGTGTGAAGTGGCACCGCCAAGATCAGTGACGAAAGCGGCAACTTGGTGATCCTTAAATAAAATAACATCAGCGGGGCTTAAATCATGGGCGACTAAAATCGTGTCTTCAGCGCGAGTTTGCAGCTTCTCCGGAACCACATCACCTTGGCCTAGTAAGGCCGCCATAATGCGTTCCACCACTTGGCGTACGTCCGTTTTGCGTTCGCGCAGGTATTCATCTTGAATGTCAGCAAATTGCGCCAAAGACGCATCAAGCTGTAACTTCACTGCCCATTCAGCATTGCAAAGCTCGGATCGAATAATTTGCTTTGGCTCTTCAGAAAACATACTGTCTTCCAAGATCATGCGGTGTACATTTACAAACGCCGCCACATCAGTGGAGAGGTCTGATTTTACTGACTTTTCCAAGGTATCAAGTTCGGTATTTACACGCTTAACGGCACGTTCAAACCGCTTAATTTCGCGTCCGACAAATTCTTCAGGAATCGAATAATGATCTACCTCTACAGACGCTTGGGAAACCAAATGCGCACGGCCAATGGCGATGCCGCCGGATACTGCAATGCCGTGCAGAGTAAAACTCACGTTATTCTCCCTCGCCGAATTTGTCGTTGATTAGTGCTTTAAGTGCCGCCATCGCGTCCGCCTCATCTTCGCCTTCGCAGTCAACGGTAATGGTGGCACCCTTGGCTGCCGCTAGCATCATCACGCCCATAATGCTTTTTGCATTTACGCGTTTGCCCGCACGGCCAATAAATACGCCGCTCTTGAATTTGGAAGCAGTTTGTGTGAGTTTGGCCGACGCACGTGCATGAAGGCCGAGTTTGTTAATAATTAAAATTTCTTCTTTAAGCATAGCAATCAATTGTGTCAATAATGTGTGGAAACTCTTTAGGAAATCGGTAGCTGCAACATGCCCGCAGCACCACCCGATAATGCTTTTTCAATTAAGACGCCCATCTTTTCTTCGCGATAGCTCAGTGCGCGGATTAACATTGGCAAATTTACCCCAGCAATACCTTCTACTTTGCGCGGTATTAATAAGCGGCTCGCGATATTGGCCGGCGTCGCGCCAAACATATCTGTCAAAATAAGTACACCAGCCCCTTGGTCTAGGAAGCGAATGAGGTCTTGCGCCTGCGGCAAAATTTCATCCGGATCATCGTGAATCGTTACGCCCAATTGGCGCAGGTACAGCGGTCGCTTGCCCATGACGTGGCTAGCGCAATGCACCAGAGACTCACCTAATGTGCCGTGAGCGATGAGCAAAATACCAATCATAAAATAGCAACCATAAATAGCGGATTAGCGATAAAGAAGAAACCCTATTTTAGCGCACCCCAGCCGATGCGTTAAAATCTTGCTATGCCCACTGCGCTCACCAATACGTCATTAACTTCATCGCGCCACTTAATCGTCAAACTTTCATCGTTGGGTGACGTGATTCATGCGCTACCTATAGTGGCGGATGTGGCACATTATCGGCCCGATATTGCGCTTGATTGGGTAACCGAGGCACCCTATGTGGATTTGCTTAAATTACATTCAGGCGTGCAGCAGGTTTTTGGCGTGTCGCTACGGCAATTAAAACGCCAGCCGTTCTCGATTGCAAATTGGCGCACCCTAATGGCGCAGCGTAGCGCCATTAGGCAGACTAAATATGCAGGTGTTCTCGATTGCCAAGGCTTGCTCAAAAGCGCGTGGGTAGCTAACTGGAGTACCGCACCCTGCGCCGGTTTGGGGCCAATGACTATTCGTGAGCCGCTAGCGGCGCGGTTTTATAACCAGCGTTTTGAAGTATCGCGCGATCTGCACGCGGTCACACGCAATCGGCAGTTAGCGGCAGCGGCATTTGGTTATGCTCTAACAGATACCGCAGATACGGATGCGCCCAATTATGGTTTGGTGGTCAGTCCCAGCGCAAATTTTACGCAACCCTATGTGGTATTTTTACACGCGACTAGTCGTGACGATAAATGCTGGCCCGAGAAAAATTGGATTGCGCTGGGAAATGCCTTGCAACAGCGTGGGCTTAATGTTGTGCTCCCGTGGGGTAATGAAATCGAGCGCACCCGCAGTCAGCGGCTTGCCGCCGCAATGTTGAACGCGGCGATACCCGAGAAAATGAGTTTAAGCGCTGCGGCAAGCCTGCTACAAGGCGCTGCGGGGGTCGTAGGCGTAGATACAGGGCTTGCACATCTTGCGGTGGCCTTAGGGCGGCCTACGGTGGGTTTGTATTTAAGTACGCAACCGGCATTGACGGGGCTATTTCCGGAATCGCCACGCGTTGTAAATTTAGGCGGGGGTTCGCGCACTGCACCCACCGCGCTGGATACAGACCATGTACTTGCGACAGTATTGCGAGTGCTAAGTTGATGAAACGATTTTGCTATCACTTGTTGTGGTGGTTGATAACGCCGTTGGTGTTAGCTAAATTATTTTGGCGTGGCCTAAAAGAGCGGGGTTATTGGCAACACCTTGGCGAGCGGTTTGGGTTTTATCGCACCGTTAAAAGTAAACCTATCATCTGGATTCATGCCGTATCTGTTGGTGAAACACGTGCTGCGGCATTGCTCATCCCAGCATTGCTACAGCGTTTTCCCAAGCAGCAGATTCTACTTACCTGTATGACTGCTACGGGGCGGCAAACCGCATTAACCATAGCAAATGAATTCGCACCACGAGTGTTAGTATGCTTCGCACCCTATGATAGTTATGGTGCGCCCAGCCGCTTTTTACGGCACTTTGCGCCCAGTGTTGCCATCATAATGGAAACCGAGATTTGGCCCAATATGGTAGAGGCGTGCCATATGCTGCATGTGCCATTGGTGTTAGCAAATGCCCGTTTGAGTGAAAAATCCCTGCGTAGCTATCAAAAATTTACAGCGGTACAATCGCTGATTGCCACCGCACTGGGGCGTTTTGAAGTGCTTATTGTGCAGGCAGAAGAGGACGGCGCACGCTTGCGCGCGCTGTGCTCGCGCGCCAATATAATCGTGGCGGGAAACATCAAGTTTGATGCAGTGCCTGATCCAAAATTGCTTGCACGCGGTGGGCAATGGAAGCAAGCGCTAGCGCCAGAGCGGATGGTGCTCCTGTGCGCTAGCACTCGCGAAGGTGAGGAACTGTTGATTTTGCAGGCCTACGCAAAACCAGAATTCGCGGTGCTTCGCGCCCGTGCTTTGCTGGTCATTGTGCCACGACATCCGCAAAGATTTGCTGTTGTGGCGCAACAAATTGAAACGTGTAAATTATCGTATTTACGACGTTCAAACTTGACAGAAGACAGCGTAAATACCAGCATTTCCAGCCACTTTGATATACTTCTTGGTGATTCAATGGGTGAGCTTTACGCTTATTACAGCATGGCCGATGTGGCATTTATTGGCGGCAGTTTAGTACCTACGGGTGGGCAGAATTTAATTGAAGCAGCGGCGTGCAGTAAACCAATTTTAATGGGGCCGTCGCAATTTAATTTTGCGCAAGCAGCCACGCAGGCGCGGGTAATTGGTGCCATGTTGGAAGTGGAAAGTGCTGATGCGCTATGTGCGCAATTTGCCTTGCTATGCGGAGATGCAGATCAGCGCCGCGCAATGGGGATGGCAGCGCAACAATTCGCGGCGCAGTACCAAGGGGCAACGGCTAGGACAGTGGAAATCATTGAAGCGGTGCTGCTGGAAGCGAACCACAGGCGACTGGTGTAGTAGTGGCTCGCAACGGCATCTTTAAGACCCGGTCAGTTTGACTATTTAGCCACTAACATCCGGTTTACTTCCGCTAAATCTTCTTCTTTCAACGATCCGACAGCGGATTTCAAACGCAATTGCGACATCACCGTGGTGTAACGTGCAGCTTGTAAATCGCGGCGGGCTTGGAACAATTGTTGTTGCGCATTGAGTACGTCTACGTTGGTACGTACACCCACTTCTTTGCCCAGCAGGGTTGAATCAAGTGATGCTTTATTCGATGTTAAGGCGGCTTGTAGCGCTACTACCTGCGCGATACCGTTTGTGACACCAAGATAAGATTGCCGCGTGCTTTGCGCAGCGTTGCGGCGGGCGCGTTCTAGGTCTTGCTCAGAGCGATCTTTATTAGCAAGTGCTTCACGAATACGCGACTGTACACCACCGCCGGTGTAGAGCGGCATGTTTAAATTCACGCCAATACCAATGGTATTACCCCAGCGGCCAGCATTTGGTGGGAGTAGGCTTTTGGATGCATAGCTGCCGCCTACGCTAGCGCTCGCATCAATGGTCGGCGAATCACCAAGCCGCTGTTTTTCAACTTCTTGTGCAGCAATTGCAAATGCGGTGCGTAGTTGCACGACACTGAAATTACCATCTTCAGCTATTTTTACCCACGCCTCCATATTTGCCGGTAGTGGTTGTGTAAGCGCCACATCGGGCTGCAAGATGCTTAAATTGTCCGGCAATTTGCCGATAATACTTTGCAGGGCGCGACGTTTAATTTCCAAATCATTTTGATCCGAAATTTCACGGGCTACGGCAAGGTCATACCGTGCTTGCGCTTCGTAGGTATCTACAATAGTCGATGTGCCTACTTCGAAGTTGCGCTTGGCCTGCGCCAACTGTTCGGAGAAAGCCTGCTTTTGCGCCGCCGATAGGGCGGTATTATCTTGCGCTAACAGCACATCAAAATAAGCCTGTGAAACCCGCACCATCAAGTCTTGACGCGCATCCGCGAGCTTGGCATCAGCAGACTTAATGCTTAATTCTGATTGCGAAATATTGCGATCGTTTACGGGGTTATATAGCGGTTGGCGCAACGATAAAGTATAACTTGGCGTGGTGGTAGAAGCTGTCGATAAACCACTGCGCTGGCTATCTGCAAAATTAACACCAGCGGCTAAACCAGCGGACCATTTATTAGCTGCTTGAGCCTGTGGCAGCCGTTCTTGCGCAGCCACGTTTTCAAAGCGCGCGGCGGAAAATGCGGGGTCTTGCGCTAACGCATCGCGGTAAATGCCGATAAGATCAACCGCCAGCGCGTTGCTACTAATTATTGAGCCTGCTAAGCCTGTAACTGAGCTTGCAATTGCTAGTGCGATTAATTTCCGTTTCATGGCGCTGTCCTATTGATCTAATAAATTCAAAGTAAAAGTAATTGGTTAGTTTTGGCTCTGATACCGCATTTGGCATCAATACAGCGCAATCTTATGATCGATAGTTTTCGACCATGCGTCAATACCACCAGTAAGATTATGCACGTCGGCCACCCCTTGGCGCTGCAAAAATGCGACGACTTGCAGGCTACGCACCCCATGATGGCAAAAAACGACGATAGAACGTGTTGCGTCAATCTCAGAAACCCTTGCTACCAGCTGTCCCATGGGGATGTGCTGCGCGTTTGGCAGGCTGGCAATTTCCACCTCCCATTGCTCTCTTACATCCAATAGCAGTGGCGCGTTGTTGGTTTGCTGCAACCAATCACGGGTAGCAATAGCCGATATTTGCGGCACCATCGGGATTAAAACTTAAAACGCGAGGGTTGTGCCACGCCAAGCAATGGCGGCACCACCGTCTCAAATAACACCGTACTGATTACACTGCCCTTATCGTTGCTTTGATACAAAATCGCTTGCATGGCCGGTTCCTGACCGACGATGGCAAACACGCGGCCGCCGGGGTATAAGTGTTGAAAAAAAGCGGTTGGTGCTACCGGCACTGAACCCCCTAAAACAATAATATCAAATAGGCCAGAGATGCCAGAAAATAGGCCGTTGGCAACTTCTTGTGCATCTACTAATTTGGTTTCGATATTGCGAATGTCAGCATTAGCAAAGTTCTTTTTAGCTTGCGCCAAAAGTGTTTTATTGCAATCCACTGTGAGCACTTGTGCGCACCGTGCAGCCAACAAGGCCGCCAAATAACCACTGCCGGTGCCAATATCTAAAACCCGATCGCTCGATTTTGGCATCACTTCTTGCACCGCACGCGCTTCTAATTTTGGCTCCCACATAAATTGATTGTCGCCAAGTGGAATTGCCATATCTACAAATGCTAAATTTTGGTGCTCTGATGGCACAAAATCTTCTCGCTTAATTTCAAGCAGGCTATTGAGCACAGCGCCGTCGAGTACATCCCAAGGGCGAATTTGTTGTTCCACCATGTTGAAGCGGGCTAAATTATTATCCATCGCGAGGCTCTTCTTAATTTTAGGATTGCTTTGAATTGTTATGATAACAAATAGCGCTCGCGCTTTCGCGCGGCAGCTATGAAATAGCCTGCGCTAATCAGCCTTTAATGCCCGCACCATCATCTCGGTATATGTCTGCAAATAACCTTCGGGATCAAGGTTTATGCCACAGCATAAATCGAAAGAGTTGCGCCAAAGCATCAACATGACCATCGGTGCCGAGCAAACGCGCTCAGCATATTCAGTTTCTACCTTACGAAACTCGCCTGATGCCATGCCGCGTTCCATCACCGTTTTGAATAAACCGCAGCCACGGGTCATCACTTCGGCATGATAAAACTTAGCAAGTTCGGGGAAATTACCCGCTTCTGACATCATTAGCTTAGAAATACCACCTAACTTGGTAGAAGCGATTTGCTCCCACCATGCGCGAATCAGTTCTTCTAATAAAACCGTTGCCGACTTATCGGACTCGTTTAAATACTTTTCAAACACCGCGATTCTTGAAACAATGCCTTCGCGCACCACGGCTTTGAATAAATCATCTTTACTATCAAAATAGAGATAAAGCGTACCTTTAGAAACCCCCGCGCGTTTGGCGACATCATCGAGCCGCGTAGATGAAAACCCGCGTTCAACGAAAAGTTCTAGCGCAGCATCTACCAACTCCAGAGGACGAGCATCTTTGCGCCGTTCCCAACGCGGCTCTAAACTCGCGCTGGTGATGGCATTACTGGTCGATTTGATGGTGGCAGGATTGAATAAAATGGTCATAACGGAGTGATTTATTATTTTACTGACTGATAAGTCATTAACATACCTTTGTTTGGTCTTGGCGTCAAGCATGCGTCCGCATTGGTTCTCAATATCGCTCAAGTCTGCGTTAACAGCGATACAAAAAAACCAGCGCACCAATCGAAAATGTATATACTATAACAATATACATTCGGAGGTTCAAAATGCGTGTAGCAAAAGTTTTTCAAAGCGGTAATTCACAGGCCGTCAGAATCCCTGTTGAATTTCAGTTTGACACAAGCGAAGTAGAAATATTTCGGCGCAACGATGAAATCGTACTGCGTAAAAAGGCAAAAACGCTAGAACAAGCGTTCCACTTGCTCACCGCGTTGCCCCTAGATTTTGATTCAGCTCGTGAACTTGATGTGCCCCAAACGCGGGACGGCTTGTAACTTATGCCACGTTATTTGCTAGATACTAATATCTGCATTTACATAAAAAATCACCGACCGGCAGAAGTACTGGCGCGTTTTTCCAAACTCGCTGCCGGAGACGTGGCAATGTCAGCTATCACCTATGGTGAGTTACGTTTTGGCGCGGAAAAAAGTGCGAAACCGAAGCAAACCCAGCAAATTTTGGCACAACTTATCAATGTTATTCCTGTACTACCCTTAGATCAGAGTGTTTCCGTTCAATACGGAATTTTGCGACAGCACTTGCAGGCAAACGGCAGAATTATCGGTAACAATGATTTGTGGATTGCTGCGCACGCGCTAGCCACTAAGCTAATTTTGGTTACCAATAATTCAGAAGAATTTAACCGTGTACCAAAATTGCGAGTGGAAAATTGGGTGAATCCCGCCCCAGATTCTGTCATTGCTTAATAAGTGGCCGATCACAGTTTCCACACACAACGTCACTATTGGGTTAGTCTTATGGTTTCGCTAGGGGTTCCCGGTAAAACTCGGGATGAGAGAGTCCCTTATCACCTGATCCGGGTCATGCCGGCGGAGGGAAGCGTGGCTGGTGCCTATTTTTGCACCACTCAAACTTCAGCACCGCCTGCTACCCCAAAATTTCTGTACCTTTATTATTTTGGAGCACGCCATGAATGCTGTTGTTGATACCGCCGCTAAATCTGCTGATAAACCTAAACCGTTTCACGAATCTGACGCCCATGTGGATGAAGCAGCCGTAAAGCCGTTGCCTAATTCGCGCAAGGTTTATGTGCAGGGATCGCATCCGAATATTCAGGTGCCGATGCGCGAGATTTCGCAATCCGACACCCCCCTTGCGATGGCTAACGGAGCCTCTGAAAAAAACCCAGCAATATATGTGTACGACACTTCAGGCCCCTACACCGATCCTAACGCTAAAATCGATATTCGCCAAGGCTTATCACCCGTGCGTGACCCGTGGATTGTGGCGCGTGGCGATACCGAATTGCTGCCAACCCTGAGCTCGGAATATGGCCGTGCCCGCCTGCACGACCCAAAACTTGCCGATATGCGTTTTAACTTAACGCGGCATCCACGTCGTGCATTACCCGGTAAAAATGTATCGCAGATGCACTATGCGCGTCAGGGCATCATCACGCCTGAAATGGAATACATTGCCATTCGCGAAACCCAACGCCGCGATAACTTGCCTGAGCTCATCACTAAGCAGCATCCCGGTGAAAGTTTTGGTGCCACCTTACCGCGCGTAATTACCCCAGAGTTTGTGCGCGATGAAGTTGCCCGTGGTCGTGCCATTATTCCGGCAAACATCAATCACCCCGAAGCCGAGCCAATGATTATTGGCCGTAATTTTTTAGTCAAAATTAATGCCAATATCGGCAACTCTGCCGTATCCTCCAGCATTCAAGAAGAAGTAGAAAAAATGACGTGGTCTACCCGTTGGGGTGGTGACACCGTAATGGATTTATCTACCGGTAAAAACATTCACGAAACCCGCGAATGGATTATTCGTAATTCACCCGTGCCCATCGGCACCGTGCCAATTTATCAAGCACTAGAAAAAGTAAATGGTAAAGCCGAAGACCTTACATGGGAAATGTTCCGCGACACCCTAATTGAGCAGGCCGAACAAGGTGTTGACTACTTCACCATACACTCAGGCGTGCTACTGCGCTACATCCCGATGACGGCAAAGCGCATGACTGGCATCGTCTCGCGTGGCGGCAGCATCATGGCGAAATGGTGCCTTGCCCACCATAAAGAAAACTTTCTTTATACCCACTTTGAAGACATTTGCGAAATCATGAAAGCTTATGATGTGTCCTTCAGCCTAGGTGACGGTTTGCGTCCAGGTTCAGGCTATGACGCGAACGACGAAGCGCAATTAGGTGAGCTTAAAACACTGGGCGAACTCACTAAAATCGCGTGGAAGCATGATGTACAAACCATGATCGAAGGCCCAGGCCACGTACCAATGCATTTGATAAAAGAAAATATGGATTTGCAATTAAAGTATTGCCATGAAGCCCCGTTCTACACCTTAGGCCCACTCACCACCGATATCGCTCCCGGCTATGACCATATCACCTCCGCCATCGGTGCCGCCATGATCGGCTGGTATGGCACGGCCATGCTTTGCTACGTGACACCAAAAGAGCATCTAGGCTTGCCCAATAAAGCAGATGTGAAAGACGGTATCATGGCCTACAAAATAGCAGCGCACGCTGCCGATTTAGCCAAAGGCCATCCCGGTGCGCAAATAAGAGATAACGCGCTATCCAAAGCCCGCTTTGAATTCCGTTGGGATGATCAATTTAATTTAGGCCTTGATCCCGACAAGGCCAAAGAATTTCATGATGAAACCTTGCCCCAAGAAGGTGCCAAACTAGCGCATTTCTGCTCTATGTGTGGCCCGCATTTTTGCTCAATGAAAATTAGCCAAGATGTAAGAGATTTTGCCGCCGCTGAAGGTATTGCACAAGAAGATGCTATTCAAAAAGGCATGGAAATCAAGTCGATTGAATTTGTAAAGAAGGGTGCTGAAATTTATCACAAGGCGTAAGCATGAATTTAAGCGATGATGTGTTGTTGCAACTTCTTGGTGACATGGAGTCGGATCGCGTTGAGAGAAAGCGCTCCATGGATGGTGATGCCCCAGAGAAACTAAGGCAGGCCATTTGTGCATTTGCTAACGACTTACCGAATCACAAAGCGGTGGGCGTCGCCTTTATCGGAATTAGCGATAAAGGTGGCGCTAGCGATTTACAGATTACTGATCGATTGTTACAGCAACTCGCCGATATGAAGACTGACGGGAAAATTGTACCTTTGCCAACGCTAACTGTTGAAAAGCGCGTTTTGAATGGGCACGCCACTGCAGTAGTCACAGTCATGCCGGCGGATGCACCGCCAGTTCGTTATGAAGGGCGAATTTGGATACGAATTGGCCCAAGACGTGGCTTGGCATCAAAGCAGGATGAGCAAATTCTTAACGAACGACGGCGGTATAACGATAAACCGTTCGATATTCAACCATTTTCAAGTTCAAATATTGATGACCTATCACGGCTTTATTATGAACTGGAGTATTTGCCTGCTACAGTCGCGCGAGATGTACTGCAGGCAAATGATCGTACCTATGAGCAAAGACTTTCATCGTCAAAAATGATTTTGGCGGCAGATAATGCGATTCCTACGGTTTTAGGCCATTTGGTGATTGGTATACGCACGCGCGATTTTATGCCGGGGGCCTACATACAGTTTTTAAAACTGCAGGGCGAGGATTTGGCAAGTGATGTCATTGATGAGCAAGTTATAGATGGCCGATTGGCGGATGTTTCGCAACGTATTGACGATAAAATTCGTGCGCATAATACAGTTAAAGTTGATTTCACGTCCGCCGATCTTGAAAAACGGTATGAGGAATATCCGTTCGTTGCGCTTCAGCAATTTGTGCGCAATGCGTTGATGCATCGCAGCTATGAAAATACTTACGCTCCAGTGAGGGTAATGTGGTTTTGCGATCGAATCGAAATTTGGAGTCCAGGTGGCCCATTTGGCACCGTTACAAAACAAACGTTTGGGCGCCCTGGATATGCAGAATACCGAAATCCAAATTTGGCTGAAGCCATGAAAGGTTTGGGTTTGGTACAGCGATTTGGTGCAGGTATTGAAGTAGCACAAAAAGCGCTTAAAAATGCAGGGCATCCACCGGCAGAGTTTCAGGTAGAAGACACAGCAATTAATGTGGTTATCAGAAAAAAGGGTTGAATCACTACCAGCTTAATGGGTGTTTTTAGTAAAAAATGTCTCAAAACTGGCGGCTACAGTGCAATTTAAAAATAGCTTTAAATGACGCGCTCATAAAAATGGAGTTGATGATGCTGGCAAAATGTTTAATGGTAATGTGGCTTGCCTGTGGGGCAAGCGTAGCATTTGCTGCAGCCACTATGCCAGCGTCACCAAACATGAGCTTGGCCCCGCCAGTTGCAACGCCTACCCCATCTGCCGTTACCGTATTCAAGCAATTGAGCGCTCTGGTCGGCGAATGGGAAGGCAAGTTTGATAATGGCCGTGTACACCGCGTTACCTATCGCCTTTCAGCCAGAGGCCACGCCTTGGTGGAAACATGGGCGCTGAGCCCTATCTCTGAATCTATCACCATCTATCATCTGGATGGCGATAAGCTAGTGGCCGATCATTATTGTCCGCAGGGTAATGCGCCGCGTCTGGAGTTGGCTAATTTGGCTGACGATAAATTTAACTTCACCTTTCGCGATGGCACTAACTTAAACGTCGTAGGCAAAACCCATGAGCATAGTTTTTGGTTGCAAATCAAAAGTGCCGATGAATATTTGCGCAGTGAAACCTATGTTGCCAACGGCAGCACTGCGGCACAGCTTGCCTTAGCCAAGGCAGATGGCACGGTGCGCTATAGTCGCGTTAAGTCGTAACGTATAAAGTCGTAAAATTATTTTTAAGCTTTGATGTAAGTGCTTATTACTAGCCTAAAACATGCCGTTCGTATGTTTGGATTCGCGAGGCACAACTTGCAGCACATCCCAATGCTCGACAATTTTTCCATCGGTATCGAAGCGAAAAATATCAATGCCAGCCCAATCCTTGTTTGCATCGGTTGGCCAAATTTGATGGCAATGCAGCACTACCAAATTATGCTCAGCAATGCAGCGTTTGAAAATAACCTGTTTGCCTGGATACTCCTGCGCCATCTGCTCAAAATAGGCGATGAAGGCGGCTTTGCCATCGGCAACATGTGGATTGTGCTGCGTGTAGGTATCGCCCACATAGCGATCAACGGCCTTGCGCGGTTGATTTTGGTTAAACATAAGATCATAAAACGCCATTGCATTTTTGGCGTTATTCTCCGTGGTGCTTGGCATGCGTTGACCTCCAGCTAGGGCGACAATATACAGTGGTCAGGCGGTGCTGTTTAGCAATGGCAATTCAAGCACAATTTCCACGCCATCCATTCGTCCAGTATGAATGAAGCCTAGACCAAGATAGAACGGTTCGGGGCAGTCGGAGCCGGGCACATAGGAAAGTTCTAGCGCTGTGAATAGTCCCTTGCTACGAACGTGCGCAATAACGGCAAGTAATGCTTTTCGACCAATGCCTTGGCGCTGAAACTTTGTGTCAATCATCAAGCGCCACACGCCGATTTTTGGCTGCGATGGTGGCGGCGTCTGCAATGATTCATCGTAAAGCATAACAAAGCCTGCTAATTCTTCGCCAGCGTAAATCGCGCGATACCACCCTTCTCGCGCAAATAGAGCTTGCGCAAGTGACACCGCATTGGTCGCCACAAAACGTTTTTGCGATTCCGTTACTGCGAGGCGCGTCACCGCGATAACAGTGGTATCAGTAATTTCGCGAAGCGTGACGAGAGTAGATTCAGTAGTCATAATGGGCACTTCCAAGTCTTTAATAAATCACCTATTCTGCGCCTGCGGGTACTGAACGTGTCGCGTCTTTCTTGCCAAATCTACGGCCTAACAATAGCACCACATCATCCACCATTGTAAACACTACCGGAATCACCAACAGGCTTAAAAATGTGGAGGTAATCAAACCACCAATTACTGCGATGGCCATCGGTGATCTAAAGCTTGGATCAACACCCCAGCCCAAGGCAATCGGTAGCATACCAGCGCCCATGGCAAGGGTGGTCATCACGATAGGTCTGGCGCGTTTATGGCAGGCGTCCATGATGGCATCATAGCGACTCATACCGTGATCGCGTCTTGCCACTATTGCGTATTCCACCAACAAGATGGAGTTTTTGGTCGCCACTCCCATGAGCATAATTAAGCCGATCATGGATGGCATACTCAAGCTACTGCGTGCAGCCAACAGCAGAATAAATGCGCCGCCAATCGATAAGGGCAGTGCCGCCATAATGGTGACTGGCTGCGCAAAGCCTTTGAACAATAGTACCAACACCACGTAAATACAAATAATGCCTGTTAGCATCGCTAAGCCAAAGGAAGCGAATAACTCTTCCATCACTTCGGCATCACCTAGCGCGGTTTGCGAAACCCCTGGTGGTAGATTTTTGATGGAAGCTAGCTTGGCAACGTCCTCGCCCACATCACCTAATTCGCGACCATTGAGTTCAATATCAAAGTTGATATTACGCAAACGGTCGTATCTATCAATTTGCGAAGGGCCAGAATCCATGCGCACGTCTGCCACGTTTTCAAGCGCCACTGAGCCGGTTGCACTCGGTATTTTTAGGCGCTTAATGGCATCAAAATCTTGGCGCAATGATGCCGGTAATTTCACTACAATAGGTACTTGGCGTTGCGATAAATTTAGCTTGGCTAGGTTTTGATCATAGTCGCCTGATGTCGCTACACGTATGGTGTCGGCAATGGCAGTGGTGCTCACACCTAATTCAGCGGCTTTGGCAAAGTCAGGGCGAATCGCGATTTCTGGCCTGATTAAACTTGCCGTAGAAGCAATATTGCCAATCCCTTTAATGGTACGCAAATCCCGTTCCACCGCATGTGCGGCTTCAAGCAATGTTTTACCGTCGTCCCCTGACAATACTAAAATATATTTCTCACCCGAACCACCAAGCCCTACTGAAACCCGGGCACCGGGCAAGGCTTCCAAACGAGTACGTAGTTCGCCTTCAATGGCTTGCTTATTCATCGTGCGGTCGCGTCGGTGCGTCAAGGTGAGCGAGAGCGTGGCTTTGCGCACCTCCGCTGCCCCTCCCGCCGCGAATGGGTCAGTAGTACCAGTGCCGCCACCTACAGCGGTGTACACCTGTTTTATGTGCGGATGGGTTTTAACCAATTCGCGCGCCGCAGTGGCAACGGCTAAGGTGTCGGCATAGGTTGCGCCAGGTGGTAATTCCAAAGCAATTTGCGATTGCGCTACGTCATCAGGCGGAATAAATCCTTTAGGTAAGTATTGGACTAAGGCTAAGGACCCTATAAAAAATGCTAGTGCCGCAAAAGATGTAGTCCAGCGATGGTTTACGCACCACGCTACCGCACGCATATACCAGCGCATGGTGCCACCCTCTTTTTCTTGGGTGATGATGGGCTTCAATATATAGGCAGCCATCAGCGGTGTGAGTAGCCGTGCCACCACTAACGATGCGGCAATCGCTAAAGCCGCCGTCCAACCGAATTGCTTAAAAAACTTGCCCGCTACCCCACTCATAAATGCGGTGGGTAAAAATACGGCAATGAGCGTAAAGGTGGTGGCAACCACGGCTAAACCAATTTCTTCCGCAGCTTCACGCGCGGCATCTAATGGTGATTTACCCATGCGCAAATGGCGCATGATGTTTTCAATTTCTACAATGGCATCGTCTACCAAAATACCAATAACCAGCGACATAGAAAGGAGTGTGACCGTATTTAGTGAGAAACCTAAATAACTCATGCCGATAAATGCCGGAATCATTGAAAGCGGTAAAGCCGTGGCGGAAACGAATGTAGCACGCCAATCGCGCAAAAATAAGAATACACAGATAACAGCTAGCAGTGCACCTTCTAACAGCAAGATCATTGAGCCGACAAAACTCTCCTCTACAAAATCAATAAAGTTGAATGCTTCCGCTATCGTTACCTTTGGGTTAGCATCATTGAGCTTCTTTAAAGCCGTTTTTACGCGGTCGCCCACCTCAACCTCACTGGCACCTTTGGTACGGGTTATTTCAAAACCCACTACCGGCTTACCGTCTAAAAACGCGCCAGAGCGCACCTCAGATACTGTATCCTCAACCTTGGCAATTTGATCAAGACGCACATAGCGCGGTGCTGCCGAACCCATCATCGGTAAGGGAATTTGCATGGCCGCAAGCTCGGCCACTGAGCCTACGGTGGCTAAAGTGCGCACTGATTGTTCGGCACCGCCAATATCGGCGCGGCCACCGCTGCCGTCAATTTGCGTTGCTCGTACTTGACGTGAAACATCGAGCGCGCTGATACTAAGCGCCGACATTTTTTCTACATCTAGCTCTATGCGTAGTTCGCGGGTAACCCCCCCTACACGACTCACTTTGCCGACACCAGACACTGCAAGTAAGGCCTTGGTTACATCTTTATCTACAAACCATGAGAGCGCTTCAGTATCCATTGCTGTGGATGCTACGGTATAGGTCACAATAGGCAGCCCTGAAAAACTGAGCTTGCTCACCACCGGATCGCGTAACTCTTGCGGTAAATCAGAGCGCACCGAAGCCACAGCCGCGCGCACGTCATCCACGGCTTCTTGGGTTTCTTTTTCGAGCTTAAACTCAGCCGTGACCAATACAAAACCATCTTGTACTTTGGTGTAAATATGCTTAATGCCTTGGATGCCAGCCACGGCGTTTTCGAGTTTACGCGCCACCTCAGTTTCAAGCTGCCCCGGTGCTGCACCAGGCAATGCGGCGCTAATAACAATCGTGGGTAATTCAATATCCGGAAAGTTTTGTACCTTCATGCCAGAAAACGACATCCAGCCTAAGATGGTGAGCAAAATAAAAAGCAGAGCAGTCGGAATCGGGTTTTTAATGGCCCAAGTTGAGGCGTTCATAGCGGTTCTTTCTTAAATCCAAATAAGGTTTGGGTTCAAATTCTGATTATTTTGCGGCAGGTTTGTTTGCAGGCTTAGTTGTAGGATTCGCAACAGGATTCGCAGCAGTGCCAACTTTGTCCGGTGTGGCTGGCGCTAGGGTGCCGATGCGTACGGTATCGCCATCAGATAAAAAAGCTGCGCCGCTAGTGACTACACTCGCATTTGGTTGCAAGCCGCTCAGCACTTCCACACGGCCTTTTTGCGCTGCGCCCAGTTGCACTTTGGTGAGAATCACTTTGTTATCTTTGCCCATCACATACACATAGTTAAAGCCATCGCGCAGCAAGGTCGCGTTTTGCGGCAGGGTTATTGCGTCGCGCACTTGTCCTTGAAACTCACCTGTTACAAACATACCGGGGGATAATTTACCTAAAGTGCCAGCAGGCAAATCTACATACACAAGCGCATTGCGGCTCACGGCGTCGATAGTGGGTGAAATAGTGCGCACGGTGCCATCAACAACGGTGTTGTTCGACATGACGCGTACTTTTTGCCCTATTGCAATATCCGTTAGCGCTTTAGCACTCACTTCGGCACGCCATTCCACACGGCCCTGGCGAATGAGTTTGAAATGCTCCATACCAGGTTGAGCCAATGAGCCCACTACGGCGGCACGCGCTGAAATGACGCCATTATCCGGCGCGACTACACGCGTTAAATTGACTCTAATTTGATCAATCCGTGCTCGGGCTTTTGCTGAATCTACCCGTGCGCGTGCTGTAAGCGCTGTGGTGTTAAATTGCTCAATTTGACTCACGCTCATTGCCCCACTGGCTTCTAGTGTTTTTGCTCGCGTAGCATTGCCTTCGGCTTCACGCGCTACCGCTTCTGCTTCCACCACGCCAGCACGCGATTGTGCGGCATCGGCTTCAATGGTTTCACTGGCTAAAGTGGCGAGCACCTGGCCTTTTTTTACCACATCGCCCACATTGGCTAATACCGATGTGATGCGATAACCATTGATTTCTGAACCTACCAATGCTTCTTGCCACGCTGCAACATTGCCGCTGGCGCTAAACGTTTCGTTCCACGCACTTTTTTGTACGGGTGCAACGCTTACGGTAAGCGCGGCTTTGGTTGCGGCTTCGCCTTTAGCTGGGGCGGCTTTATCTTGGGCATCACTGCTGCTACTGATTGTGGCGGATGTCGCCACAATCAACATTGCCGCGCCAGCAACCCACTTTGATGCGCTGCCTGATAGTGTTTGTTTCGTCGCCCGCCAAGCCGATTGCAGAGCCAGCGGCTTGCTATCGGTGGTACTGCGCGGTGCGGGTGTAGTAACGGTTTTAGGGACAACGGGCTTTTTGATTTTCATCTTCTTAAGCTTTCTACAAAAAATATTAATGCTCGAATAGAGTGCTTGAAGTAGCCCTAAATGCAGGCGCTTTCAAGCTTCAATGCGGGTTATTTATTTGCTCGTATTAATTTCATTCTGCCAGCCACCGCCTAGCGCTTTATAGAGCGCTATCCATGCCTGCACGCGTTCACGCTGTACTTGTAGCACTGCGGCGTTGGCGGCTACTGTGGTGCGTTGTGCCTGCGCGAGTTCTAGCAAACTGGCTAAGCCGTTTTTATGGCGTAGTTGCGCACCTTCTAAATAATTTACATAACCGCGCACGGCGTCTTCTGCTGTTTTTGATCTAGCGGTAGCACTGTCTAGTCGCACCAAACCTTCTTCGGTTTCTTGTACCGCGCGTAATGCGGTTTGTTCGAAACTTGCTTGCGCAATATCGGCACGTGCTTTTGCGCCATCGGTAGCTGCTTGACGTTTCCCCGCATCCAAAAGTGGCAGAGAAATGGAGGGACCAATCGACCAATTGCGGGTGTTGCTGTTCGTGCCGCCGCCGCTAATTCTATTTAAACCGATATTGCCCAATAAACTAATGCGCGGATACTGATCAGCTTGAGAAGCCCGCCAATCGGCACTTGCCGCAATAACATTGGCCACAGCAGCGGCTACATCAGCGCGCTGGGTAAGCAATTGCGCGGGTACGGTAGTGACGGAAAAGAGCTTAGGCGTGGGTAGGGCGCTTGGCGTATTTTCAAGCTGCAGGGTGTTGCGTAATACCGTTTCATTTTGGTTGGTAAGGGCTACCAAGGCCTTAACATAGAGTGCAGTTTGTTCGCGCTGCGCGATGAGGCGATTAGCCGATTCCGCTGCATCACCTTCGGCTAAGCCCGCGTTGGCTTGCGCCTCAAATCCAGCTTTGATTTTTAGGTTCGTTAATTTGGCGGTTTGCGCAGTCGCTGTTTTGTCTTGCGCATAAACGGCTTCCAGCATTTGTGAGGTGCGTAAGCCCACATAAATATTAGCTACTTCGGCACTGATTGATACCGTAGTGTCGCCGAGCTGGGTCGTGGCTTGCGTGGTACGCGCACGTGCGGCGTCAGTTAAGCTTTGATTGAAGCCAAATAAATCCAACTCCCACAACATATCGAGCCCAGCCGTTATATTGCGACTATTGATACTGATGCCAGCTTGACGTTGGCCGCTGGCATCCGCACCTGCTTTTGCAGATACACTGGGGAAAAAACCAGCTTGATTTTGCGTTACAACGCTACGTGCGGCCATAATACTGGCACGGGCTTGCGCAATACTAGGATTATTGGCTACCGCTTGTGTGACTAACTGGCTGAGCACCGCATCGTTAAACTGCGCCCACCAGTCTTTAAACGAGGCTTCTTGCGCGGGGCTTACCGTCGGCAATGGTGCAATAAAAGTTGGCGCGATAGTGAGCGCAGTAGTACCTTGGGGTGACACTTGGGTAAGTGGAGCCGTGAGAGTGCAGGCGCTTAACACACTGAGGCAACTGCTGATAACGACGGCAGGTAGCAGTTTTAACTGTGGTAACTTACTTTTTGATTGTCTGGAAACGCCTGTATTTAGGGTATTTTCAGTGTGCTTAAGGTAATCGTTACGGGTCATGTTGCGGTGAGAGATCATGCTATTTGAGCTCATAAAAAGTGTGAACGTAAGGCTAAAATTATTGTTGAATATAAAGGTCTTAGCTTAAGGGCTGCTTAATTTTCTAGGCGGCGCGCCTTTTCTGCCGTCAGTAGTGCGGCGGCATAGCGCACAAAGCGTTTAAGTGCCCGCTCTATGGCGTGTGGGCCGGTACATACGTTTGGCGCAATGAGGGAATTAATTTCAAAGCTCATCATGTAGTCGCAGGCAATGCCCACTAAAGTGAGCGCCAGTGCCTCAATATCTTCATCCGGTGTAGCTAACCCTAAATGGTGGCACAACACCTTTTGAATCGCTGCAAAATGGCTTGATACTGCACGGGGTAGGGCATCACCGAGCACGCCTGATGGTTCGAGTGATTCACGCAGATGCAGGCGCATCGCGTCGCAAGTGCTGTCGGTAGATTGGGTGCAATTTGCGGTTTCTGCACCGCCTTGCGTTTGCAATGGCACCAGAAACGCACTATACATAATCGTCATTGCGTCTTCAAACGCTAAAGCGGGATTTGAAAACGCTTGCGAAGCGACGATGGTTTGTTCAACCGGCAATAAAAACACGGCGCGATACAGCCCCGCCTTATCCTCAAAATAATAGTGAATGGCGGCAACGTTCACCCGCGCTTCACGGCAAATTTCGCGCGTTGAAGCATTGGCATAGCCTTTGTCAGCAAAAATTCTAGTAGCCGCTACAACCAACCGTTGCTTTGCGGCGGCACCGCGATCACCGCCAAGCGTTTCTGAGTCTATGAGTTGATTTTCCATAAATTGAACAAAGCTGTGTACTAAATCAAGCGATTGCTTTAAATTCTAATTGATGGCACAAAACAAATCAAGCGATTGCTTGATTTTAGCGAAATTAAATTCTGAAACATGAAAGTAATCGGTTTTTGTTAAACTAGCGCACCTGACTCGGAACACTATATGGCTCACTCCAACTATACCAATGATGTAACCCAACGCTTTACCCTCGATAAACTCGATATTCGCGGCCAAATTGTGCATTTAGGGTCGGTCTGGCAAGCCATGCAAGCCAAGCGTAATTATCCTGAACATGTAAGCACCCACTTAGGCCATTTGGCTTGTGTTTCAGTGCTTCTTGGTAGCGGCTTAAAATTTGCTGGGCGGGTTTCGCTACAAATTAATACCATA
The DNA here is from genome assembly GCA_031376425.1 of Betaproteobacteria bacterium. Lineage (GTDB taxonomy): Bacteria > Pseudomonadota > Gammaproteobacteria > Burkholderiales > Usitatibacteraceae > JANMDR01. The sequence continues at coordinate 23,039 of JANMDR010000028.1, forward strand.
GAACCCGGACAATCCCAAAGTACCCCGCGCGCAGTGCTAGATTGCACCACCGATCTTGGTATACGCGGCATGGCGCGCGTAACGGCTGCAGACGCGCAAACAGGTGACAATTTTTGCGACTGGATTGCAAGTGGTAATGGAAATGGCAATAGCGCAGGAACCTTGGCTATTAGCATATTGCAATTCGCTCAAAATCGTATGCATCAAAGCGTAGTCCCTATTTCCGGTTTGAGTGTGGCTGAATGCTTTGAACACTATTTTGATCAATCTGAGCAACTGCCAACCCACCTGTGGCTTGCGGCAAGCGAAGACGGCGCGGCGGCACTACTGCTACAGAAACTTCCCAACGCCGATCTACGCGATGCTGACGGCTGGGCGCGAGTGGAGCATTTGGCTGCGAGCGTGACTGACGATGAACTCATTAATTTGCCCGCTGCCGAATTGCTCTCGCGCTTATTTGCCGAAGAAGACGTGCGCCTATACGACCCCAAGCAAATTAGCTATGCCTGTAAACATGACCGCGAAAAAGTGAGCACTATGTTGCGTTCCTTAGGTAAAACGGAGGTAGAAGCAACCTTAGCGGAGCAAGGCATCATTGAAGTAAGCGACGATATTTGCAATGAGGTGTATCGCTACACGGCAGACGATGTAGCGGCATTGTTTGCAGCCGATGGCGGCACCGACACCACGGCTATATAACAGCGTACATAAATACAGTGGCTACTAAACCCGCGAAACACACAATCCAATTTAGCGAAGAAGATGGCGTGCGCTTCTTGCACTTTGGCAATCACTGGGTGCAGGGCGCAATGCGCATTGCCAGACCCAACGCGCTAGAGCTTGAGTACACTCGTGACATGATGGCAGCATTACTGCTAACGCAAGCCAAAGGCACCAAAAGTGCATGGCCCAAGACTATCCTACAGGTTGGTTTAGGTGCCGCGTCCATTACCAAATTTTTGCACCGCAACTACCCCGAAACGCAGCAAACTATTATTGAAATAAACCCTGCCGTGGTGGCGATGGCCAAGCACGCCTTCAAGCTGCCAACAGCAGAAAATATTCAAATTAAAATCAGCGATGCCGCCGCCTACATTGAAACCTGCGAAGATAAGTTCGACATTATTTTTATCGACGGCTTTGATGCACACGCCCGCGCTGGCGCGCTAGAACATAGCCCCTTCTATGCGCAATGCTTAGCCTGCTTAAACCCCAACGGCATATTGTCAGTTAATTTATTTAGCCGTGGCAGAGGCATTGGCACGGCGCATCAAGCCTTAGGTAACGAGTGCGAGAAAATCGGCGGCATGGTTTTAGCGGGAACCTCCCTAGAAGGCGGTAATACGGCTACTTTCGGCCTAGCAACAGCGTTTAAACTCAATGCAAAAACACTACAAAAAAGAGTAGATGCTTTATACGATGAAACTGGGTTAAAGCTGCATCATATGGTGGGGGTGTTGGCGGAGCAGATGGCGGCAGGAAGTTGAAAAATAAGAAACCAAGAGAATTTTCTCGTACTCCCTCATGGGCTATAGTCACGATGGGATTTGCAGTGGCTTTCGCGATTTCTAGTTTGATATACCAATGGAATGAGTCTCTGGTGCGAATTCAATTTATCCAAGCATACCTAATTAACCATAAGCATTAAGCATCGCGGTGTTCAGTTGCCCCACCAGTGCTAATTTCGCCATTTTCAATTGCGTGTGCGATTAGTGCACTTGTATTTGCTGCTGAATATTTTTCGCGTGCTGATGTAAGTAGTCGGCGTATCGTAACCGCTGCGCAATTCAGTTTTTCGCCGACTTGCGCTAGCGTGTAGCCACCTGCTGTTAATTCTAGGGCAATGCGCTCGTCTTCTGATAACTTTTGTCCACCCGTGTGGTGCTGCGCGGGTTGCAATAACTTTAGCATGTTGAAAGATTCCGCACCTTGGCGCTCAATTTTTACCGCATCGGCTGCCCATTGGTGCGCTTGGCGTACCTCACCCACTTTTTCGGCTGCAGCCGCAGTCCAACGTAACATATAGCAAAGTAAATCCCGAGGGAACAGTGGGCTTTGCGTTTGCACGGCTTCGCGTGCCAACTCGTAGGCTTTCAGCGCGTCACCCTCCGCATTGTGCGTCAGTGCGTGCGCAAATTGCAGAACTCTTGTAACACCGAGTGTTGTCGTCTGGTTTTTGGTAAGGTCTTCTAGTCGAACAATGATCTTGGCGGCAGCTTGGGTGGTGGAGTACTGCAAAAAACGGCTGGCAGGCTGAAACAATTGCCCCTTGGCGCGATTAGCGTTCGGAGGCTATCCCGAATTTTGTGTTTTTAGTTTTTGCTAGGCGGGGTTAAACTGCTTTTCAAAGTGGATCATCAACTGACTTATTGCTTGTTTCCAGTTTTGGATTGGCATTGTCCAGCGCTGGGCAATATTGCGTAAGCCT
>JANMDR010000077.1:0-42977 GCA_031376425.1 Betaproteobacteria bacterium
TTGACCAGTAAGTTACCCAAGTCAATATGACAGTGGGTAATGAATCTGAAAAAGGCCAAACTTGAAAATCAACCTTACCACCGAATTCTTGGCGATCATAGCGCGTTGGCCCCACCCCTTCCCATCCCGAACAGGACCGTGTAACGACGTAGCGCCGATGATAGTGCGGATCTCCCGTGCGAAAGTAGGTCATCGCCAAGACCCTTATAAACTAGCCCCTCCCAGTCTTCTGGTGAGGGGCTTTGTTTTTTTAACGATTCGTAAGAACGCTATTTTTAAGATTAAACCTGCGATGCAACGGTATTTTTATGTGTAACGCGATAAACTATCGGCATTAAATTAATCGTTAACCTACCAATCAAACTGTCGGAGAAAAAATGGATATTGCTCAAGATACCGTTGTTACGGTTCGTTATGAAATTTTTATGGCTGATGGCTCGGCAATCGAAGGTGCTGATGTGGTGCTTTCCTATTTGCATGGTGGATATGGCGGCATCTTCCCGAAAGTGGAAGAAGGTTTGAATGGTAAGGAAGTTGGGGCGCTATACAGTATTACCCTTGACCCTAATGATGCCTTTGGTGAATACGATGCTGATCTCATCAAGATCGAGCCCCAAAGTGCATTTCCGAAAGATGTCAAAATCGGCATGCAATTTGAAGGTGCCCCACCAGATGCAGAGGAAGAAGAATTTGTTATGTATACCGTGACCGACATTGCCGATGGCAAAGTGGTTGTTGATGGCAATCATGAGTTAGCGGGCGAGCGTTTATTATTTAAGTGCACAGTCATGGCGGTTCGCGAAGCTACTAAAGATGAGCTTATTCATGGGCACGCGCACGATGCACATGGCGTGATGCATTAAAGCGAGCCTTTTAATAGCCCATTCCACCTAAGACCACTTCAAACGGTGCCTGCGTGTTGTTTGGCCGCACATTTACGCGTACCCAATTGGTATGGGGACTACCGAAGGTTTCTAAACGCGTAACATTACCAATGCGCTTGCGATCAATTGGGCTTTCGTACGGCAATAGTCTAAATTGATGCGTATCGCCGTGGGCAAACATAACTGGCTTATTCCATGCAGTGGCTGTCGCTTCAAACGCTCGTAGAAAAGGTAAATAGGCGCTCCGCGCAACTTTAGCTAGTGGCTCCTCAAAGCCAGGGTTGGCTTGTAAAAACATGACAACACCCACCGCGTTTTCACGCTGCGCTATTTCAAAGGCAGTATGCATCCAAGCAATATTGGAGGTTTCGCGTTGGCGTTGTTCTGCATCTGACGTCGCAGTAAAGCCAACATTGTCATTGCTGCCCTGTACATTCACCGTAAAGAAAACGATTCCGTTTTTTTGCCAGCGCATATTTTCAGGGTAGTGCATCGATACCGAGCGCACTGTGGAATCCAACGCTGTCGGGGCACCTTGGCGCTCTACCGGGATGCGCCGCTTACCAATGGATTGATCATCGCGATAGAACAACTCACGCAACTTCGCCAAACGCTCCAATGGGTCTTGCGATCCGTTAGATGCACGCTGACAATCCACCCAATCATTGTCGCCAGGAATAAAAATAAATGGGTTTTCTGATTGTTGATACTCCGCCAAGCGCCTTGTAAATATGGCATCTGTACAGGGTGCGTTGCTGCCTGCCTTAAAATCCCCACCATGCACCACAAAAGCAAATTGCTCCTTGTTGAGCGCCGCAAGCATGTTCGCAAAGGCGCGTTCCTCACGTTCGTTGTATTGCGTGTCTGCTAAAAAAGCAAAGCTGAAGTCTCGACTTTGCGGTGTTGGCGTTGCACACCCGCCAAGCAAACCACATAGCAAAATCAGTATAAAAAATTGCGCTCTCAATTGCATTTAAACCTCGCTTAGGCGCTTCAAGGCATACAACGCTGCCAACGCATCTCGCGGCGCAAGATCGTCCGGATGCAAGGCTTCCAGAGCATCAAGCAACGCCAGGGCATGGTGTTGACGTTCTGTTTCCGCATTTAGGTTGTTTGGCGCATCCATGCTCACAGAAAATAAATCATCCCCAGTATCGCTGTTGCGGCTCTTTTCTAATCCTAGCAAATGTTGTTTCGCTACGCGAATCACGGGTTTTGGTACCCCCGCCAACTGCGCAACTTGCAAGCCATAACTTTGGCTCGCGGCACCTGGCTGCAACTTATGCATAAACACAATGCGGTCTTTGTGCTCAACCGCGCTTAAATGCACATTTGCAACATTAGGTAGCTGTGTATAAAGGCGTGTTAGCTCAAAATAATGTGTCGCAAACAAAGTATAGCAACGCACTGTTTGCGCTAGATGTTGGGCAATGGCATAAGCCAGTGCCAAGCCATCGAAAGTAGAAGTGCCTCTACCAATCTCGTCAATGAGTACTAAGGAACGTGATGTGGCATTGTGCAAAATATTCGCGGCCTCCGTCATCTCCACCATAAATGTCGAGCGGCCTGAGGCGAGATCATCACTGGCACCGATGCGGGTAAAAATGGCATCTACTACACCAATGCGTGCAGACTTTGCAGGCACAAAAGAGCCAGTGTGTGCGAGCAACACAATCAGTGCCACTTGCCGCATCGTTGTCGATTTGCCGCCCATATTGGGGCCGGTAATTAACAATAACTGCCGTTGTCGCGATAGCGCACAATCATTAGCAATAAATTCTTCAACCTGCGATTCCACCACCAAGTGGCGGCCTTCGGAAATTAAAATACAATCTTCGTCGCAAAATGTTGGTGCACTCAATTTTAGCTCAACAGCGTTGTGTGCAAAAGTAGCGAGCACATCAAGCTCTGCCGCCGCACGTGCTACCGCCTGTAAGTTTGCCACTTGCGGTGTTAAGGTGCGCAGCAGTTGGTCAAACAAAAATTTCTCACGTGCTAATGCGCGTTCTGAAGCCGATAGTGCTTTATCTTCAAAGGTTTTAAGCTCTGGCGTAATATAGCGCTCGGCATTTTTCAAAGTTTGCCGCCGCCGATAATCATCCGGCACCTTGTCTACTTGCCCTTGCGTGACTTCAATAAAAAAGCCATGTACTTTATTGTATTCCACCCGTAAATTATTGATGCCGGTGCGTGCGCGTTCACGAGCTTCAAGGTCGAGCAGAAAGGCACCCACATTGCTTTGCAAGCTGCGACATTCATCTAAGTCCGTATCAAAACCATCACGAATCACGCCGCCTTCGCGTATGGTGATTGATGGCTCATCTTGCAATGCCCGCTGCAAAAATTCGAATAGGCTCGCGTGGTCTTGGCCTAATTGACCAAGTTGCGCACGTAGCGCATCAATACGCGGCGCGTCTATTGTGCTTAAAGTGGCAATCACGGCAGGTATTGCCCCTAAGGTATCGCATAGTGCGCTTAGGTCGCGCGGTCGCGCTGTTGCCAAGCCTATTCGCGTTGCGATACGCTCAATATCTGCCCAGTTAACCATCAAGCGCTGCACACTGGCATAGTGATGTTGTAAGCCGTCAGAAGCACTTAATGCGCTTACAGCAGCTAATCGCGCATTGAGCACGCTTCGATCACGAATTGGGTGATGCAACCAATGCCTAAGCAAACGTGCACCCATCGCAGTAACTGTTTTATCGAGACAAGATAGCAATGTGGGCGCAGCTTCGCGGTTAATCGTTTCGGTAATTTCTAAATTGCGTCGCGTAGCAGCATCAAGCAAAATAAAACCATCGCGCTGTTCCACGCGCAGCGCCGTAATATGCGGCAGCGCAGCCTGTTGGGTTAAGCGCACGTAGGCCAATAATGCGCCCGCAGCCGAAACCGCTAGCGGCATATTGGCGCAGCCAAAGCCCGCTAAATCCTGTGTGCCAAATTGCTCGCATAAACGCTGGGTGGCCGAATCGAATTCGAACTGCCATGAAGCCACATTGCGTGCGCCGGATAATGTGGCGCGTAGTGCAGAATCTGCATTGTCCGCCACCAATACTTCTGCGGGCTGCAAGCGGGCTAATTCAGCATCGAGCAAATGCGCATCAATTTCGCACACACAAAATTGGCCGCTGGCGAGAATCAACCACGCTAAGCCAATTTTCCCACTCAAGCCATCACGTCCAACTGGGGCTGCATGTATGGCCAATAACATCGCTTCGCGCGCTGGCTGCAATAAGGCGGCGTCAGTCAATGTGCCAGGAGTGATAATGCGGGCGACTTTACGTTCAACTAAACCCTTTGGTGAAGGTTCGCCCACTTGCTCGCAAATCACCACACTCTCGCCTAGGGCTACTAATTTTGCCAAGTATCCGTCTAAGGCATGAAACGGCACACCTGCCATTTTTATTGGTGCGCCATCGCTGGAGCCCCGCGCTGTTAAGGTGATGCCTAAAAGCTTAGAAGCCTTGATAGCATCATCAAAAAATAGCTCGTAAAAATCGCCCATGCGATAAAACAACAGCGTATTTGCATGATCCGCTTTTAAGCGCAAATACTGCTGCATCATCGGTGTGTGACCAGCAAACTCATTACTAGCAGTCGGGGCAGCCGAAATTGGTGTGGTTAAAACGGTAGACATTTGCGCCGCTTATTTACCGCCAGATTGCACAATTTTAAGTAAGCCTGGGAACACCTTTGGCGTGCCCGCTACCACGGTGCCGTTCTTCAAGTAATCATCGCCTGCGGCAAAATCAGTAATTAAACCACCCGCTTCTTTAATGAGTAATGCACCCGCCGCCATGTCCCATGCGGATAAGCCAGATTCCCAAAAACCATCATAGCGGCCGCAGGCGACGTACGCTAAATCTAACGCAGCCGAACCTGGGCGACGCACGGCAGATACGCTTTGCGTTACCGCTTTAAAGGTGGCAGTGTAAGCATCGAAATTTGCAAATTCTTTGTAAGGGAACCCGGTACCTACTAAGGCATCTTTTAAATAGACCACTTTAGATACACGAATGCGTCGCTCGTTTAAAAATGCACCGCTGCCACGGGTTGCTATAAATAAATCATTGCGGGTAGGATCATAAATTACCGCATGGGTGAGCACGCCTTTTACGGCGCACGCAATAGAGGTGCAGTATTGTGGAAAACTGTGCAAAAAATTGGTCGTGCCATCAAGCGGATCAATAATCCACTGAAAATCCGATGTGCTCTCACGTAAGCCAGATTCTTCCGCCAAAATGCCGTGGTCTGGGTATGCGCCAAGCAGGGTAGAAATGATGGCGTCTTCCGCTGCACGATCCACTTCGCTTACATAGTCGTTCATGCCCTTGCGTGTTACGGTTAGCTTGTCGATATCATTGGACGCACGGTTAATAATAGCGCCAGCAGCGCGAGCGGCCTTTACGGCAACGTTCAGCATGGGATGCATAATTTAGCTTTCTAAAGAGCGAGATTGGTCTAATTCAAAATTAACCTCGTATTTTACGTGATTTGCACCTCAAACCGTAGTAAATCGGTGCCACGCGATCTAAAAATAACCTCATTTTCGCACCGGCAAAGCCAATCCAGCATTAACGCGATAAAATGGGCATTCTCTGCAAAAAATGTAAATAGCCCCAGTCGCCATGAATTCGCCCCTCAATGCTTCCCAAGATAACAAAACACTAGACGCTCTAGCTGCTGTGCGTGCCGTCATTGGTGCGGACATGCAGCAGGTTGATAATGTGATTCGTGCACGTTTAAGTTCCGAAGTTGCGCTCATTAGCCAAATATCCACCTATATTATTGGCGCAGGCGGTAAGCGTCTGCGCCCCGTATTGGTGCTGTTGTCAGGATTAGCCTTTAACGCTACACCAACTAAGCTGTATGAGCTAGCTGCTGTTATTGAATTTATTCATACCGCAACCTTGCTGCATGACGATGTGGTGGATGAATCCGACTTGCGGCGCGGAAAAGCCACCGCCAACGCGGAATTTGGCAATGGCGCATCGGTATTAGTCGGTGATTTTTTGTATTCGCGCGCCTTTCAAATGATGGTGGGTGTAGGCTCCATGGATGTAATGCGCGTATTGGCTGAAGCCACCAACATAATTTCTGAAGGTGAAGTGCTGCAATTGATGAATATTGGTGATGCCGATATTGATGAAGAAAATTATCTGCGCGTAGTACGCTACAAAACCGCAAAGCTATTTGAAGCCGCCGCTCGCGTAGGTGCGCTCGTAGGCAACGCAAGTGCGGCGCAGATTGAACAAATTGCCCAATACGGCATGCATTTGGGCACTGCCTTTCAACTCATTGATGACGTGCTTGATTACTCTGGCGAGGCCACTGAGATTGGTAAAAATTTAGGCGATGATTTGGCCGAGGGTAAACCTACTTTGCCGCTCATCTATGCCCTGCGTACCGGCGATGCTGCGCAGCAAAAAGTGATTAGAAGTGCGATTGAACACGCAGGGAATTCAGCCGTTGAGACTGATATTGCACACGTAGTGCAAATATTAAAAGAGACCGGTGCGCTCGATTACACCCGTGCCTGTGCTCAGCGTGAAGCGCAAATAGCAAGTGCTGCCGTACAAGGATTGCCACAGTCTGCCTATCAGAGTGCATTGTTACAGCTTGCCGCGTTTTCAGTAGATCGACGCTATTAACCTGTTGATTTATGATTGGTTAATGACGCGGTGAATGGGCTGGTGAAGCTTTAAAATAAAGCATCTACAACGGGTTCGTAATTAAATCTCTGGTGCTATATTTGCTGTCGTGAATAGTGCTTGGGTGCTACAACTAAAAAGTACTAAACCACGATGCGCTGAGCGGTGATTACCATTGGCGCCATAGTTACATGCACCATATTGTCATTGTGCAAACGCTTGGCGGTGATAACCATTGGCGCTAAGGTAACGGTAGCCAAGCGATTTGCAGTCACTACAATGGTTTCCATTTTTTGTGTAGGCTTTGGTGCAGCAGCGAAAGCATTTGCGACGATAGCTACGCTTAAAACTGCGCAACCAAACAAGCTGGCAATCATGCCGAAATCGTTAGTGGTGTTAGTGGTGTTTTTGATATTGTTCATGATGATCTCCGTTAGGTTTGATGTGGTGTTTGTGTTTCGATGAGTTCATTGTGCACGAACACCAACAACTAACCAATCAACATGCGACGAAGTGCAAAAAACTCGGGGTGGACTGCGTTTTTTCGGCGGGAAATGAGCAAATAAATCACCAAGGCAGTGGTTTTGATCGTCATGAATAAGCGGTTTTTTGCCAGTTTAGGCAAGGATAATGCTGTGTAAACACCCTAAACATTCCGCAAAGGGGCTACCTTCGGAGGACACCTATAAGGCATTGTTCTTGGTGACGTCAGGCGAAAGTATTACGTGGTGCTTTCCTCAAACTCATCCAGCGCAGCGACAATCGCGCCAAACGATTTCACCGCACGTTCATTGTCGTCGCCTTCAAGCTGGGTGTTGAGCAAAAACACCCGCGCTATTTTGGTTTTTGGATTAATTGATATAAACGAAAACACGCCCGGATCGCTACCCGTATGACGCACGCTGCCATTGCGTGCGTAAGCCCAAAAAATACCGCGATTCGGTTCGCGCTTATCCATGTTGGCGGGCATGCTTTTGTTGTCAAATTGCGGTTTGAATAAGGCGGCCAAGTTTTCTACGCTTAATAAGCCTGCTTGCCCAAAATAGCCTTGGCTCATCGCTTTGATATAAGCCGTTAGATCGTTTGCCGACGAATGCAGCCCGCCATCGGGGTAGGTAATGGCAGTGTAAGGCTTTAAGCTGCTGTCGGCGTTAAGGATGGTTTTATACAGAGGGTGCGACTGCGCATTAACTTCGTATAACGTGGTGTAGCGGGTGTTAAATGCCTCTTGGCGAAACCAGTGGGTTGACGTCATTTTGAGTGGGGTAAAAATTTGAGCTTGGGTAAATGCATCAAACTCGGTTTTGCTGCAACGCGCTACCACTAAGGCCGCCAATGCCGACGCCACATTGCTATAGGCATATTTTTTGCCCACTTCGACATCTGCAAAATTTGCCTTGCTGTAATGCTTACCACCCTCCACATAATAATTTTGTAAAAACGCCTCAAGCGCCACAGTAGGTTTGTTGCCCAGTTGATAGCTGGTTAAATACGTCGCCTCGTCATCAATCAAGCCGGAGGTATGGGTGGCTAAATTTCGTAAGGTGATGCGGTTTTTGGGCTGGTGTGGATTGCTAATCTTAAACGGTAGAGTATCGTTAATATCGGCATCTAAGGCGCAATTGCCTTGCTCCACCGCTTTTAGAATACTGAAGCCAATAAAAGTCTTGCTCACTGAGCCAATCAGTTGGATAGTGTCGAGCGTGTATGGGGTTTGTTTGGCTTTATCGGCATAGCCGAAGCTCTTGCTAAATAAGGTGGTATCCCCTCGGCTGATTGTAGTCGCAAAACCTGGAAAGCCGGAAGATTTTAAAATTTCATTTAAGCGCGCTTCCAGCTTTGCTGAAGCAGCGGTGGATGTGGCACCATCAATAGACGCTTGGCCGTAAGAAATTAGGGGCAGCATGAAAACGATAGGCGCTACTATTTTTTGCAATAGGGTACTAAATAATCTGTTCAAAATTTATTTCCATGGTGGCATCAATGCCGCAATTATCGCTGCTAAAACCCTGTTGCTGAGAACCAATCTAATCAAATTAAACAGTAATGCGCTGAGCAGTAATCACAATCGGTGCCAAAGTTACACGCACCATATTGTCATTGTGCAAACGCTTGGCGGTGATTACCATTGGTTCTAGGGTAACGGTAGCCAAACGATTTGCAGTCACTACGATAGTTTCCATTTTTTGCGTGGGCATTGGTGCTGCGGCAAAGGCGCTGGCAACTAAGGTGATACTTAAAGCAGCGCAACCAAAAAGGCTGGCAATCATGCCGATGTCGTTAGTGGTGTTTGCTGTGATGGTAGTGATGTTGTTCATGATGTTCTCCGTTGGGTTTGATGTGGTGTTTGTGTTTCGATGAGTTCATTGTGCGCGAACACCAACAACTAGCCAATCAACATGCGACGAAGTGCAAAAAACTAGGCGCAGACCGCCTGTTTTTGGCGTGTTTGGGTAAATTTATGAGCGCTACTAAAATAGTAGGCGATCCAATCCCACTACCAGCGAAACCGCAATCGACGCCGTGAGATAGCACGCAAGATGTTGTTTCCAGTTGAGCGCTAACAGGCGACTCGCGCGCCAAGTTAGCAGCACCAAAGTCATTGAAACGATAATCGGTAAAGTCCACGTGCCTAAGTTTAGATACATGCTTAACCGCGCTTCGTCATTTAAATTAAATATGCTAACGCCAGTGGCTAATACGCGCATAAATGCCGCAAAGTATAAAAATGCAAAGGCGGGTACAAACGTGTTGGGTAACTTAAAACGTGTAAGCAAAATAAACGCCACAGCCGCCTGCGCAATCGTCATCAGTGGTCCTGCTGCATCGATAATGGCTTTGTGAACAGCGAGTGCAGGGGTAAGTGACGACACACCGTTTAATCGCGCTGTCATGTCGTAGCCCAACACAAAGCCAGCAAAATAGTGTGCTGCCTCATGCAGCATAAAGGTTGCAAAGCCCGCTAAAAATAGCCAAAGGCAAAGTTTTGCCGTATGGATCGGCTGGGATGTTTGCATAGATAAATACTCCGCTTAGGTTAATTTCCACATCGCTAACTTGGCTAACTTGGAAATAGTATTTAGCATAAGTGCGCAGCGGCGTGCGGCTAAGTGTTTTGCGACGAAACCAAGCGGGGTCGGACGAAGTCCGGTATGCCGTGGTAAAACAAGCTGTTTTGGTACTGTAATGGTGCTGAAATGACACTACGGTATGCGTTTAGATGCCCATGCATTCAGGCGTTTTAAAGTACTAGGCCAATCGAAAAACCAGCATTTTCTAATAGCGATTAAACCGCTACGCGTTGTGCAGTGATAACGATTGGTGCCAAAGTTACATGCACCATATTGTCGTTATGCAAACGTTTTGCAGTGATTACCATTGGTTCCAAGGTAACGGTAGCCAAACGATTTGCAGTCACTACGATGGTTTCCATCTTTTGTGTGGGCATTGGTGCTGCGGCAAATGCGTTAGCAAGTAAGGCGACGCTTAAGGCTGCGCAACCAAATAAACTAGCAATCATGCCGATGTCGTTAGTAGTGTTTACTGTATTGGTAGTGATGTTTTTCATGATGATCTCCGTTGGGTTTGATGTGGTGTTTGTGTTTCGATGAGTTCATTGTGCGTGAACACCATCAACTAACCAATCAAGATGCGACGAAGTGCAAAAAAGGAGGCTTGGGCTGCATTTTTTCGGTGGGAAACGAAGTTCAGCGCTCAGTAGTGTGCGGAAAAATTACCAGTCTAGCGGCCTAGTATGCTTGGAAAAGCCCTTAAGTAGACCGTTTACACACTATTATTTACACCCTCAAAATTACCACTAATTTTGTTTGGTGACGCTATAAAATACGCCATCTCCAGCCAATCTAAAGAATCAATATCACCCGATAATCATTCACGTTTGTGCGTGTGGGGCCTGTGACAATTAACTGATTGGTGGCCGCAAAAAAACTGTAGCTGTCGTTGCGGCGCAGTAGCACGGTGGGGTTGGTTTGTTCTGCTGCGGCTAGACTTAAACTTTCGGGCGATAGCCATGCGCCCGCGTTGGTTTCTACCCCGTCGATGCCATCGGTGTCGCAAGCTAGGGCGTACACGCCTTCTATCCCGTTCAAATCAATCGCTAATGACAATAAGAACTCACAGCAGCGACCACCCTTTCGGGCGTTTGCAGGGTCGGTGGGGTCTTCGCCTTCGTCAAAGTCGGCTAGTGTTACCGTGCATTCGCCACCTGAAATTAGCGCTACAGGCGGTTTAATGGGGTGATGGTGGTCGCGTATTTGCCGAGCGAGTGCGCCATATACTTTTGCCACTTCACGGGCTTCACCCGTTACGCTATCACCCAAAATCATCGGGGCGATGCCTTGCTGCTGAAAATAAGCGGCTGCGCGTAATAGACTCATGTGGGCAGTGGCGATAACATGGTTGGAAACATTCGTGAATAGGGCGTCTCCAGGCTTTGGTGTTTCTGGGATGTCACCACGCTTGCCACGTGATAAGTGTCGCGCAACGGATACGGGTGGAATAATTTTGTAGTGATTTAAAATATCCAGCGCTTGCTCAAATGTTGAGGGATCGGCCACCGTGGGACCTGATGCGATTGCTGCAGGATCATCGCCTGTCACGTCTGAAATAACCAAGCCAACCACTTTTGCTTTGGTGGCTGCCGCCAAGCGCCCACCTTGAATGAGCGATAAGTGTTTGCGCACAATATTCATTTCAGTAATCGGTGCGCCGCAGGCGAGTAGCTTGCGAGTAACGGCTTTTAAATCGTCCATCGAAATGCCAGGTTGCGGTAACGACAATAAACTAGAGCCGCCGCCAGAAACTAGCACTAACAGTAAATCGTCTGCAGTCAAAGCGCTGGCTTGCGCCAAAATATCAGCCGCCGCCGCTTCGCCATTCTCATCGGGCACGGGATGTCCAGCTTCGATTATACGGATGCGCTTAGGCGACTCGATTGCGCTGTAACCATGCGCGTAGCGAGTAATGACGGTGCCCGAAAGCGGGGCGTTCTGAGGCCATGCATCGTCAACCGCGCGCGCCATCGACGCCGCAGCCTTTCCCGCACCCACAACCAAGGTGCGACCACTGGCGGGCGGCGCAGGTAGGTAGGCCGGTAGCACCAATGCGGGATTAGCGGCGCTGAGAGCGGCTTTAAAGCTGGCAATTAAATGGTCGCGTGGGGTCATGGTGGCTAGGGTAGATAGATGTGTACGATAGTTTAGCAGCCACACCCCATTACAGCCAGTTCCACAGTTACACTCACCCAAAAAAACACGGCACTCATTATAGAGTGCCGTATTTAGTGCTTCTTCAGTTTTTTATAATAAGACAGTGGCGCTTATTTTGCGCCTAACGCAATATTAATACCCGTCAAGAATAAGGTATCGCCTTTCTTAGTACCAGCAGGTGCCGCGCTGTTTTGACGGTGTGCCAAAGTGAACTGCATGCTGATACCGCTAGCAATAGCAGTAACTAAAGAAGCATCAAATTGCGAGCGATTTTTGCCGGAATCTTTTAGATTCGGATAGATGGCAAAGCGCTGTTTGAACGTGGTGGTTTCAGATAATTTATGGTCAGATTGTTCGCCCAAAAGCAATTCAGTACTGGTGCGTGAAGAAAATTTGTACTTCTCGCTATTGCTGGTAATACCACCAAACACTTCAAAATTAGTATCTTTTTCTTTGATCACTTTGTAGCCCAAACCCGCGCCGATGACGGTGCGGCGGTCAAGGCCTTGAATCTTATCGTTTTCAAGATCAAGCGTACCAAAGGCGTAGGAACGGTCGGATAAATTCCAATCGTACTTGACGCCTGCGCGAAGCAAATTAGCGGTTTTATTGGTTGTACCACCAGTGTCATTGGTGCCGTATAAGCTGGTGAGATATAAAGCAATTTTGTCTTCTTTGGTTGCGCGTACGCCGTCAGCGGCCAAAGAAAGATTGGTGGATTTAGTATTGCCCGAAGCCAATGCCAAGCTACCGGCGAATGCGCCACGCCATTGGCCGTCTTCTTTAACTTCTGCCATTGCACCGGTGGATATTGCAGTAGAAATAACGCCAGCTACTGCTAAGGCTAAAAATTTGCTGTTTTTCATGATGTTTCCTCAGTTGAGGGTTAAAAAAGTTCCGAAATCGGAAAAGGTGCCGCTGTAAAACCACTATTTTAAGTAAGGGCTAGACGCTAAAAGTCAATAAGGGATAATTATTGACGATTAATCATAAGTCATGTGTTTTTATTGTGATTTTGATTGACGTATGACGAAATTCGCAGGGGTCATAGCGATGCGACCCTTTTCCTGCTGGGGGCAGGCGCCATAGGAGCACGGCATGCCGTGCCCCTATGGCGCGTAATCGCTTGGCTACTTCGCTTTTTTTGCGGCTGTTGGTTTTTTATCGGCGACCTTGGTCGAAACCTTGGGTGCAGCGATTATTTTTGCAGTCGTTTTTGCTGCTGGTTTTGAGGATTGTTTGAGGTTTTCACTAGGCTTAGTAGTGGTCTCTTTTTGAGGCTTCTCGTTAGGCTTTAAAGCTGGTGCGCGACTCGCAACTGATTTCATGCCCAGTAACGGTGCCAAATAAGGCCCCGTCACGCTTTTTGGATTAGCGGCAATGTCTTCCGGCGTGCCGATGGCGAGAATTTCACCCCCACCATCGCCGCCCTCAGGGCCCAAATCAATCACCCAATCTGCGGTTTTTATCACATCCAAATTGTGCTCAATAATTACCACGGTATTGCCATCGTCACGCAGGCGATGCAGCACAGTAAGCAGCAATTCAATATCTTGAAAATGTAACCCTGTAGTGGGTTCATCCAAAATAAATAGGGTGCGGCCAGTGTCGCGTTTGGAAAGTTCTAGCGACAACTTTACCCGCTGCGCCTCGCCGCCAGAAAGCGTGGTGGCGCTCTGTCCTAAGCGAATATAGCCCAAGCCCACATCAAGCAGGGTGCGCAATTTACGGGCGATGACGGGCACGGGTTTAAAAAATTCATGCGCCACTTCTACTGTCATATCTAGCACTTCGTGAATGTTTTTACTCTTATAGTGAATGTCTAAGGTTTCACGGTTATAGCGTTTGCTAAAACACACATCGCAGGGCACATACACGTCAGGCAAAAAGTGCATTTCCACTTTAATCATGCCGTCACCTTGACACGCTTCGCAACGTCCACCCTTCACGTTAAATGAAAACCGCCCCGGCCCATACCCGCGCGCGCGGGCTTCCGGCACGCTGGCAAATAGATCACGAATCGGCGTGAATAGGCCAGTATAAGTTGCAGGGTTAGAGCGCGGTGTGCGACCAATTGGCGATTGATCTACATTGATCACTTTATCAAAATTATCCAAGCCCTCAATGCTGTGAAACGGCGCTGGTTCTTCTTGCGAGGCGTAAATATGATGCGCGGCAGCGCGGAATAAAGTCTCGTTTATGAGCGTTGATTTACCGCTGCCTGAAACGCCCGCCACGCATACCATCGCCCCCACAGGCAGGCTAAAATCAACGTTCTTCAGGTTATTACCTTTTGCCCCCTTAATGAGTACGCGTTTTTTGCTGTCAATTTTACGGCGCGTCTTTGGCACCGCAATGCCGCGCTTGCCCGATAAATATTGTCCCGTAAGCGAATTGGGATTTGCCAAAATTTCTGCTGGCGTGCCTTCTGCCACAATTTCACCGCCGTGAGTACCAGCACCCGGCCCCATGTCCACTACATAGTCGGCGGATCGAATCGCATCTTCATCGTGCTCCACGACAATCACGGAATTGCCCAGGTCACGCAAGCGCCGTAAGGTCACGAGTAGGCGCTCATTATCGCGTTGGTGCAGGCCAATCGAAGGCTCGTCCAGCACATACATCACCCCCGTTAACCCTGAACCAATTTGCGACGCCAAGCGTATACGTTGCGCTTCACCGCCAGACAAGGTGTCTGCTGAACGCACGAGCGATAAATAATCCAGTCCTACATTATTTAAGAACGTGGTGCGGGCAACAATTTCTTTTAAAATTTTGTCGGCAATCGCCATTTTTTGCGGGCTAAGCTGTACATTTTCAAACCACGGCGTCACTTGCTTTAACGGCATGGCTGAGATTTCATGAATATTCTTATCGCCCACGCGCACGTGTCGCGCCTCGCGCTTTAGGCGCGCGCCCTCGCACAGGGGGCAGGTTTTGCTATTGATATATTTGGCTAATTCTTCGCGAATCGCCATCGAATCCGTTTCTTTATAGCGCCGATCAAAATTATTTACCACACCTTCAAACGTATGCTCTCGCAAGATGGTTTTGCCGCGATCGCTAGCGTAGCGAAACGCAATTTCTTCATCGCCCGTACCGTAGAGAACTAGATTCTGCGCGGCTTCCGGCAGTTTATTAAAGGGTGTATCCAGATCAAAACCATAGTGCAAAGCCAAGCCTTGTATCATCGAAAAATAAAACTGATTGCGTCTATCCCAGCCCTTAATGGCACCCGCAGAAAGAGATAAATGCGGAAATGCTGCAATACGCTTCGGATCAAAATAGGTAACGTTGCCCAAGCCATCGCAAGAGGGGCAGGCACCTAAAGGGTTGTTAAATGAAAATAAGCGTGGCTCCATTTCGGCCAGCGAATAATCGCAAGAAGGGCAGGAAAATTTAGATGAAAATAATTGCTCACCAGTAGTCTTGGCACCTTTTGCAGGTGGTGGTGCATCCATGTCCAGCACAATGGCTTTACTGTCACCAATGCGCAGGCAAGTTTCAAAACTTTCGGCTAAACGCTGCTTTAAATCAGGCGCTACTTTTAGCCTATCTACCACCACTTCAATGGTGTGCTTTTTTTGTTTATCCAGCTTGGGGAAGGCATCTACTTCTACCACCACCCCATTCACGCGCAAGCGTACAAAGCCTTGGGCACGCAGCTCTTCAACCAAATCAAGATGCTCACCCTTGCGATTAACCACAGCAGGAGCTAACAACATCAGTTTAGTACCCGCAGGCATTGCTAAAACAGTATCAACCATCTGCGAAACTGTTTGTGCCTCCAACGGTAAATTATGATCCGGGCAAAACGGCGTACCTGCGCGCGCAAATAATAAGCGCAAATAATCATGAATCTCAGTCACTGTGCCCACTGTAGAACGTGGGTTGTGCGACGTGGCTTTTTGCTCGATAGAAATGGCGGGCGACAAACCCTCAATCAAATCCACATCCGGCTTTTCCATCAATTGTAAAAACTGTCGGGCATAAGCCGAAAGCGATTCCACATAGCGCCGCTGCCCTTCAGCATAAAGCGTATCAAAGGCCAGAGATGACTTCCCCGAACCCGATAATCCCGTAACAACAACCAGCGCATGGCGCGGTAAATCAACATTAATGTTTTTAAGATTGTGCGTACGCGCACCGCGAATTTTTATGTAGTCCATGAGAGTCCAGTTAACCCCAGCTTTAAGCAGGATAGCGGGCGGGGCAACTTTTTGATTGGTTGTTTGGTTTGGTAGTCTGTAAGGCTTATGGGCGGATGATAGATAGTGAGCAGGAGTAAAATTAATATTTCGAGATTGTAGTGTATATTTATACAGTAAATCGAAAAAAGCTATACAACACAATTTTTAGTTCGACAGCACATATAGAGTTTCGGATGAAGCACCAATTTCTAATTGCGCTAGATCATCTTTAACGCACACATGATAAATTCTGAGATGTTGCCACCATGTTCCAAATGTGGATCAAATAACTTCGGCTATTGGACATCTACAAAAAATAAATTATCGTATAGCTATTGCAAGCCATGTCGCATAGCGCGTGCGAAAACATATGCCGCAAGAAAAATTGCCAATGGTGGAAGCCACACTAGGAAGCAGTGGCTTGAATTACTAGCCAGCTTCCTCGAATGCCCTCGTTGCAAACGTGCTTGGTGCGATATTCCTTCAAGACCAAACGCGCGTTATAAGTTCGTTTGGACGAAAGACCACATACTTCCCCTTTTTAGAGGTGGCAGCGATGATATAAGCAATATCCAGCCACTATGCTACCAGTGTCAGTTTCGTAAAAATGCGGGTATGTAGCACTGGTAGCCACTTGAGCATTGAATATCGATAACGTAGGTGTTCTACATGCGGAAATTTGCGATGATTCATAGCCCCTTAATATTTGCATTACTTGTTGGCGAACAGTTGGTTTAGGTCGTTAAGGTAATTTTTTAGCCTGAATGCCAAGAATCATGTATTGTGAGTTTCATAGCAACTGGCAACTTAAGCGCATTCGCATTTTTCGGAGTACTGTGTATGCTCTGAGTGATATGCAACTTTGTTATTTAAATCGTAGTTTTAAAGCGGTGCAAGTAAAGTGCATGCTTTATGGAGCGATGGGATGAATAAGCAACTTTTGGTTCTCGGCAATCAAAACTATAAAGCAGCATTTGGCGATTCTAATTTGGGAATTCATCGTCACAATATGCGCTCGCGGAATGCGTTTATGAAGTTGCTTACTCTTGTGTGCTTAGTAGGATCATTCGACGTGCTCGCTGAGTATTCTGTGGTCTCGGGCGTAGTGATAGATGTGTATGACGGTAACACGCTGACCATAAAAAGTCTTGAGAAAGGGACTTTGAAAATTCGACTTGCAAATATCGATGCGCCAGAACTTAATCAACCCTATGGAATAGAAGCACGTCAAATCCTATCGAAATGTATACTATTAAAGTTGGTGAAGTTCAAAATTATAGGAAATGATAGTTCTGACCGAAAAACTGCAGAAATCTATTCGGATAGTTGCGATGTCGAAGCTCACTTGGTTGAATCAGGAGCGGCATGGTTTGCTCGAACGCAGCAACCTAATCCGATCTTGGTTAAAGCGGAACTCAATGCGCGAATAGCTATCAAGGGGGTTTGGGCGTCAGCTGCTCCCGTTCCGCCTTGGGAATGGCGCGCTCAAAAACGTGTTCTGGCGAGACCCGCAATTGCTCAGAAAATCAAAGAACTACCTCGCTCCAAAATTGACGGGGTCACGGAAGTGAGCCAAGAAGCCCGTAAACAGAAGGATATCGCTATTTTTTTGAAAAACATCCAGTCATTTGCTGATCTGCCTGATGCCTATTATCAACCAGATGGTAGCCCTTACAATGGAGCGCAGAGTAGTGGCGTCACCAGTTATTACTCTAATTCATGGCATTCACCGTATCTAATCCACACCGGACCTCGCGGCGGACTGTACTACAATAATTCGTCAGGCAATAAGCAATATGTTTCCAGTGGCAGCCACTCAGGCAGAGGGAGACGTTAAAAATTGGGTGCTTTCACTCGTTAGCGTAGGTTAGTTTGCCAGAGGCAGAAAACCATGAAATCAAACGGTACATCAAAGAAACTTCCCGTTCGTCCGGCGCAGTGGCCTGCAATAATCGTAGCGGCACCGGGAAAAAGCCGCGCTACTGCGCAAGAAACGGCGCAGTGGGACAATGCAGTCGCTGTCAACGGCGGAGGGTATAAAGCGGTGCGTGAGGCAGTCGCTGCGAAACGCAAACAGGTAAACATGCATGGACGCCGCACTGAAGCAATGGGTGTCTGTGCAGACGCATGCTATCCAGTGATACGCCGTATTAGTGAGTAAACGCTCGGCTGGATTTTTTACCGAATATTCGCATCACAGTGGTGTTTGCCTACTTACGTAGACGCCCCTTTTATATCACCTATAGCGAGTTAAGTTCTAGCTAGGCAAAGCGCAATCCACGTAATTTGTTACGCGCATAGCACAAATTGGCACAGTAGGGCCGTACTAATTCAATAGTGCCTGAATGTCTGCTAGCGTTGATTTTGGCGCTAACGCAATGCCTACGCTAGTGCCTTCCAAAGTCACCATAACCCGCATACCGACTTTCAATCCTAGCGCATTTTGATTGGCTATCGGTAATAAAATGCGTCCTTTGTTGGAGATTTTTACGGTAAACATTGCGTCGCTCCAATTTTTTGAGTGATGTGTGCATAGAGGCATTGCCTGAAAGCTCTTTAAAATAGCGCTTTTTCGATGGTTTATAGTTTAGCCCAAGTGCATCGCACCAGCATACATCTTTAAAGACGGTTTCGCCGTTGGCCGCTAAGCTAGTTCTAAGTGGCCACCCCGGTAGATTAAAGTCCTTTACACTATCGTTCTAGGCTAGAAAAGGCGGCACGTGAAAAGTTATTTCTATGGCTTGATACTGCTTTTTGCGATTATCGACGCTCCCTGCAAAGCGAGCGATGCTCCAATGGATGAAACAAAAATAGTGCGGTCTTCCGTAAGTATCAAATGCTATGCTGAAGCGGACGCTGCTGGGGTTCAAGGCAGGGCGCGGCAGAAAGTCATGATTGATTGTTTCAGACAACATCGAGTGCTTAACCCGCAGAAAGAATTGAGCAAACGCTGTTTGTCCAAGGCTGAAGGTAAAAAAGGTGATGAATGGAAACAGTCCATGTTAACTTGTATTGCACCAATTGTGACGGTTGAGGGCGAGTAGTAATAGCCAGAGGCATGGTCGTAGCTCGATGTAAGTGTTGTTTGCGAAAGCATATTCGCTTGATAAATAATCGGCTTGTTTCTATCGTGACGACCAAATACAGTTGCTTTATTTTTAAACTAAGAAAGCACTTCATGACACCACAACAAATAGTAGCTATTGGAGTACGATTGTTTGCAGTTTGGCTTGCGCTCACCAGCATTACTTTTTTTAATATCACACCCGCAACCATGGAGATCACGGGAGTCAAATTTGATCCAAATAATTACTGGTTTGGCGCGGTTCACATAGTGGCTGCCTTGCTGCTCTGGTTTATGCCGATGGCCGTTGCACACAAACTTTTACCCCGTACTCAGTATGAAAACACGATGCAGGCTGCCCGCGTCGATTTGGCTAGGGTTGGATGCGCGCTAATGGGATTGTGGTTGGTTGCCAGAGAAACGCCAAATCTCCTCTGGGTGATCTGGAAGGCAATGTTATTAACGGGCACACCTTCGTTGGTATCCGGGTTTAGCGCCGAGACAAAAATCGAGCTAGGAGTTTCTGCTTGCGTTTTAGCAATAGGGCTACTGTTCGTTTTTAAAGCCAGCATCTTTGCGCGAATAGTAGTACCAGAGACGGTGGAAAAGCTTTAAAATAAAGATTCTTCGGGGGTGATCGATTTTTTGATGCCAGATATCAAACCGCTATTCCTTCACAAACACTGAATCCGCAATCACCTCATTCACCCTGAACTGCCGCCAATTAATATCCATCCATTTGATGCCGTCAAAGTACAGGCGCAGGCGGGTGGGTTGGATGAAATTTACGTTGGGGGCGCGTTTGAAATCGGAATAAATGCGGTGATGAAAGCCAATTTCAGTCGTGAATGCCACGCTGCGGATGTACTTACTGGTCTGGTCAATCAGGAAAGTTGTGATGAATTTTTTCGGGTCGGTAATCTGCACGACATAGCAGGGGATACCTTCAATTTGGTCATCGGCTAAACGCTCAACTGTAAACCCTTCACGATCGGCAAAGCGCAAAATACTGAAGCCAAAATTATTGCTCCACGAAAAATGTTTTTGATACGGTTTGGCTTGGTCGCTCAAATAATTGTGGGTATTTTTGCCGTCAAAAATGAGTTGTAAAAACGGCACCTTTGCGGCTTTGGCGTCGATGCGTACTTTGCCATTGGCTTGTCTGGCCGCGTCGTTATCAGCGGGAAAGATGCGATATAGGGCGTAATCATCAAAGCGTAGTTGATTGGCAGCATCGGTGCGGCCATACGGTGTCCACACCGCATCGCCACGTAATTCAAGGGTCTTCGGGCTCTGCCAGGCATCACCACCGGCGGCGTCAACAGCTTGTTTTAGAATTTGTTTGCCCGTGAGGGTGGGGGTGGGGTCAGCAGTTTCTGGTTTGCTTGTGCTTGGTTGTGCATGCGCTATTAGGGGAAGCAGGAGGCAGAATAGGGCGGGTAGTAGTTTCATGGTAGCTCCTTGAAATTAAGTTGTTGCGGTAGCTTGTTGACCCTCTGCGCTGATCTTGGCTGCCCCCTCTCCCCAACCCCTCTCCCGCGAGGGGAGAGGGGCTTAAAACCTAGACAGCGGTTATTTCGGCACCGCGCTAATGCTTGGAGCGCACAACGTCTTTGGTGTTAAACGTCTACCCCTTCGCCTTCTTTAATATCCCCAACTTATCGCCCAACGCAATCAATCCCGCAAACATCGCCACTGCCAATATCACGGCTAAAAACGCGGTGGCAAGGGCGAACGGCACGCGGGCTAGTGCTAAGGGCGATAGCAACAACCATGCACCTAGTGCGCCGCAGATGCCGCAGGTGGCTAGGGACAGTACGGATAACAATATGGATTTCATTTTTTACTTTCAGTTTAAATTTGGGGCTAACCAACGGTTTACTTCAGCCTCAGTGATGCCTTTACGTCTGGCAATGTCTGCGGCTTGGTCTGTGCCTATTTTACCTACTGCAAAATAACGCGCGTTCTCGTGCGATAAGTAGAAGCCTGATACCGCTGCGGTAGGGAACATTGCGAAATTTTCAGTCAAGGTAATGCCGGTGCGCGCGGGCGCTTCAAGGGCTTCGAACAATGGCGCTTTAACGGTGTGATCGGGGCATGCTGGATAGCCGGGTGCGGGACGAATGCCTATGTATTTCTCGGCAATCATGTCGTCGTTGCTGAGCACTTCATCTTTAGCGTAACCCCAGTAATCACGGCGGGTTTGGGCATGTAGGTATTCAGCAAAAGCTTCGGCTAATCGGTCTGCTAAAGCTTTCACCATAATGGCGCTATAGTCGTCACCCGCTGCTTCAAAGGCTTTGGCGCGTTCGTCAGCATTGATGCCGGTGGTAACCGCAAATGCGCCTAAGTAATCGGCTACACCGCTGCTAACGGGAGCAATAAAATCAGCTAGGCACAGATTAGGGTTGTCATTATTTTTTTGATTTTGTTGGCGCATGCCGTGCCAAGTAAATGCCATTTTGCTGCGGCTTTCATCGGTGTAGCAAATGATGTCGTCCACCTCATTGTCGTTACCTGAATTTGCTGGCCAAAAACCAACCACACCATTGGCTTGTACCCAGCGGCCATCTACCATGCGCTTGAGCATTTTTTGGCCTTCGGCAAACACTGTGCTGGCGGCTTCGCCCACCACCTTATCGGTAAGAATATCGGGATACTTTCCCCATAAATCCCATGATTGAAAAAACGGGCTCCAATCAATATAGGGCAGCAGTAAATCAAGCGCTACGTTTTTAAATGTTTTAGGTCCTAACCATTTCGGCTTCACGGGTTTGACATTGGCCCAATCAATTTTGTCGGCATTAGCCCGCGCCTGTTCAAGGGTAACTAAGGTAACGCCTTTTTTATTGGCGTGTTGTTCGCGTACTTTTATGTAATCTGCTTGCGTGTCATCAATATACTTTTGGCGCAACTCAGGGCTTAACAAGTTGGTGCACACGCCCACCGCGCGTGATGCATCAGGCACCCACACTGTTGGGCCATTGGTGTAATGCGGTTCGATTTTTACGGCGGTGTGGGTGCGCGATGTGGTGGCACCACCAATTAGTAGCGGGATGGTAAAGCCGCGTCGCTGCATCTCGCTTGCCACGTAAGACATTTCTTCTAATGAAGGTGTAATTAGGCCGGAAAGCCCCACAATATCGGCACCTTCACGTTCTGCAGCATCTAAAATTTTATCGCAACTCACCATCACACCAAGGTCAATCACCTCATAGTTATTACATTGCATTACCACGCCAACAATATTTTTGCCAATGTCGTGCACGTCACCTTTTACCGTAGCCATAATGACTTTGCCCTTGGCTTTGGCGTCCGCCGCGCCGGTCAAGCGCTTTTCTTCTTCGATAAAAGGTACTAAATGCGCCACGGCCTGTTTCATCACCCTGGCTGATTTCACCACCTGCGGCAAAAACATCTTACCCGCACCAAACAAATCGCCCACCGTGTTCATGCCATCCATCAACGGCCCTTCGATTACTTCAATGGGACGCGCTGATTCTAACCGTGCCGCCTCAGTATCTTCTACAATAAATTCAGTAATGCCCTTCACCAATGCATGTGAAAGCCGCGTTTTTACCGGCGCATCACGCCATGCCAAATCAACTACATTGGTTTTGCCCGCGCCCTTAAAGCGTTCTGCAAGCTCTACTAAACGCTCGGTAGCATCGGATCGGCGATTTAAAATTACGTCTTCCACATATTCGCGCAATTCAGCGGGTATTTCATCGTAAACGCCCAATTGGCCTGCGTTCACGATGCCCATCGTCATGCCCGCCTTAATGGCGTGATACAAGAAAACGGTGTGAATCGCTTCGCGCACCGGCTCATTGCCGCGAAACGAGAAGCTTACATTGGAGACGCCACCGCTAATTTTGGCGTAAGGCAAGCGGCGTTTAATTTCTGCTGTGGCAGTAATAAAATCAACCGCATAATTATTGTGTTCTTCAATACCGGTGGCAACCGCAAAAATATTCGGATCAAAAATAATATCTTCCGGCGGAAAGTTGCATACATCCACCAAAACCCGATAGGAGCGCTCACAAATTTCTACCTTACGGGCATAGGTATCAGCCTGCCCTAGTTCGTCGAACGCCATGACGATTACCGCTGCGCCATAGGCTCGCACCTTGCGGGCATGTTCGATAAATTGCGCTTCGCCTTCTTTAAGCGAGATAGAGTTAACCACCGCTTTGCCCTGCACGCACTTTAACCCAGCCTCAATAACACTCCATTTGGAGCTGTCGATCATAATCGGCACGCGTGAAATATCAGGTTCGGCAGCAATCAAATTTAGAAACGTCACCATCGCCAATTTTGAGTCCAACATGGCTTCATCCATGTTGATATCAATGACTTGAGCCCCATTTTCCACCTGCTGGCGAGCCACTGTTAGGGCGGCGTTATAGTCGCCATTTAATATTAGTTTGGAGAACGCTTTTGAACCCGTTACGTTCGTGCGCTCGCCCACGTTGACGAATAATGATGTCGCATCCACATTCAATGGTTCTAAGCCGGAAAGTCTCAAGGTATGAGGGTCTTCAGGCATTTTGCGTGGCGCATACTTGGCTACTTCACTCACAATTGCGGCAATATGTGCAGGCGTAGTGCCGCAGCAACCGCCAGCGATATTTAGCCAGCCATTACTGGCCCATTCGTTTAAAAAAGCGGCAGTTTGTTTAGGTTCTTCATCATATTCCGCCATCGCATTGGGCAGGCCGGCGTTGGGGTGCGCTGATATGCGGCAGGTGGCAATGCGGCTCAACTCTTTAATGAATGGCCGTAATTGTTCGCCACCGAGTGCGCAGTTAAAGCCGATAGAAATTGGTTTGGCATGGGCAACAGAGCTATAAAACGCTTCGGCTACTTGGCCGGACAATGTGCGGCCAGAGTTATCAGTAATGGTGCCAGAAATCATTACTGGCAAGCGCTCTGCGAAGGCGATATTACGCGCGCTGTAGTATTGCTCAATAGCGTAAATTGCGGCTTTTGCGTTCAGCGTATCGAAAATAGTTTCAATCAAAATTATGTCTGCGCCACCGTCGATCAAGCCGCTTAAAGCTTCTTCATACGCTGTTGCCACTTGATCAAAATTAACCGCTCGAAAGCCGGGGTCATTTACATCCGGTGACATGGAAAGCGTGCGATTCATTGGTCCCAAAACACCGGCTACAAAGCGCGGTTTGGTCGCTGTGCTGTATTCTGCGGCAACGCTCCTAGCCAGCTTTGCTGCTTCAAAGTTTAGCTCATATACCAAGGCTTCCATGTGATAATCGGCCATGGAAATGGATGTGGAATTGAAGGTGTTGGTTTCTAAAATATCCGTGCCCGCCGCTAGGTATTGGCCATGAATTTCGCGGATCACCTCAGGTTTGGTTAGGGTAAGCAAATCATTATTGCCGCGCAGATCACTTTTCCAATTGGCAAATCGCGTGCCTCGATATTGGGCTTCGGTTAAACGATGATTTTGAATCATCGTCCCCATGGCGCCATCCAGCACCAGAATACGCGCATCCAGCGCGGCAAAAAGCTGTGCGCTACGGGTTGCGGCGCACGATGTTGTGTTACCAACATAAATAGTTGTTGCAATAGTCATAGCTATACTCGTAAATTAGCTAACAATTTTACCCGCTTATTAGCTACTGAGCGAGACCGATTTCATTAGCAGTACAAGGTTTTATTTAGGATGACGTTAAGTCGTCCAACAGTCGCTATAATCAGTTTATCCCCCGCTCAAAACTCAGGTGCCTATGAAACATCTAAAACCCTTGGAGACAGCTGCTCTGCTGGCTTCTACACCCAATGCGGTGTTCGTAGATTGCCGTAGCGAGATGGAGTACTTGTTTGTAGGTCATCCTGTGGGGGCGATGATGATCCCTTGGAACGATGGGCCGGATTGGGAAATTAACCCCCACTTCACAGCGCAGGTAAAAAAAGCCGTGGGACAGTCGGTCGATAGGCCAATCGTAATTATTTGCCGCAGTGGTAGCCGTAGTGTGGATTCGGGTAAAGCCTTGGAAGCGGCAGGCTTCACCAATGTTATTAACGTGCTGCACGGATTTGAAGGGGATTTAGATGATGCCCATCAGCGTGGCACGGTAAACGGCTGGCGGTTTGACGGCTTACCGTGGGAGCAATGTTAGTGAGGCTTCAATCGCTGTATCTCATTGCTGCGGTTGTCGGGGCAATTGTTCCCTATGCCACCTATTTCGGTTATCTGCAGGCAGTGCCTGGCATATCGGGTGCGCTATCTTTAGCGTGGGCTACGCCCATTGCGGCAGCTACGTTGGCTGATTTCACGATTTCTTGCTTGGTATTTTGGATATTCTTATTTTCAGAATCAAAGCATTTAGGCATTAAGCATACTTGGTTTTATGTACTTACTAATTTAGTTATTGGCTTGTCGTTTGCTCTGCCTGCATTTTTATATATGCGGGAAAATGTGCGTGAAAAACTAAAGCAAAACGCATGACGAGTCCTGCTGCAAATTATCCCAGTCAGCGCACCGCGTGGACTGTCTGGGGTTTGGGTGCGGCACTTTATTTTGTGGCGTTCTATCTGCGCGTGGCACCTGCAGTATTAACGAATGAGCTCACAACTGAATTTGCGCTCACTGCCGCAGCACTCGGCAATTTATCCGCCTTTTATTTTTATAGCTATGTGGCTATGCAAATACCCACGGGCATTCTGGCTGATACCTTGGGGCCGCGTAAATTACTCACCATTGGTTGCGCTGTTGCAGCGCTCGGGACCTTGGTATTTGCGGTGGCACCGACAGCATGGTGGGCAAATAGCGGGCGCTTATTAATTGGTGCTTCGGTTGGTGTGGCCTTTGTAGCAATGTTAAAGCTTGCCAGCCGCTGGATGCCACCTAAACAATTTGCGCTTACGTCAGGAGTGGCGCTTGCCACCGGCGTATTGGGTGCTGTGTGTGCAGGCGTGCCGTTGCGCTGGCTAACCGATGCATTTGGCTGGCGCGCAACAATGATGGGATCAGCGGCGCTGACCTTACTGCTTGCTGCGGCCACATGGCTTATCGTGCGTGATGACCCAACTGAGCGCGGCTATTTAAGTTACGCGCGGCAAAAATTCGAAGGAGCAGCGTTGCTAGCTGGAGATAGCCTATTATCGGGAATCGCCAAGGTGTTGAAGTTTAAAAATACTTGGCTGCTATTTCTAATACCGGGCTGTATTTCTGGTTTAGTCCTCAGTTTTGCGGGGCTGTGGGGTGTGCCATTTTTAACGGCACACTATGGCAAAAGCCCAGCGGAAGCGGCCACTTTATGCTCGTTTATGATGGTGGCGTGGGCAGCCGGTAGCCTGTGCTTTGGTGCGGCTTCCGATCGTTTAGGCCAGCGCAAACCGTTATTTTTAATAGGCATTGTTGTTAGCAGCTTATTTTTTGCGGTGTTAATTTACGTGCCCAATTTATCCACGTTCTGGTTGTGGGCAGTCATCGGTGCAACCGGTTTTAGTGCGGGCTGTTTTATCGTCACTTTTGCCTTTGCCAAAGAATCGGTGCCAGTAGCGTATGCGGGCACGGTATCGGGGGTATCAAACATGGGCGTGATTCAAGGGCCAATGTACACGCAGCCCTTAGTAGGTTGGCTGCTCGATATTTCTAATGACGCAACTGTATTAACATTAGCAGGCGGGGCGAGTAAAAAAGTGTTTAGTTTTATCGCTTATCAAAATGCATTTCGTTGGATATTGCTATGGTGCGCTATTTCGTTTGTTTTGTTATTGTTCACGCGCGAAACCCATTGCAAACAGTTGGCAGCGGAGTAGACGCTCTAAATGGGGGTTGCGTCAAGAGTACGCATTTTTTGCGAAGCCACCCAGCATACGCAACCCGCGCCCACCAGTGCCAGCATTGAAAACGCCATCCAAGCCGCAGAGTGATAAACCAGCGGCGAGATAATTCCCGCCACCACCACATTTACAGCGGCTGACACAAAACTTTGTAGTGATGCTGCCATGCCGCGCCTTGTGGGGAACATATCTAAAACACGAATAGAGAGCGCAGTTGAAGTCAGTGAGCTACCAATGGCATACAGAAAAATTGGTGCCATTGCCCAAGGCACGGAAGGCGTTATGGTCGCGTTATAAAGCATGTTTAGCGCAGCTGCGCTCAACATAATTTGATAACCGGTATTAATGGTTTTGGTGGTATTCCATTTGCCAGCTACCCGTCCGGAAATAGTGGCTCCCGCCATAACGCCAAGAATACCCGGAATGAATAAATACGCGAATTGTGTGGGTAATAATTTTAAGGTTTCGGGCAAATAAACTGGTGCCGACATAAAGTATAAAAAGAAACCGTTAAAGTTTAACCCCATCGCAAGTGACAATAAGATGAACGGTATATTCATGCCCACCTCACGATAGCCTGCAAACAAAGCGCGTGGGCGAAATGATTGCCGTGCGCTAAGCGGTAAGGTTTCGTGCAGGGTATAGGCGCTAGAAATTAGCAATAATGCGGTAAACCCCGTCAATAGCCAAAAGATAGATTGCCAACCAAACCATACAAAAAAGTAGCCGCCAATAATGGGCGCGATGGCGGGTGCTATCCCAAACCATAGTGTAACCATTGCCATGAGTCTCTGGGCATCAGCACCTGCATATAAATCACGAATCATCGCCCGACCCACCACCATACCTGCTCCAACAGAAAGGCCCTGTAACGCTCTAAAAAACAATAGCTGCGTTAATGTGGTGGAAAGTGCGCAACCGGCCGAGCCGATACAGAAGAAAACTAAGCCCAAAAGAATCACAGGCTTGCGGCCAAATGCATCCGATAGCGCACCGTGAAATAACATCATCACCGCAAAGCCCGCTAGATAAACCGACAGCGTTTGTTGCATTTGCAGTGGCGTAACTTGGAGTTGCTGACCCATGCCAGCAAAGGCGGGAATATAGGTGTCGATGGCGAAGGGCCCTAACATACCTAGGGCAGCCAGCATGAGCGCGAGCACCCATTTTGGGGTGTCGTGGTGCAGATGCGGTGTGGGTGCTGCGTGCGGCATGGGTAATGACATTAAGGGTTGCTTTTACTGTTCATAGTGCTGTTAAGCGTTACCAATAGGGCTTCTATACGCTTCAAGGTGGCTAATGATTCGGCGGTGTTGGCCTCATTTAGTGATGCTGCAGCTTGGGTACGCATGGGGTTGCGGAGCTTGTCGCGAGCGTCTAAAATTTTGGCACGAAAATCATGCGCGTCAACAATGCCGGTCAATTCCATATTGGCGTGATGCATATTTGAAGCGCCTGCGGTTTCAAACTTCAATACGCTCAAATTAAACTGCCGCAAAATAGGACCCTCCACAAAGGTAGCGTCCTGAATATTTTCAAGCGGAATGGTTTTTTCAACCTGTACCAAAATGCCTTTGCGAAAGCGCAGGGATTTATCGGTAAGTACGCAATCCAGTTTTTTAAAATAATGCTTTGACCACCATTGCCCCACACCGCAAAACCAGATAAGCGCAACCGGAATACCAACAATAGTGGTGAACATTACCAAGCCGATAGTGATCGTAAGGTAGGGCTTGATGAGCGGATTAAAGCTCGCTTTATTTTCCATAAATTGCTTTTAATAATACAGGGTAAGTAGTATACCGAAACCCAAGTGCGGAACCGTAAATACAGTAATGACCACAATATAATAGCGCTATGCATGCCTCACTAGCCTTGCCAATTTTGTACACTTTTCGTCGTTGCCCTTATGCAATGCGCGCCCGTATGGCTATCGCCGTTGCGGGGGTTGCGGTGACTCAGGTGGAGGTCGTGTTAAGTGCAAAGCCTGAGGCCATGCTGCGTCTATCGCCTAAAGGTACGGTGCCAGTTTTGGTACTTAGCGATAATACGGTATTGGAGCAAAGTTTGGCGATTATGCAATGGGCGTTAATGCGGTCTGATCCTGAAAATTGGTTGCGTGATAATGCATTGATGTCCCCGCTAATTACTTTGAACGACGGTGATTTTAAAGCGTGTTTAGATAAATATAAATACGCAAATCGTTATCCCGAACTACCGCTGGCAGCACATCGAGAAAACGCGTTTAAGTATTTAAAACTATTCGCTGAACCGTTGCGTAAGCAACCCTATCTGCAAGGCAATGCCCTATCAGCCACTGATATCGCCATCATGCCCTTCGTGCGTCAATGCGCACAGGTAGATCGTGAATGGTTTAATAATATGGCTGAAAATGGCCTAAATACATGGCTTTGTGGGATTGAGAAATCTACGTTACTTACGCAAATAATGGCTAAAAACTACAGTTCATTATAATGCAGTAACGCATGGGCAAGGTGCGCTGGATACCTACGGAACCGCCACGCAGCAAGTACACGGATAAAGGCGCGATTAGGGTTTGCTGCCAGCGGTGTATCAAAGCGGGTTTTGGAGTGGTTAATAGCCACTGAAGATGAGTGCAATAGGGCGCGCACAGGCCGCTAGTATTCGCGTTTCAAGGGTGAGCAACGCCTTTTTTGCTCATCATCGGTGATTGGGTATTGATGCTCTGAGATAAATATTTGATTGACGTAAGTTGCGACGCGCATAGTTGTCCATCTTTGCGACCCGCACTCAGCGATGGCCGCAATAGATCGTGCTTGCGGTTGAATTTAGAGGTTGTAAAAAGCGACTTGCTGGGACTAATTGCGTGTCTCGTCACTGTCACGACAAAGAAATCTGACACTTTTAATAGCTGCACCCCCTGTAAAACTGGTGAGTGGAGAGCATGTAAATCTGTGATGAATCTATCCACGAACTAGGTTACTGATGGAATTGTGCGTAAAAGGTGACCTTCAGGAGCGCTGCCTTTTTGCACGAGTCCTCGGCACAACTTATTGCACGACTCTTTGAGGAAGAGTTGGAAATCAATCGCGCTAAGTGTTTCCCAAGTTCGTCGGCATGGGTCGTCGAATCAGTATTAGCTTCTGCTCCAGCAAGCGAGTTTATCTGCTCGTCGTGTTTGATGTGTGGTAAATAAAATCTTGACGGACGCGATCCAAGTAACATGAGAATGCGCGGCTTTAGTTGCTTATACTCGACTGCGGTAAGTACTTCACCCCAAAAGCGAAGGAAAGCTATGAGCGCAACATCAGGGAATTCGGTATCTAAACAAATACGAACCGATTCGACACTTTCATCCATAACGACTTTGGTTTGTGCAGAAAACCAACTATTTCTATGCTGGTCTTCCGTCACCCCCATGGATATTAGATCTGTAACAAGGTCTTCTCGATGCGATGGCACTTCCCCGGTTGGAGGCCATCCTGAGTCAGGGTATTCCTCTTGGATGATTTGTCGAATAGTCGGCTTAATTGTGATTGATAGTGGCGATAGTCTATTTTGTATGATGTCGTAAACTGGAGTGAAACAATACGATACCCATTCGCGTTGGAGCAAAATCTCATAGAAAGTTGCACGGTCTAATTCCAGCGGTTCAAGTTTTTGGATTGCCTCGCACACTTCGAGCTGCAGGACGTTTTCGGTCTGATCAAGTCTGTTAATCAACATGCGAACTCCTCATATCGGAAAGTTGACGTCGCCAATCACCACCCAGATTGAGTGGCTCGTGCGCTCTTATCCAGAGAGTATCAAATTGGTGGATGAAATCGCTAAACATCGGATGGCTATCTTTTAGGCTAAGTTGTGGACCATTCACAGCGAGATCATCAATGATGAAATAGCCAATAGAGGCTTCGGCGTCAGTTGAATATAACGAGAACGGCACCCAAAGGTCGCACACGCAAATTTTGATATTCGATTCGGAACCACTGTATCTATGCACTGCGAGTTCGAATGCTTCAATCGTGGAAAAGATTTGCTGTCTAACGTGCCTGTCACGAGCTAATAGTGTTGCTTCTCTAAACTTTACAACTTTGCAGTAGGGATTGAGCAAAAGAATCTGAACTTTGGTTCCCCGCGCCGCCGCTTTAGTGATCATTTCTGCAATGCGCTGAGGGTGCGGTAAGAAAGTATTCAATAATCGTATCTCCTTACAGCTTTCAACGCTTTTTTGAAAAGATCCTATGCTTAGTCCAGCGGATAATCGTGCTTTTTGCCACCATACAATAGCCGCTGATAAAATCATTGCGATTATCGCGAAAGTGCACAATGCTATAAGTAGCCAGATGGGTACTGCGATAATTTTAGCGCCTGTATTTGCTATAAGCGTGTAAATATTTCCGAGAATGAATGCAACTGCACCAACTAGGGCGCTGGCAGCTACATGAGAAATTAAATCCGTTCTTGAAATGCGCAAGGAAGTCATATAAACGAGATGTAGTTTGCGTTTTGGGCGAGGTCGTTACTTTTGCAGGGAGCTCATCTACTTTTTAGGAAGTGCCAAGGCTATTTGATGAAAAATCTTAAATACGTAGGAGTACGTGCGGCAACTAGAAGCAATGTAGCTACGTGGGAATATTTTTACTAGCCGCTTACTTAGCGAACTTTATGCAAAAAATTCACTAACTATAGCATAGCCTAAGCAGAGAAAAAGCTGTATTTGCTGAAGTTTCTAAGTTTCTCGTTTGCAGATATCGACGGCCGTACCCAACGGACGCTGGATTGTTATCTTTGTTGTCAGTGGCTGCGCCTAATAATTCGAGAGTTTGCAGGGGCAAAGGTTTGCCTCGATACACTTTAACACTTACCCAGAAGACACCCTGCAAAAGGGTGCCTCCAAGGCATTTAAAACTACAACTTAACCTAACAATATTGCTGGAATCACGCTAATGACACTGCCGGTATTGCCCGTGCTAGCGCCAAAGGCGTTCCACAAAGCTGCGCCCACTCCGGCTACAATTAGCACGAGGGTGGTGGCGAGCGCGTGGCGTTTCAATAAATTTAGCGTCACGGGTTTGATATCGGTTAACGCGCCAGTCATATTAAATTCTGGGTACAGTTCAAGGTGTAACTGATTACGCGCAATAATGCGGTTGACGGTGTTTTGCGTATTCATATTCATATTCCTTTTCAAGTAGTGAACAATTTTGCTCACGAATGCAGTATGGGTATGGTTTTGTCATCTTTCTTGGATAAACTTGTCGTGTTGTTGAATAAACTGGCTATGCTATTGAATAAACCAGCTATATTGTGATTTCGGGCACTATCGTTAAGGGCTATGCAGACGCAAATACATTTATATCCTTGGGATGATCGTTTTCTGTATATTGGTCCAAGCATTGACACCGATATGCATCGCTTGCACGCTGCCGTATGGTATGCTGCGCTCGATGGGGTTATTCGCCTTGAATTGGCTGATGGCACCATCATTGAGGACCAAGTGGTGTTTGTGCCTTCCGATACCCCCCACGCCACTCAGCAGAAGGATTCTCCAGTAGCTGCGTTGTTCTGGGAGCCTGAAAGTGCAGCTTATCGGCATATAGCCACACGGTTTGAAAATCAGGTGCGGCATTTTCCGTGTAAGTTTGAAGACCGCGAAAGTTTAACGCTGCTGTTTGCCCAAGGTGCGCGTTTGTATGAGGCTGAAGCCTTGATGGCGCGTATTTTCGATTTGCCCAATATGCGCCCGCCGCAATTGCCTGCCACCGATGCGCGTATTGACCTAGCCTTGGCGACCATTCGTGCGGCACCACAAGATTACGAAAGCATAGAAGCCTTAGCTGAAACTGTGCATCTATCGGCGTCGCGCTTTGCCCATGTTTTTAAAGATGTGGTGGGTGTACCAGTGCGCCGCTATGTGTTGTGGGCGAAGCTGCGCCGCGCGGTAGATTTTGCCATGAAGGGCGAATCACTCACCGCAGCGGCAATATCGGCGGGCTTCGCCGATTCTGCACATCTATCGCGCAGTTTTCGCAATTTATGCGGAATTGCGCCTGAGTTTTTATTCAGGAATCGTGAACGGCTAGTGGTTCACGATTGATCAGAACCAGTTTCTGGCTTGCGATTACTGCCCGCTACCAATTTATATTCATACAATCGACATTCTAATTTGCCGTTAAACAAGGGTGTTTTGCGACTTACACTTAAGCGCATTAGTTTCGGCAGCATGCCATCGGCGGTAAAAATATAGGCATTCCAGCCCGCAAACTTTTTCTTCAATACATCGCCTAATTTTGGATAGAGCTCATTCAAATCGCTACTATCGCCAATACGAATGCCGTAGGGTGGATTGGTGATGAGTATGCCTTCTGCAGCCGGTGCAGATACTTCTAACACGTTAGCTTGTTTCAGTGCTACGCACTCGTCTAGTCCGTTCTCAGCTAAATTTCGTTCGGCATCAGCTAACGCATAGCCGAATAAATCAGAGCCAAAAATTGGCAAGGGCTCGGGCGGAAGAACCTTGTTTTTGGCGGCTTCCCAGTAGGCTTGCCAGGCTTTATTATCGTAGCTATTGAGCTTTTCAAACGCAAAAGGGCGGTCTAATCCGGGTGCCATATTGAGCGACATTTGTGCGGCTTCAACTAAAAATGTGCCGCTACCGCACATGGGATCAAGCAAGGTCATACCAGGTTGCCAACCGGATAGCATTAAGATGCCAGCGGCTAAATTTTTCTTCAGTGGCGCTTCACCCGTATGTTCGCGCGAGCCGCGCTTAAATAAAGGCTCACCAGATAAGTCTAGGTAGATGGTGGCGGTGGTGGCATCTAAAAAAGTGTGGATACGTACGTCCGGTTTACGGGCGTCTACGGAGGGGCGCTCGTCGTTGATCTGACGAAAGCGATCGCACACGGCGTCTTTTACGCGCAAGGTAATAAAATCTAAGCTTTTAAGAGGGCATTTGGTGGCGTTAATTTCAACCTTAATCGTGCAGGAAATATCAAACTCTGCAGGCCAGTCGTGCGCTAATACGGCTTGATAAATATCGTCTTCTTTACGATATGAAAAACGTAGGCGCTGCCACAGCACACGGCTGGCAATTCGCGAATGCAGGTTAACCGCATAAGCTATCGGCAATGTTGCGCTAAAGCCCACACCAGCCTCAGTTTCGGTGATGTACTGCCCTCCTAGATTTTTAATTTCTAAGGCCAGCATACCGGCCAAGCCGCGTGGACAGGGGGCAAAAAAATGATCCAAAGTGCTCATGATTATATGTGCTTATTTTTGTATTAAAAAGGTTTGACGACAACTAAAATAACAATAGCGATAAGCACTGGCAAGGTAGGGATTTCGTTTAGCCAACGATAAAAAACGTGGCTATGTCTATTGCGATCATGTTTGAAATCGCGCATCAGGGCGAATAAATAAAAGTGTTGCAATACTAAGATACCGACCAAAGCCAGCTTGGCGTGCAGCCAGGCGCCGCGATAGCCATATCCCAGCCACAGCCAAGTGCCCAAGCCGAGCGTTAAAATCATGCACGGCGTCATGATGCCAAAAAACAATTTGCGCTCCATTATTTTAAAGCGCTCGATGCCGATAGGGTCAGTTGCTTGTGCATGGTAAACAAATAGGCGCGGCAAATAGAAGAGTCCCGCAAACCATGCGACCATGAAAATAATATGGAATGATTTAATGTAGAGCATATTGGCCTACTTGAGATATTTTTGCAGCATGGGCGTTAAGGTGCCTTGTGCATGCATAATCAACTCGCAAAATTCGCGAGCCGCACCGTGGCCACCGCCAGCTTTGGTAATGTAATGCACATGTTGTTTCACAAATGCGGTTGATGCAGGAACGCATGCGGCGAAGCCCGCACGGCTCAGAAAAGGTAGGTCTATCACATCGTCGCCAAGGCCTGCTGCTTCGGCTTCTTCAAGCTTTAATGCGCTCAATAAACGCATAAACACATCACGCTTATCGTGCACGCCCATAAATAATTGGGTGATGCCTTGGTCCTGTGCGCGGCGCTTGAGTGCAGCAGACTCGCGGCCAGAAATAATGGCTACTTCCACACCAGTTTGCATCAGCATTTTAATGCCGTGACCATCTAGTGCATTAAATTGTTTAGTTTCTTCACCGTTTGCGGTGTAGAGCAGAGTGCCATCGGTAAGTACACCGTCAACATCGAACACCGCAAGTTTAATTTTTGTTAGGCGTGCTAAATTTTGTGGGCTTAACATTTAGAGAACTCCTGCACGCATTAAATCGAGCATTTGTAGCGAGCCAATTAATTTATTGTTTTCATCCACCACCAATAATCCGCTCGCGCCAATATTGTGGCGCTCGATTAATTGAGCAGCTTCCACGGCTAATTTGTCAGCGCTAATGGTTTTTGGATTTTTCGTCATTACATCACCCACGCGCACATGTTTGATATTGTCTGCTGTTGCAAAGGCGCGACGCAAATCACCATCGCTAAATACACCAAGTACAGTGCCATCGGGCGCACATACGGCAGTCATACCCTGTGCCTTGCTCGACATTTCTGATATGGCGATGGGGAGCAGTACGTCTGGTGCTACGCAGGGTAATTGCGCACCTGACACCATCACATCGCGTACATGCACGAGTAAGCGTCGTCCCAACGCGCCGCCGGGGTGATGGGCCGCAAAGTCTTCTTCACCAAAGCCCCGCGCATCTAATAAGGTGACCGCTAGTGCATCACCTAACGCTAGTGCAGCCGTGGTGCTGGCAGTAGGTGCTAAATTAAGGGGGCAGGCTTCTTTGCTTACACCAGCGTCCAAATGCACGTCTGCCGCACGGGCAAGTGTTGATTTTGGGTTGCCGGTCATGGCAATAAGTTTGGTGCCCCGACGTTTTAAGATTGGCACAATCGCTAGTATTTCGCCGCTCTCGCCCGAATTTGAAAGGGCGATGACTACGTCATTCTTGGTAATCATACCCAGATCACCGTGGCTTGCCTCCCCAGGGTGCATGTAAAACGCAGGTGTGCCCGTAGAAGCCAATGTGGAGGCGATTTTCCCCCCGATATGGCCGCTTTTGCCCATGCCGGTAACAACCACCCGCCCACCATTGCTGGCTTGCTGGCTTACCGCAAAACACATTTGATGGGCTTTAATGAAATCGTCACCCAATTTGGTGGCGAGCGCAGCCACGGCGTCGGCTTCAATTATTAAGGTTTCCCGCGCTAAGCTTAAGGTGCGTGCGGTATCTGAAATGGGGCGTGGGGCTAATAAGTTATTCATGGCATTATTGTAATTGTTTACACTGGATCAAAACGCTAGGGATGCGGAAATTGTTAATGTCCCTTTTTTGGAAGTGCTAACGGGATGCAGTGCTAGGCGTTCCGAAGGCAGTGTGGCTAGCCACACAACTGAGGAACAACAACGCAATGCGCCCGTCAGTGCATCCAAAAATGGGATATTGGCAGTTTCCGCATCCCTCAACTGAAAGCAATCGTTAAAAAAATATGGGGCAACAGTCTTTAAGCACGGTTTTAATATTGCTCGCTACAGCATTATTTGTTGTAGTGTTGTTTCGTCGCATCAATTTACCGGCAATTTTAGGGTATTTGCTGGTTGGTATTGTTATTGGTCCTTTTGCGCTTGGTTTGATACCAGACACCCAAGGTACGGCGCATTTGGCAGAATTTGGTGTGGTGTTTTTGATGTTCTCCATTGGCTTGGAGTTTTCACTGCCGCAATTGGGTGCGATGCGCAAATCGGTGTTCGGTTTTGGCGGTGCACAAGTGGGTTTAACGATTTTGCTTACCCTAGTCGTGGCGCTGCTGGCAGGGCAAACCTGGCAAACTGGCCTCATTATTGGTGGGGTGTTGTCGATGTCTTCTACCGCCATTATTAGCAAAGCGCTTACAGACACCTCTGCATTGCATTCGCCCCACGGCAAGCAAATTATGGGTGCGGCGCTGTTTCAAGATATTGCAGTCGTGCCCTTATTAGTGATGGTACCTGCTTTGGCATTGCCCACAGATCAGTTATTTTCGGCCATTGGCCTTGCGATATTGAAAGCCAGTGCGGTGTTGGCGATTATTTTGTATTTTGGCAAGTTATTGATGACGCCCTTATTTAACTTGGTAGCGCGGCAAAAATCGAGCGAACTATTTGTGCTGGCGGTGTTATTTGTGACGCTTGGTATGGCTTGGATTACGGCGGCAGTGGGCTTATCGCTTGCGCTTGGTGCGTTCGTGGCGGGTATGTTGATATCAGAAACGCAATATCGCTATCAGGTGGACAATGATATTCGGCCATTTCGTGATGTGCTATTAGGGTTATTTTTTATCACTATTGGCATGTTGTTGAATGTAGGGATTTTGCTCAATAAATGGGTACTGGTTTTGATTGTGCTGTTAGCATTTGTAACCTTGAAATTTCTGCTAATTGTTGGTCTCTCAATGTTGTTGCGTCATGAACGAGCGGTGTCACTACGCTGTGGACTGGCACTAGCGCCTGCGGGAGAGTTTGGGTTCGTGTTGCTGTCATTGGCTGGGCAGTTAAAAAGCATGCCAGAAAGCACCATGCAGGTCGTGTTGGCTGCCATGTTAATTTCTATGTTGCTCTCGCCCGTCATCCTCAAATATAGCGACCGTATCGTGATGTATTTAGTGGCGAGCGAATGGGAACAGCGCTCGGTAGAATTGCAGCAACTAGCTATGCGCACCATGATGGTTAAAAAGCATGTAATTATTTGTGGCTATGGGCGCAGTGGACAAAGCGTAGCGCGTTTTTTGCGGCAAGAAAAAGTGACAGTGATCGCACTCGATACCGATCCACAGCGGGTAAAACAGGCTAGCGCGGGCGGTGATGCGGTGATGTTCGGTGATGCTAGTAAACGTGAGGTGCTCACCGCAGCCGGTCTACCGCGTGCTGCGGCAGTAGTGATTAGTTTTGCTGATACCCATGCCGCCATGACCATTTTGACGCACATAAAACAGCTGCGGCCGGATGTACCAGTCATCGTGCGTACCTTCGATGATACGGATATTGATAAATTAAAAGACGCCGGTGCCGCAGAAATTGTTGCGGAGGTAGTAGAAAGCGCCCTTATGCTAGCCACCCAAACGATGCTGCGTTTGGGTGTGCCAGTTAAAACCGTATTAAGCCATTTGCGTGATGCAAGAGGCGAACGCTATGAAATTATGCGCGGCTTTTTTAAGGGCGTAACCGATAGTGATGACCCAACGCAAACACAGCATGATGCGCAGTTAAAATCATTTGTAATCGAAGCTGGTGCTGCGGCCGTCGGTAAAACCTTTGAGGCCTTAGCATTGGATAAATTGGATGTAAGTTTAAATGCCCTGCGCCGCAAAGGTGTACGTCAAACCGCGCCTGATATGCAATTACGGGTAGAAGCCGATGATATTTTGGTGCTCTACGGTGCGCCGCATGCACTGGCGAAGGCGGAGGCGATGCTGCTACAGGGATAAAGAGAGAGTGCTGTAGATGCCCGTATTATAAGGGTCTTTACCTAAAAGTCAGAACGTAAAAAAGCCCACTAGTGCGGGCTTTTTTAAACAGAGCGCGGTGATTTAAAACGCAATACAAACATTGTAAGCAGTAGAATCTACAATCGACGCCGTTGCAACACCGACCGTTGCTGCTGCTGGAAGCGCTACCCGCACCGAACCGGTTTCAGTATTACCGTCGTCAAGCTGGGTATCTAGTTGTTTTGCAAACTTGCCTAAAACGCCAGCGGAGCAAATATTGTAGGTGCCCGTCATAGCTGGTACGGGTGTGGTGATCACAATGGTGCTACTAATACCCATACGTAAGCCGACCGCATTTGTTGGTACATAATCAGTAATATTGGGAACAGTCGGGCCGCTTAAAAAGCCTGCTAAACGGGCGTGCTGCCAAAACAATACCGATTCATCTGTAAGTGTGGTCGAATCCCATAGGCCATCAATTTGGCCATTACCGATTACACCAGCGGGAGTTGTCGCGTTTGTCGCTCCGTTGATGGCAGTAGCTGCCGTTGTATGATCGCCAGGCACCGCGCGATAACGGCTCTGGTAGCCATACAATGCGGTTTGTATGCGGGTAAAATCTTGCGAAAGCCCTGTTACCTTAGCGCTATTGATTAATTCTTGGCCTTTGAGCACGCCGCCAAGTAGAAGGCCGATAATCACCAAAACAATTGCGATTTCAACCAAGGTAAAGCCAGACTGTTGTTTTCTCATTTAAAACTCCTGAGGTTTAATATAATTCAAAAAATCGCTGCCATTTATGTGCATGGCTATAGAGGCGCTCTTTACTAGACTCATATCGAAGCAATTGTCGTGCCAAACTTAAGTGCGCAATTTCGTCAGAAATTAGGCCATATTGCTGAGATTTTCGACGCAATGCTGTCGAAAATCCAACACATAGAAAAAGCATGTCGAATTATCGACGCTTTGCGTTCATTTTCAGCCCCTTCCGTAAATGCTGGAATGCTAAGATGTTGATGTAATCTGCTGTAAAGATTTTCCTTTCTACACTCAAGCCTATGCCACTTTTTCGCACCAAGCCTTTTCCAATTGAGCACTTTCTACAGCGGCACCGCCGCTGGGTCATTCTTGCCATGCTGCTGGCTTTGCACATGGGATTGAGTGCTGATTCTAATAGCGCATTCCAGCGCGTTTGGTTACTGGTTCATTTTGGTTTGTTTTTACTCTGGCAACCGTTTGTAAGTACACAGCGCGAATTGCGTATTGTCGCGGTGGGTGTGTTGCTTGCCATTGTGGTTGGGCTACTGTACTTTTTGGCCGGCTGGATGCTGGTAATGTGGATTGCAATTTTGATCGGTATTGTTTCAGGCAAGGTATTTACCTCAAAAGCACAAAGCCGAAATCGCTTTTATTTTGCCGCAGTACTGTATTTATTTGCGATTAATTTATTGTGGGTGGTGCCAGTTTTCTTGCTGGAAATAATTAATCTGCCAAGCGGAATTAGATATATAGCGATGTATGTGCTGCCTCTCGCCATCGCTTGCATGACATTTTTACCGTATTCATCACGTGACGAAGGCACCACCCAAATTTTTGATTTTTTTTACAGCCTACTCGTGTTTCAACTTGTCGTGGTGTTGGTTGTAGGTTCAATCGCATTGATGCGCATTACTGAAAACCAGTATTTCAATGCCTTGCTATTGGCCGTTGTTGGCTTTGCGGGGGCGTTAATGACCTTGGCGGTGCTCTGGGGGCCACGGGCAGGGTTTGGTGGTTTGCGAACGTATTTTTCGCGCTATTTAATGAGCGTCGGTATGCCATTTGAATTGTGGATGCGGCGTATTGCAGCTCTCTCAGAAGCGCAAATTGATGCAGAACGGTTTTTGGAATTAGCAATGGAGGAAGTAGCTTCAATGCCCTGGATCATCGGCGGTGTTTGGAACACTACTGGGGGGGGCAGTGTACCCACGAATCAAACTGTTGCGTTGTCAACTAATCATGGAAACTTGGCACCATTATGCAGTGGTGGATTCGGTGAATTAAAAGGGTTTGAAGCGCGATTTCAATACCATGATTTGAATGTGGCGTTTTATACCGAAATTCGGCTCTCGCCCGCGCTGTTCTTGCACCTACGGTTGTTGGCGCAGGTGGTAGCGGAGTTCTATGAGGGCAAGCGTCGGGAAGCGGCAATGAAGCAAAATGCTTACATGACAGCAGTGCATGAAACGGGTGCTAAGCTTACGCATGATATCAAAAATTTATTGCAATCGTTACTGGTGCTGAGCTCGGCACAGGCAGCGCAGACGGCAGACACGTCCGTGTCTGCAACTGAAACCGCGGAGGCATACACGGCCATGCTTAGTCGGCAATTGCCGCAT
Organism: Betaproteobacteria bacterium; assembly: GCA_031376425.1. GTDB lineage: Bacteria > Pseudomonadota > Gammaproteobacteria > Burkholderiales > Usitatibacteraceae > JANMDR01. Next base: position 40,651 of record JANMDR010000077.1, read on the forward strand.
TTGACCAAGCGCCTACAAGCTACCCTGGACAAATTCGCCAACCCAGAACAAGCGATGGTGAATGTAGAAATTGCCTTGCTACCATGGTGGCAAAGTGTGCAACAACGGCATTCCGGTAACAACATTATCTTCAGCGATAATCTCGCGCAAGCACCTGATCTTGTTGCTGCGGCCAAAGTAACGGCGGCGCTCTTAGATACCATGCTCGAAAACTGTTTGGATAATGCACTGCGCAAACAACAGCGCGAACCGCACATCCAGATTAGGGTTCAGCTTGATTTTTTAAGCGATACACAGGGTGCCAAAACGCCATCACTCGTTGAGTTGCGCGTGCAGGATAACGGCAGCGCCATGAATGCGACCATTGCCCAAAATTTATTTCGCGCTCCTTTGAGCAATACTCGTGGCGGTGGTTATGGCATTGGTTTGTATCAAGTGGCAAGGCAGGCTGCGCAGGTTGGTTACAGTTTAACGTTAGCAAAAAACGAGAACGGAAACGTTGTGTTTTTGCTGGGGCCAGGGTAATAGCTCTTTGCTATCGCTTACTTTGTGCTGGTTAGCGAGTTTGAGTTTTAGCTAGAGACTTTAGTTTATCCCCGTCGGCATTGTGCGGCATACCAACGTCCGATGCTGTTAAGCGTTGCGCGATAGCGGCCGGAAAATTGGGGGCAAGTACCCCATTTATCCACACCGCAATCGTGCCGTCACTGCGTTTCATCAGGCCAGTGATGGTGGTGCTTGCGAGTGGTGCCTGATCGGCACTCTTTGGCATGATTTTGGCTGAGGGTTGCGGTGGCAATTTTCGTTTCAGACGTGCGGCCTCAAGTGCTGCACGTTCGGCTGGTGTTAGAAATAGAGTGCCTAACGTAGGGGATGTGCTTGCTGTTGCTAAGGGTGCGGCAGCGGTCGCGGTGGCTGGCTGCACACCAAATTGTGGGATGTCGGCTGCATGGCCGCAAGAACTATAAAAAAAAGCAGTATAAAAAATGAGTAATGCGGCGGTCGCTGATAGCGTGGAGACTCCGTTATTCAAACTATCGCTAAGCCATTTTTTGCGTAATAAATTCATTTAGGTGCCCCTGTTACCGCTCCAGAATTTGCGGCCGCTTTATCCCGCAAGGTTATCCAATCTAGGGTGCAACGGGCAACTAAGGCTGACGCATTACCTGTGCTGAGTTCTTGGGTGGTGGTGTTAGTTTTGGCTTCATTGTTGGTGCCAAATCGTGCTCTTGCAGGTGGTGCGCTGCGCGCCATACGACATTGCTGTAATGGGAAAATACCGCGATTCAATTCCGCAAAAGAGTTTATGAATGCAAGCAGTTGTGCATCGTGGTCGGCATGGACGACGAGGTTGACGCGGCTTGCTAAAATGTCGATGGCGGGATAGTTGCGTCCGTCAGCGAGTATCAAGTTGCGTTGCGGCTCGATCGTGTATTCCAATTCATTGATCTGGTGCTGTTGTTTGAGTGTATTGAGTACTTCAATAAATTCCATCCGCCCTTCGGGAATGAAAAGCCCTTTAGCGCGGAGCTTGCTGTAACTTGGCTGAGCTTCTGTAAGGCCGCTCTGCTCAATCGTTGCGTTATTGAACCGCGCCTGAGCATCGGCTTTAGCATTCTTCGCCGCTGCAAAACCAAGCTGCTGCTGTTTTAGATAATAAGCACCGGCTACGCCTAAACCGATGGCTAATAGCGCTGAAAAAATCGTTATGATGATTGCCCAGCGTAGCGAAGGTGGTGCCGCACGCTGTCGCTCCAACGCCTTTGATGTCAATATCGGCTGGGTGGCTTGCGCTGATTGAATCGTAGTGTTCATAGTTTACGCTCCGCCGTTGTCGGCTTGAGCACAACGCGCACTTCAAAGCGCACATCCGCATAATCGCGGGCATTAGCGGATGCGCTTTGCCCTGAAATTGTCGCATTAGGTTGCGTTTCGAGTGGCCGTGATTGCAGCTTTGCTTCCACCACACCGCGCGCATTAAGTGTTGCCACTAATTCAGCCACCACCGCGTTCGTGCGGCGATAATCACCGTCAAAACGAGTTAATGTCGCTTCAAAAATTGCCACCTGTGCCTTGTGTGCGGCTAGGGGAGGGGCTGTACTAGCGCCTACAGCAACTGGAGCCGCTGTTCTGGTAGCCGGTGTTTTTGCGGCATCAACGGGGATAGATTTTACGTCACTTAAGTTAGTGACAAGTGCATTAAAATTGATCGCTGTGGCTGGGTCGGCAACCACCTGCCAAACAATTTGCGCCAGGGAAATTTCCGGCACCTGCGATAGCACTTCAGCTACTTCTGTCACCATCGCGAGTGGTGTTGCCACCGGCGC
>JANMDR010000155.1:0-22097 GCA_031376425.1 Betaproteobacteria bacterium
TTCGCCGATGTGATGTACAAAAACATCAGTACACAATAAATGCCGATAGCCCGCTGCAGTGGCCCTTAAGCACCAATCGTTCTCCTCGCCATAACCGCGACCAAATGCCGCCTCATCAAGATTCCCGATTTCATTGATGGCATCACGGCTCATCCACATACAAAAACCCACTCCAGTGGGCACTTCCACAGATTGCTTTGCATTCACTTTAGCCGCAAGTGCATCGAGTTGCGCACCCGTAACGTCAAGTGGTAGCGCGTTGGCAACCCCTGTAATAGGATAGCTCGCTAAAGTGGCGTTGTTAGAAAATGGTGTCACCGACGCCACTTTAGCGCCCGATGTGGCACATAAAATAAGGCGTTCCAGCCAGTTCCCGAATACTTCAGCATCACTATTGATGAGTACCACATCATGATTTGGATGCAGCGCTAAGGCTTTATTCACCGATGCCACAAAGCCGAGATTCACGGGATTATGCAGCAAGGTAATGAGGGACGGTAGCGTATTGGCTAATGCCTTCAAATAAGTCGTAATGGGTGGTTCAGGACTTGCGTCATCGACAATGATCACTTGCACCGCAACATTTACGGGCGGGAATTTTTGTATTGTTGATACGATGCTGACAAGCGCCGCTTTGGTTTCCTGCTCTCCGGCATAGACCGGAACGATAATAGATAGATCGCGCAATTGCAGCTCTTTAGTATTGTTTTTTGATGAAATATCATTATAAGCGCTGCGGCTCTATAAAGACGATAGGGGACGATAAGGACGATTGGAGATGATTGGTGATGATAGGAGGTGGCTAATGCGACACTAAAGTGCTGTGCTGTAGTTATCAATTAACAGGCAATATTGTTGCACCGCAGCATGAATTTTTCATTAAATACGGAAAGTAAATCACAACGTTATGCGCCAAATGCATAATAGTGCAGTGGCGCTTTTTCTATAAATTTCAGTCGCTTTCATAGCAAAAATGGGGGAATTCATCCACGCATTTTTCAGCTTTGAAGCTCCCCAATATGCAAAAAAATGACGTACTATGTATATGACCATTTCATTACGTTTGGTTCACTTTTGTAGTTTGCAATTTCACTTTATTTGGGGAGTTTCTTATCATGCGTACGTCTCAACTACTAAATTCACTTCTAGCAGGCTGCGTTGTTGCTGCTGCTGTTTCGGCACCAGCCATCGCCCAAGAGCTTACTGGCACGCTGAAAAAAATCAAAGATTCCGGCACCATCACTATCGGCCATCGTGAAACATCGGTTCCATTTTCATATTTGGACGACAAGCAGCAGCCAATTGGTTACTCGATGGATTTGTGTATGGCCATCGTTGAAGAAGTTAAAAAAGAACTAGCCATGCCGACTATCGCCGTAAAAATGAACCCTGTTACCTCTCAAACCCGCATTCCGTTGATGTCCAACGGCACTGTAGACTTAGAGTGTGGCTCCACAACAAACACGCTTACCCGCCAAAAGCAAGTCGCCTATGCGCCAACTACTTTTGTTACTGGCACAAAATTGCTAGTAAAGAAAACTTCAAAAATTAAATCCTATAAGGATTTAAAAGGCAAAACTGTTGTGGTTACGCAGGGCACAACGAATGAGCGCATCATCAAGGCCTTGAGCGACAAAGAAAATTTAGGCATTAAATTCCTGAACGCGAAAGACCATGGCGAATCATTCCTCACTGTTGAAACTGGTCGCGCCCAAGCCTTTGCCATGGATGACGTATTACTCTATGGTCTGACAGCAAAAGCAAAGTCCCCAAAAGACTTTGATGTGGTAGGCGATTATTTGTCTTACGATCCATATGCAATTATGCTCCGCAAAAACGACAGTGATTTTGCCGTTGTCGTTAATCGCGCATTATCAAAACTCATGACTTCCGGTGAAATCAATAAGATCTACGACAAATGGTTCATGAACAAGCTACCTGATAACACTATGGTAGGGATGCCGATGAGCCCATTGTTGAAAGCTGCTTTCCAATTACAAGCACTACCAGAATAAGCCTACGCACTTAGATATAAACTGAGCGAGGAACCCAAAAGGTTTCTCGCTCAATGTCATTTGAAGAAGCACTTACAAAATAATAAATAGTTCACGATGCCGCAAACTTGACCGCTTATCCAGTGGCGTGCTGCGCGTTTGCAGCGAATTTGCCAGCAAAATTGCCAGCGAAATTACGAATTGGCAGCACCCAACCAATGTACATAATGGAGAGCATGCATGGACTTAAATTGGAAAGTTTTTTGGGATACGCCGCCATCGGGCGGTGGCATCTACCTTGATTGGATTTTTTCTGGTCTGTTTTGGACCGTATCAGTTTCACTTTGTGCGTGGGTCATCGCCTTCAGTTTGGGCTCAATTATTGGCGTAATTCGTACCACACCGTTAAAAATTCCGCGTTTCATCGCGACTTGCTATGTAGAGCTGTTTCGCAATATTCCGCTGCTAGTGCAAATGTTTCTCTGGTATTTCGTCATGCCCGAGCTTATTCCTAAAGGGGCAAGTGAATGGCTTAAATCAGATTACTCCAATTTAGTCACCCTCCCCTTTGCCGCACAGTTTGGCCTGTGGGAATTTACCGCTGCAGTGTTGTGCCTAGGGTTATATACGGCATCACGCGTTGCTGAGCAAGTGCGTGCGGGTATCGAATCACTGCCCAAAGGCCAAACCAATGCGGGCTTAGCGATGGGTTTTACCTTGCCCCAAGTTTATCGCTATGTCATTTTACCGATGGCGTATCGACTTATTATCCCGCCGATGACGTCTGAATTTTTGACCATTTTCAAAAACTCCTCGGCTGCCCTTACCATCAGTATTTTGGAACTCACCGCGCAAAGTCGGCAAATTTCGGAATACACCTTCCGTACTTTTGAAGCGCTTACCGCCGCCACCCTTATTTATATCATCATCACTTTGATTGTTATTTTTGCAATGCGTTTTCTTGAGGGCAAATTAGCTGTGCCGGGTTATGTCTCACAAGGAGGGCATTAACATGGGTGACTTAGACTTCAGTATCATTGAACGTAACCTACCGTTTTTGATGGCGGGTTTATGGTTTTCAATTAAGCTATTTGCGATAGCTTTAGCAGGTGGTATTTTCTTTGGCACCCTGCTGGCGATGGCACGACTTTCAAGTTTTAAACCGCTATCGTTCATGTCAGCAACGTTTGTAAATTTAATCCGATCAGTGCCCTTTATTTTGGCGATTTTCTGGTTTTATTTTTTAACGCCAGCTATCGTAAAAATGATTACCGGTCAGCAAGGTGAGGCGATTGGTCCTTGGACATCTGCAGTCATCGCCTTTATTGTGGTTGAATCTGCCTACTACTCCGAAATTATACGTGCGGGTATTCAATCGGTATCGCGCGGGCAGCCAGCAGCTGCCTATGCGTTAGGCATGAACTATTGGCAATCAATGGCCTTTGTGGTGCTACCGCAGGCGTTTCGGAACATGGTTCCGATCATGCTTACCCAAGCCATCATTCTTTTCCAAGATACCTCGCTCGTCTATGTAGTCGGCTTGAAGGATTTTCTCGGCTCAGCTGCCAAGGCGGGGCAACTCGCCGGACGCTTAGTGGAGATGTATATTTTTGTGGCGGTGGTGTTCTTCATCATTTGCTTTACGGCTTCAAAACTCGTTAAGTATATTCAAGTTAGAACCACACCCGGCGCGCGTTAGATCACTTTTAACAGCGCACCCCATTTAAATTAGTGGCAACAAATATAAGACTGGATAACATCATGGCAATGATTGATATTAAGAACGTAAGCAAGTGGTATGGCACCAAACAGGTTTTGGTTGATTGCACAACGGAAGTTAAAAAGGGCGAGGTTGTCGTGGTGTGCGGCCCTTCAGGTTCAGGAAAATCTACATTAATTAAAACTGTAAATGGGCTTGAGCCGTTTCAAAAAGGTGAAATCACTGTAGATGGTATTTCGGTAGGCGGCAAAAACGCTGACCTTTCCAAACTACGCTCGCGCGTGGGAATGGTGTTTCAAAATTTCGAGCTGTTCCCGCACATGAGCGTGACCAAAAATCTTGTCATTGCGCAAACGAAAGTGCTAGGTCGGAACAGTGATGAAGCCCATGAAAAAGGCTTAAAATTCCTTAATCGTGTCGGTTTATCCGAACATGCGGACAAATTCCCCGCCCAACTCTCAGGCGGTCAGCAACAACGCGTCGCCATCGCCCGCGCTTTGTGCATGGACCCAATTTGTATGTTATTCGATGAGCCAACATCTGCTCTTGATCCCGAAATGATCAACGAAGTGCTGGATGTAATGGTGGAATTAGCGCACGAAGGCATGACCATGATGTGCGTTACCCATGAAATGGGTTTTGCTAAAAAGGTCGCTACACGCGTGATTTTCATGGAAAAAGGCGGCACAATATTGGAAGACTGTACTAAGGACGAATTTTTCGGTTCTCCCCGCAAACAGCGTACGCAGGATTTTCTCTCCAAGATTTTGCATAACTGATTTTGCATCTCTAAAACTTTTGCATTTACGTTTGGTCACAACATGGAGCCTTTTAGGCTCCATGTTGCTTTATAGTGTGTAATGATGCTTTGCACATATCGCTACACCCATTTTAAAAAGCTATGAACACAAAACTCACGATTGCCTCCATTCTTGCTGTAATTTTCGCCTTGGGATTCGCAGGCTATAAGTTACTAGCGCCACCGCCCGAAACCATGACTGCGGCTGAAATTGCCGCCGCCGGCAAACAAGCCCGCGCCGAGATATCTGCGTCCGCGACTGCCGCCACCGGCAATGTCGTCACCGCACCCGCGCCGGTATTGGGCGCAACTAGCGGTAGCGTCCGTGCAGTAGCAATTCCCAATAACGGTAAACGCCAGCTGCAAATTGAGTTTGAACGGGGCGATAAATTTAAAGAAATTTTTGATCGCTACGCCGCTAATCCTGACGGCGCCGACCCAGAATTAAAATACTACGCAGCAGCGTCCCTTGAGCGTTGCCTGTTTCGCACTAAACAAAAACCGGATTCTGAAAAAGAACGCGAGCGCTTCACCGCACGCTTGAAAGACAATGATCCTAATAATCAAGTGCGCACCGATGCTTTCAATGCCTTGCAAAAGCAATGTGAAGGCTTTTACGGCCTTAATTTAAGCGGCGCTGATGTGAGTCGCATTTTCAAAGAAAGCGCTGCTGGCGGCAATCCTGCTGCTAAATTAGCGGTAATGGCTGATGCCTATCGAGATCAAACGCGCGCGGCCAAAACCATGGAAGAACGGCGTTTGTCGGAAGACCAACTTTCCACCATGCGCGATGCGCTTGCCAGCAAAGATCCTGCCGCCTTGCAACGCGCTGGCAATATCTTAAATTACGGCTCCTCCCAGCTTCAGGATCGTAAAGTAGGCCAAGACGGTGTTGCCTTCAATCCCCGTGAATGGGGTGCGGCGTGGCAGCTTGCGGCCTGTGATTTTGGCGGTGCCTGCGGTTCTGACAATGCCCGCTTACTTAGCGGCTGCGCGAATCAAGGCTACTGTGGCTATCAAAATCTTGAATCGTATATGCAATTTAATGAATTGCCGCCTAGCGTTTATGCCAACGCTCAGCAAAACCGCGCCGACATCATCAACGCCATTCAAAATGGCCGCTGGGATTGGTTAGGGATTGCACCGGGTTCAGGCCGCACTGTCGTTCTGACCCCGTTGCCCGCGCCGCCAGTAGTAAAACCTGGAACCACAACACCAGCACCAACGCCAGTGAAGCCGAAGGGTTAGTTAAATCTCGCCTGCCTGTGCTCAACTTTGTGTTTCACCGCACAAAAATGACTTGCCGTTACAATTTATTGCGATCAACACGCCAAATTAGCTGAAACTTTCGTCGCAATAGTCAACCTAAGTTCGAGTGACATCGTTTATTGTCGTAGAACTACTGCTAGTTATTTGGGCAATCAATCGTTTATTTGATTTTTCCTCCGAGGAGAACCACCATGTTCCAATCATTTCGTACCACCGTTTTGAGTGCAGCTATCTCAGCAGCCTTTTTAGGTATTGCTACCACCGCTACCGCACAACTCCATAACGATACAGCGACGGTATTATCAGCCATACCAATCACCGAGCGCGTCGCCACGCCACGGCGTGATTGCACGACTGAGCAAGTTACTGCCTTTGAAGAACGCCGCACCCCGCGCGTGGTAAGCGAGGAAGTGGTTGAGCGTCGCAGCGATACCAAAGGCTCTGGTGCTGGCACGGTTTTAGGTGCAATTATTGGTGGTGTAGTTGGTCATCAATTTGGTAATAGCAGTGGCGGGCGTGATCGTGGCACAGCAGTGGGCGCAGTTCTTGGTGGGGTAATTGGTAACAATATCGAAAATGACGCTAATCGCGATAGCGGCAGCTACCGTACAGCAACCCGTCAAGGCTACGATGTTGAGCGCGTACCAGTAAGCCGTGATGTGCAGCGTTGCAATACTGTTTCTGAATATCGCGAAGTTGTGCGCGGCTATGATGTTAAGTTTCGCTACAATGGCCGTGACTATACAACGCGCATGGATCATGACCCTGGAACAACAATTGCCGTAAACGTGGCGGTGCGCCCAGTAACATCAACATATCCAGCACCAGTAAGCTCTCGCGGTAACCAACCTGTGCCAAGTTATTCGCGCTCGTACTAAGTCCGCAGGCAGTATTCGAAAATACGCGCTTAATTGCGCAACGCCCCACAGCGATAGCTGTGGGGCGTTTTCAATTTAAAGCGTAGAAAGAAGGTGCTAAAAATCGCGTTAAAAAAAATATTAGGTTTCAATCGCTTACAACACCTTCTTAAAGTCCAGTTTAACGGGTAATATTACACATAATTGTTGTAATGAGCCGCGTGCAAGCGCGATTACTTCTGTTCGCACAGATAAACCCATCCGTGTTGCGGTAACTTATCAAAGCATCGAAAAATGACTGAAGAAAAGCGCGGTCTAGCCAGTTTCTTTAAGGCAGACGTATCTGACCTAATGAAAGGTGCAGGTAAAGTGTTGCGCACAGATTTAGGCGATTTATTGCGAACACCGGGCAATGTTAATACCCCTAGCAACAGCACCGCTAATACTGCTGACCTTGGTGAAAGTACCGCTACTGAACATGTTACTCGCACCAATAGTAGAAACCGCCCGCCGCCGTCAATATCAGAAAATTCCAAATCAATTTTTGCCGCAAAACGGCTACAAACGGCTGAAGAAAAACTTGCTGCACTTGGAGAAGACGAAGGCGCATCGCAACGCGTACGGGTAAATACCCAGCAGGTTCAACCGCGCAACACCTCACTTGATGATCGAAATCTGGTGCGCCTTAACCGTAAGGCACCATATGGCAATGCCGCTGATACCTTAATGCCACCACAGGTTAACGAGTTTTCCCGCGATCCAATGCAACCTCAGGGCAATATCGCCCACGATCCAGCCCATGCTAGCTACACCTGCCATTACGGTAATGTGCAACTGCTCGTAGAGATTACATGGTCTAGTGGCGAAGCACGCGATTGTTTAGCGCATCTGACTAAAGAAATCGGTGCAGGGGCAGTGAGCAATACGGAACAGCATTGGGCACTGGGTTCATTAAATGATAGCCTCGTGTTTGCATGGTGCCGAGAGAATTACTACTTTCGCGCCACCAGCGCCGGTGGTGGCAATGTACTGGTGCCATTTTTAACTGATTTTCCGTATTAGTTTTTTGCTGAGCAGTTCTTTGTTTATACGAATTCAAAAATAGTGATAAACACCAATAGTGCTAAAACAAAAATACAAACAAAAAAGCGACCTTCCGGTCGCTTTTTTAATATCTATCAAACTTGCCTTAGTCTTCCAAGGGATGCCGAATGACGATGGTTTGCGTGCGGTCTGGACCAGTGGAAATTAAATCAATGCTGGCACCGACCAATACCTCGATACGCTTTAAGTAGGATTGCGCATTTTTTGGCAAGCCATCCCAAGTATCGACACCAAAGGTGGATTCACTCCAGCCAGGATGGTCTTCGTAAATTGGTTCACAGGCATTAATACTTTCCGCACCATAGGGCAGAATATCGGTTACTTTGCCGTTGATTTTATAGCCGGTGCAAATACGTAGGGTTTCCATGCCGTCGAGCACATCGAGTTTGGTGATGCATAAGCCCGAAAGACCGTTGATTTGTGCGGCACGCTTGAGCGCCGCTGCGTCAAACCAGCCGCAACGCCGTGGGCGGCCAGTAACTGATCCGTACTCACTGCCACGCTTGCGCAAGCCCTCACCTATTTCATTTTCTAACTCAGTCGGAAACGGGCCGGAACCCACGCGGGTGGCATAGGCTTTGGTAATGCCAAGTACATACGATAGCGCATTGGGTCCCACACCAGCACCTGCGGACGCTTGACCGGCGAGGCAATTGCTGGAGGTGACGAAGGGGTAGGTGCCATGGTCAACATCGAGCAGAGCGGCCTGCGCACCTTCAAACATAATGCTCTTACCTTCTGCTATCAGCGCGTTCAATTGGCCTGATACGTCAGCAATCATGGGACGCAAGCGCTCGGTAAATTCCATCGTGTCATCGAGCGTTTTTTGGAAATCAACGGTATCGGTATGGTAATAATTTTTGAGCATGAAGTTGTGATAATCGAGCACTTCACCCAACTTTGCGGCAAACCGCTCACGCACGAATAAATCGGCAAAGCGGATGGCGCGACGCGCGACTTTATCTTCATAACAGGGGCCAATACCACGGCCTGTGGTGCCAATCTTACCCGCGCCTTTGGCAATTTCACGAGCTTGGTCAATCGCGACGTGGTAGGGCAATATCAAGGGGCAGGCTTCAGAAATACGCAGGCGGCTGACCACATCAATACCAGCGGCTTCTAATTCTGCAATTTCACCCAACAAAGCTGCAGGACTAAGCACTACGCCGTTGCCAATATAGCAAACCACATGAGGGTGCAGCATACCGGATGGCAATAGGCGCAAAATGGTTTTTTTGCCGTTAACCACCAAAGTATGACCAGCGTTATGGCCTCCTTGAAAGCGCACAACGGCGGCAACCTTATTGGTCATCCAATCAACGATTTTGCCTTTGCCTTCGTCGCCCCACTGAGTGCCAATAACAACCACGTTTTTTGCCGGTGCAATCTTTGTCATGCTTATCCCTTGTTTTACTACCGATTTTTACTACCGATTTAAAATTTAAATTTCGTTATTCTTTGCAGCCAAACACGCTATTTTAAATGGATTTGCCGCTTTAAGCGAGTTAGCTTTAGTTTTTATTACACATTGGGCATCACTTGCCAGCTATTTCCCTGATAAACCAGTTTTTTATCGCAATGCAACTCGGCCTCATAAGCCGCTTGCCCGGGCAAGCTTACGCGCACAATATGCCCCTGCGCCCGTAACGCCGCGATAGCCTCAACCAAGCCGTCGTTAGTGCTTGACCACGGCGCTAAAATTGCTGGCGTAGTGGCGGTGCTTATCGGCACTAGTTGCGCAATGAGTTTTAAATCCAATGTAAAGCCAGTAGCGGCGCGCGCGCGACCAAATACACTGCCTACGCCATCGTAACGGCCACCGCGACATATTGCGTCTGGTGCGCCTTCAGCGAAGACAGAAAAGACAATCGCATTTTCATACTCGAATCCACCTAACTCGGCTAAATCAATGCTGGTTTTCATATTGCTGGTTTTCAATGCCGTTGCACACCGTTCGAGCGCGTCGATCGCCAATTGTACTTGTGCATCAGCAGGCATTAGGTTTCGCGCTTTCGCGAGGCATTCACCATCATGCACATCACCATGCAATGACGGCAATGCCACAAAACTCGCAACCAGTTGCGCTGTGAGCAAACCCGCAGCTTGCAGCGCTGCGGTTTCAATTTTAAGCTGCGGTACATCACGCGCTTGAATAGCATTAAACAGGGTTTGGGTATTTATGGCACTTAATTTAGCGACATTGCAGAGCGCGTGAAATATCGACGGTTGCCCTACGTCAAGCTCAGCCGCTTTAACGCCAAGCGTTTCCAGTAAATCAATCGCCAAACGCTGAATTTCAATATCGGCTTCCAAACCTTCATAGCCGAAAAGTTCAGCACCCACTTGAAATGGTTGCCGACTTTGATGCTTACCTTCTGCGGTAGTGTGTAACACGCTACCGGCATAGCAAAGGCGCGCCACGCCTTGCCGATTGAGCAATTGTGCATCAATACGCGCCACCTGCGGCGTGGTATCAGCACGGACACCGAGCATACGGCCTGAAAGCTGATCGACCAATTTAAATGTTTTTAATTCCAATGCACGGCCACTACCTGATAACAATGATTCGGTGTATTCAAGGAGGGGCGGCGTTACTAATTCATAGCCATGCACTTTAAAAAAATCGAGCGCACGACGGCGCAGGTTTTCCATATGCTGTGCTTGCGCAGGCAAAAGATCTTCAATTTGTTCAGGGAGGAGCCAAGTACGCAAGGTGTTTCCTTTATTTTTTATGGCTTATTTTATTGCCTGTTTTATTGACAGCGCTTATTTTCAAATACAGCGCTAGTCGCGATGTTTTTTAACGGAACAGCATCACGATCAATCCACCGACCACGATGCTCGACAAGCCGATGAAGCGTAGCTGTCCATCGTTAAGCTCTACCAATTTACTAAACAACTCACGCCAGCCTTTGGGCGCGATAAAAGGGCCAATGCCTTCTAAAATAAGCATCAGCCCCGTCGCTAGTATTAGCGCATCCCACATCGTTTTGACTGGAAGGATTTTTTAAACTATTTACCCTTACCTGGATTCTTCAAATACTTAAAGAATTCCGAATTAGTGTCGAGTACCATCACATCACTTTTATTACGGAAACTTTCGCGATAGGCATCCATACTTCGGTAAAAGGAATAAAACTCAGGGTTACGACCAAACGCAGCAGCGGTAATGCGTACTGCTTCGGCATCGCCTTCGCCTTTAATTTTTTGCGCATCACGATAGGCATCCGCTAGGATAATGGTGCGCTGCCGTTCAGCGTCAGCCTTGATCTGTTCCGCTTCGCCCACACCAGTCGAACGCAATTTATTCGCCACTCCAGTACGCTCGGATTCCATACGTTTGTAAACTTGGTTATTAATTTCCGATGGTAGATCAACACGCTTGATACGCACGTCAAGCACTTCAATACCCATACTACGCGCATTTGCATCCGCTTTCTTTAACAGATTCTCCATGATTTTTGCGCGATCACCAGAGATAGCCTCGGCTAAAGTGCGCTGACCAAATTCACCACGTAAGTCTTCATTAATGGCTTGCGATAAACGTAGTTCAGCACGGCTTAAGTCACCACCTGTTGAAACAAAAAACTGCTTCACATCGATAATGCGATACTTAACAAAGCTATCTACCAACACATTATTTTTTTCCGCCGTTTGCACCCGCTCAGGATCTTTTGGATCCAAAGTTTGGATGCGCGTGTCATAGGTTCTGAGCTTATCCAAGAACGGCACTTTGAAATATAAACCTGGCTCTTTTTGGATTGCAATCGCCTCACCTAGGCGGAATTTAATCGTTGCTTTGCGCTGATCTACGGTATAGGCCGAAAGCGAAAGCACAAAAAGGGTAATGGCTCCTAATAGCGCGAAAAAAGGTAAATTACGTTTCATGATGGTTATCCTTTGATGGCGTCTGATTAGCGAGTGTCACGGTTGCGAATATCGCGTCGCGGTACTTCGGCGCTCGGCGTTGATGAAGGTCGCACTGTGATGGTTTCTGTGGTTTGTGTTGGCATTGGCGCGGTAGCCGCAGCACTCGCTTGCGCGTTCATTTGCAGAATTTTATCGAGTGGTAAATAAAGCATGTTCTGCCCGCCCTTTTGATCAACCAGTATCTTAGAACTGTTCTGCATGACTTGCGTCATCATTTCTAAGTACATGCGTTCCCGTGTTACCTGCGGCGCTTTTTCATACTCCGGCAGTACGGAGCTAAATCTTGCGGCATCACCTTTAGCGGTAGCCACTACCTTTTGCTTGTGGCCATTCGCCTCTTCTATTAAACGCGCAGCATCGCCCTTGGCGCGGGGCAAAATATTATTAGCTTCGGCTTCACCTAAGTTTTTGTTGCGCTCGCGTTCCTGCTTCGCATTAACCACATCATCAAATGCGCCCTGTACTTGCTCTGGAGGCTGCGCGTTTTGCAAATTTAAATCAGTAACAGTCAAGCCTGTTTCATAGCGATCCAAAATTGCCTGCATTAACTTCTTCGCCCGCGCGCTTACATCACCACGGCCTTCATAAAGTACGAAATCCATTTTGCTTTTACCCACAACTTCGCGCATCGCTGCTTCTGCGGCTTGACGTACGGCTTCGTTCGGGTCTTTATTGTTAAATAAATACTGCACAGCGGAGTTTATGGGTGCGTCCGCCACGATGGGTTTTAATTTGTATTGCACGGCAAATTGCACGTCAACAATATTTTGATCTTCAGTCAACATCAAAGACTCGTCCTTCATCTTTGTCTTCTGATTATTGCGATGGCCAATTTCAACAACATTAATATTTTCTACGTTTACGATTTCCTCTTTTTCAAAAGGATACGGTAGACGCCAACGCAGTCCCGGCATTGTTGTGTTGCCATTATATTTACCGAGGCGCAATTCAACACCACGCGTTCCTTCATCCACTTGATAAAACCCCGTCGCCAACCACACCGCACCCACTAAAAACAGCGCGATAAGCACAATGCCGCCGACTGCTTCATTAGCTAAACCTGGACCGCCACCGCCAGAACCGTTAGGTGGATTAGGGCCTTGTGCATTATTTTTTGGTTTTGCTTTGCCAAATAAATTACCGAGCTTTTCATTGAGCTTTTTTAGCGCTTCGTCTAAATCGGGCGGGCCATCGTTTTTACCACCGCCACTATTTTTCTTGCCCCATTGCGGATCATTGAGTGACATTTCAGTAACGCCAGGCAATGACGGGCTCTCCGCCGGACGCGCAAACATAGTCCGCAAGCGATAGATACCACTTTTCCCAAGTGCAATTCCTACTGCTTTGAGCGCAGTAAATACCTCTAAAACGCCATTTCTTTGATTCAACGACTGCATTGGATGACCTCAAGGACTAAAATTTGGAATAGAAAATATGAGCAACACTTGCGCTTATTGATGCGATGTTGCGGCGAAATCGTTAAAATCAAGAGCTTCTGCATTGGCTGCCAGTCGCGTGGATGCTGTATCGGCGTCGCGATGTGCCTCGCTCACAGCCAATAAAGCCATGCGCAAAGCATCAAAACCTTCACCCGTAAGCGCACTTACACGGACGGCGCTCACTTTACCATATTGGTCGTAAATTGCTCCGGCTTCTAAACTACCTGCCGGAGTAAGCATTTTCATGAAAGGAGGCGCATCTTGCGCATATTCGGTTTCTTTGCTCAATGCATCCACGGGGGAGCCTGCCGGTAAATCTTGAGCCGATGACGATATTTGCAACTTTTGGCTTTGTTGCTCATAGTATGCGCGGGCTGCATCTAATTTGTTATACACAACAAGTTGCGGAACGTTTTCTGCCCCAATTTCTGCAAGTACCGCGTTCACATCCGCTATCTGCTGTTCACGCATGGGATTAGAAGCATCAACAACATGCAGCAGCACATCGGCGTTTACCGCTTCTTCCAAAGTTGCGCGAAAAGCCGCTACTAAGCCGTGGGGCAGTTCGCGAATGAAACCCACCGTATCGGACACTGCGGCGCTGTGGTTAGGGCTAAGATAGAGTTTACGCGTGGTGGTGTCGAGCGTGGCGAAAAGTTGATCAGCCACATAGGTTTGCGAATGGGTTAAGCGATTAAATAAGGTCGATTTACCAGCATTGGTATAACCCACGATGGATACTGATAAATCCTTCGATTTACGACGGCTGGCTCGCTGGGTTTCGCGCTGTCTTGCTACTTTTTTAAGCCGATCTTTAAGCTGCTTAATTTTTACATTAACCAAGCGCTTATCCACTTCTAACTGGGTTTCGCCCATACCACCACGCGCGCCTGTGCCGCCACCTTGGCGCTCAAGGTGGGACCATGCCCGCACTAAGCGCGTGAGCAAATGCTCAGTTTGCGCGAGTTCAACTTGCAATTGTCCTTCAGCACTACGCGCCCGCTGACCAAATATTTCTAAAATTAGATCGGTGCGATCAATTACCCGCGCCTTCGTTTCACGCTCAATATTGCGTAATTGCGCAGAGGACAATTGGTGGTTAAACACCACTAACGCCGCCTCGTGCAGCGCCACGGCATCGGCAATTTCTTGGATCTTACCCTGCCCCGCAAAAGTGCCCGCCTCGGGTTTAGCGCGTTTACCTGAAATAACCTGAACTACCTTAGCGCCCGCGCTAGAAACGAGCTCTACCGCCTCGGCTAAATAGTCGCGGTGATAGGGAGCGCCAAAATCAATTCCCACTAAAATAGCGGGCACCTCATTGCTTGGCACCGGTCTGGTTACATGCATTTATGGATTCCTTGGAAAACCTTAGCGTTACGCAGTATCTGACTGCATCGCAAATTTTATTTATTGTAGTAGGCAAGTCGCTAACGCTAAATAAGGCCATCAGCGGTCATAAAAGCAAACTCAGTTACAGAAGAAAACAAATAGTTGCTAAATATGCATTCGCAACTATATGCATAAGCAACTACCTATTCAATATTGTAACCCGACTGGACTGCCCAACATTAAGCCAAAAACCAAGGATATTGAGTGTGAGTGTGAAAATTTAAGATTCCGTAGGATGCTCAAATGGCACAGATACGTTACGCGCAGGCACAACAGTAGATATTGCGTGCTTGTATACCATTTGCGTTACGGTATTTTTCAGCAGTACCACGTATTGATCAAAGGATTCAATTTGACCCTGCAACTTGATACCGTTGACTAAGTAAATTGAAACTGGAATGTGTTCTTTGCGCAAGATATTCAAAAAAGGATCTTGCAATAACTGACCTTTACCGCTCATTTTTATTCTCCGTTATAAGGATGTTTTTATCTAACTAAACTAAGTCTATTTTACCTGCAAATCCGACTCTAGGCGGTTTACCTAGCGTCGTCATATTCTAGACTTCAATTGTTGCATTAAGTTCAAAAATAACCTGTACTTTTTTCGCAAACACAAACACTTTCGTACCCACTTGCACTATGAGCTTAGCGCGAACCGCAAAATCAATAGCCCATGTATAAATAACCTGCGTATAATTTGTCCGGACAACTTAATGCCCTTAACTTCAATATTACCGTACGAACCATCAGCTATGGGTGATGTTCAACGCAAATCTACAGCTTGACCAGCACTATTTAATGTTTTGCTCATACGAATAACACCGATGCTGCGTTTCCATCAAATCTAATGTCTAAGCACTTACCCAATTCTCCAGTCGATTGCCGATTGTTACAGAGCTATTACAACGGCATAGCATTCATTACTTTAAACGCGCCAGCCAGCCGCAATGCTTTAAATTACGCGGCTTGGCAAAAACTAACCGAAATTTGTACTGCTTTGGCAAACGATAAGACTATCCGCTTAGTGGTATTGCGCGGCGCAGGCGAGCATTTCTGCGCAGGCGCCGATATTCATGAATTGCGGGCGAATATTGAAAATTCAAGCTGGATGGCGCAAAATCAAGCTGCTGTTGGCGCTGGGCTTGATGCGTTTGCCGCCCTGCCCCAACCAATCGTGGCTATTATTCAGGGTGCGTGCGTCGGTGGCGGTGCGGCACTAGCGTTTTCCAGTGATTTTCGCATAGCAGCAGCTAATTTGCGCTTAAGTATTACCCCAGCTCGGCTAGGCTTGAGCTATCGGCTGGTTGACTGCCTACGCATCGTCCGTGCAGTAGGTCACGTCCATGCACGCGAACTACTGCTTGCTGCGCGCGAAATTGATGCTACTACCGCCCAGCATTGGGGCGCAATCACTGCACTAGCAACGCAGGAAAACTTAAACCTCACTGCAGATACTTTCATTGAAAACCTAATGGCATTGTCTGCCACCAGTCAAATGGCGATCAAGGCAAATTTACTTAAAATTGCAGATGGTGTCATCGCTGACGATGCAGAAACATTGGCAACCTTCGCAGCAGCCTTTACCCAGCCAGATTTCGCCAAAGCAGCCAGAAAATTCGTTGAAAAATCTAATAAATAACCGTCGAAACACCACGTAAATAAGGTGTTTTTAGGCGTTCTAGGTAGAGAACATGAAAGCTTATTTGATCGTAGATGCACAGATACTTGACCCGGTAAAATTTGGAGCCTACGGCACCGTTACCAGCGCCCTAGTCACAAAATTCGGTGGTCATTATTTAGCGCTGGGGGGCGGGGCTATGGAGTGTCTTGAAGGCACACCGTTTAATGGTAAAGCGGTAATTTCAGAATGGCCTAGTCGTGAAGCGGCACTAAAATTTTGGCATTCCCCCGAATACACAGAAGCCCGTAAACTCCGTGCCGATAATTGCATTGCCAGCGTAACCTTGATTGACGGTATAGCCATATCAACCACTAGCAACCCTTAAAGTAGGATAGCCATGAGCCATTACAACCCCTTCCGTGCCCTTGCCCTACAAACCCGTTGCGACGCGATTAACCGCATTGCCGATGTCACTGCCTGTCGCGCCCAAATGGCTGCAACAATCGCCCGCATAGATTTGCAAATTGCGGCTAGCAAAGCTTTCGTGGGCGATGATTTAAAGTTGGTCGTGTTGCCCGAATATTTTATGACCAGCTTTCCCATTGGGCCTGATTTAGCGACATGGAAAGCCCGTGCTTGCATTCACGCTAACGGCGCAGAATATGATTTGCTCGGCAAAGTGGCGCAGAAAAATAGTATTTTTTTAAGCGGCAATGCCTATGAAATTGATCCCGTGTTTCCCGATCATCCATTTCAAGTCAGCTTCATTATCAGCCCAACAGGCGAACGTATTTTATGCTACCGCCGCATCATTTCCATGTATACGGCAACACCGCACGACGTATGGGATAAATTTGTTGCGCACTACGGCGCAGAAGCCGCATTCCCAGTCGTTTCCACGGTATTGGGTAATTTAGCATGCGTAGCATCAGAAGAAATTTTATTCCCTGAAATCGCCCGCAGTTTATGCCTGCGTGGCGCGGAAATTTTGCTACATTCCTCATCAGAAGTAGGCAGTAATTTAGCCACCAAAAAAGGCATCGCTAAACGCGCCCGCGCCCTTGAAAACTTAGCTTTTGTGGTGTCCGCTAATAGCGCCGGTATTTTTGACGCGGGTGTGCCGTCACAATCAACCGATGGCGGCAGTCAGGTTATCGATACCGAAGGTCGCTTACTTGCAGAAGCTGGTTACGGCGAGAGCATGGTGGCCTGCGCTGAAATTGATGCAGGCAAAGTGCGCCATTCACGCGGCCGCATCGGCATGGATAACTACATTGCTAGATTACGTACCGAACCATTTTTAAGTACCTACCAACGGGTGGTATACCCCGCCAACACGCTTGATGGCGTATTACCAACACGCGCACGGTTTCACGAAAATATTGGCGCTGGTATTGCCTCATTGACTAAGAAATAAACGGAAATTACCCACCATGTCTTTATCCACTCTATCCACCATGCAGGCACGCAATCCGCGCAATGGCAAATTTGACTACACTTTCGATGTTGACTCTGCCGATGATATTGCCGCCAAAGCCCGCACCATGCGTGGCTACGCCCACACTTGGGCTAATTTAAGCATTGGCGAACGGGTAGCGGCGTTGACGCAGTGGCGCGATGCGCTAGCCAAACGTAGAACAGAAATTATTGCCGCGCTAACTATCGATACCGGTCGTGTACGCGAAACCACGATGGAGTTTGACGCCACCATTAGCGGTATCAATCGCTGGCTCACCCGTGCCCCGCTGGTACTGGGTGCGCCACCGCCTACGCGGGCTAGTATCGTAGTGCCGATGCTATTGCACCCCGCCAGCACGCCAATTGGGCTGGTTGGCGTGATTTCGCCGTGGAACTTTCCGCTACTGTTAGCGCTAATTGACGCGATTCCGGCGCTATTAGCAGGATGCCTAGTTATCATCAAGCCGTCTGAATTTACCCCGCGTTTTGTCGCACCCATGCAGGCAGCGCTAGACGAATGCCCAATACTGCGCCAAGCCTTAAGCCTTGTAGCAGGTGGCTCAGCCGTTGGCGCAGCCATCATTGATCAGGCTGATGCAGTATGCTTTACCGGTTCCGTACCCACCGGAAAAATTATTGCTAAACATTGTGCAGAACGGCTGATTCCGTGCTTCTTAGAACTTGGCGGCAAAGATGCCGCAATAGTTTTACAAGGTGCCAATATCACCCATGCAGCACGCGCAATTTGCTGGGGTGGCTTGGCAAACGCGGGGCAAAGCTGTCTATCGGTGGAACGAGTATTCGTGGAAGATGCCTTATTTAGAGACCTCTCCAAGGCATTAACTGACGAAGTAAAAAAACTACGTATTAATTTCCCCGATATCAGCCAAGGCCAAATTGGCCCGCTCATTGCAGCGCGGCAAGCGGAAATTATTCAATCGCAACTTGATGGCGCCTATGCCCAAGGTGCCACTGCCACAGTCGGCGGAAAGGTTGAAGAACACGATGGCGGCTTATGGTGCCCACCTACGGTACTCATCAACGTGACCCCGCAAATGCGCATTATGACTGAAGAAACCTTCGGCCCTGTACTGCCAGTAATGGCCTGCCGCGACGCCGCTCACGCCCTAGAATTAGCCAACGGCACTGAATTTGGCTTAAGTGGTGCGGTATTTGGTGAAGCCACAAAAGCGCGAGAAGTTGCCTTACAGATGGAGTGCGGTGCCGTGAGTATTAACGACGCAGCCCTGACGGCCATTGTTCAAGATGGAGAAAAACAGGCATTCAAACAATCGGGGGTTGGCGTAAGCCGCATGGGCGACGCCTCTATCGGCCGCTTCCGGCGCAGTCGCGTGCTAATTGAAAACCCGACGCAGCAGGCAAATCCTTGGTGGTTTTAATCCAGTCTAATATGACACCCTGCCCTCATCTATTTGACTACTGATATTACAGCCCCCGCAACACTTCCCGCGCCGCGTTATGACCGGGCACACCGGTAACGCCGCCGCCTGGATGTGTGCCAGATCCGCATTGATACAAACCCTTGATGGGCGTGCCATAGTTGCCGTGACCTAAAATCGGGCGGGCGCTAAAAAGTTGATCGAGACTCAAGCGGCCATGAAAAATATCACCATCGACTAAACCAAATTTGCGCTCTAAATCTAATGGCGAATGAATTTGGCTGGCGATAATGCTTTGTTTAAAGTTTGGGGCGTAGCTGGTTACCGTGTCGATAATGATATTAGCCGCCGTTTCGCGCAAATTGTCCCAGCTTTGCCCCGTTTCAAGCTTAGGATTAAAGTGCTGACAAAATAGGCTGGCAACGTGCTTGCCTGCTGGCGCTAAGGTGTTATCTACCGTGCTGGGTATGAGGATTTCAACGATAGGTTTTGTCGAATAGCCATTTAGCTTGGCATCGAAAAAAGCGCGTTCCATATATGCCATGCTCGGTGCCATAATAATGCCGGATTGATGATGACTAGCGCCCGCCTCTGCCGTGTGCGGCATAGAGGACGCAGCCAAGTGTGGCAGACAGGAAAAATTCGGCAAAGCATCCAGCGCAACGTTCATGCGGAAAGTACCTGAACCGCATTGATAATTGTTAATGCGTTGCGCAAAATCGGCGTCAAGATGTTGCGGCGCTACCATTTTGCCGAACAGCAATTTTGGGTTTAAATTTGACACCACCCGCTTCGCCCGCAGCACTTCACCCGAAGCCAAGCGCACACCACAGGCCGCGCCGTTTTCAACTAACACTTCTGCTACGGCGCACTCCGTTTGAATTTGCACACCGCGTGCAATTGCCTCGGCTGCTAGCGCTTGGGTGATGGCACCCATTCCCCCTACAGCGTGACCCCAAATACCTTTTTTGCCATTCACTTCGCCAAACACATGATGCAGCAGCACATAGGCGCTACCCGGTGTGTAGGGCGAGGCGAAATTGCCCACCACCGCATCAAAACCAAACGCGGCTTTAATGGGGGTGGATTCAAAATAACTATCGAGCACTTCGCCAGCTGACTTCGTAAACAAATCCAGTACGTCGCGTCGTGCCGCCATATTCAAGGCTTTAAAGCGCTTTAGCAATTTTAGGCTGGCAACAAAATCGGTTAAGCCCCCGCCAATATTGGGTGGTGTGGTGAGCAAGGTATCTCGCAACACATCGGCCACCGTATCGAGCATCGCGTAATAACGGGGCAGAGTTTGCGCATCGCGCTGACTAAACCGCGCCACTTCCGCCTGCGTGGCGGCGAGGCTACCGCCAATTTTTATGTGCTGACCATTTTCAAGCGGCAAAAAATTGCTATATGGCCGCTCAATAATCTTTAAGCCGCGCTCTACTAAGCGACAGTCTTTTATCACTTTGGGATGCAGCAAACTCACAGTATAACTAGCTGTAGAATTTTTAAATCCGGGATGAAATTCCTCGGTGACTGCCGCACCGCCGACAATATGTCGCCGCTCCAAAACCTTTACCGAATGGCCGTTTGCAGCTAAATAGCAGGCGCAAACTAGGCCATTATGGCCGCCGCCGACAATGATGATTTCATTTTCCGCCATCAAAAAGGTGCACTTAAAAAAGCCGTAATAACATTCTGCGTCGGGGTGTCCTGCAGCATTGGTGCGTGGCCAGCCCCGGCAATTTCTAAGCCGGTTACACCCGCTTTGCTACACATCGCTGCATACGTTTCTGGCAACAGCAAATCAGACAGTGCACCGCGCAAAAGTAAGGTTGGGCAGGTAATCGCGTTCCAATAAGGCGACAAATCTACATCCACTGCTGGGGCGTTTCTGAAAGCATTACCCACACCTGGATCGTAGCGAAATTGCCATGCGCCAGATTCATTTTGCTTTACTAATGGCAATGTCAGATCATGCCATTGCGCCTCACTCAAGGGCCCAAAGGGGCTAACAGATTTCACCGCGTCAATCACATTTTGCAAGCTGGCAAACTGTGGTGATTTGCCCACATACATGCCGATACGTTGGAGCGATTCCTTCGGAATATGGGTGCCAGCATCGTTCACCACCAAGCGCTTAATAGGCGAATTGGGCATGCTGGCGAGCAGCATGCCCAGAATACCCCCCATTGATGTACCCAACCATTGCACGGTGGTTGCATTTAAACGCGCCAGGAGGGCTGTAGAGTCGATAATGTACTGGGGATAGGAGTAGTCAGCCTTATTGGTTAACCACGCGCTTTCGCCCCTACCTGCAGCGTCTGGACATATCACCCGAAAATCACGCGAAAGCCGTGCTGCTAAAACATCAAAATCACGGCAGCAGCGCGTTAGCCCGTGAGCGCAGATCACTACGTTTGGATTATCAGGCGCGCCCCACTCGGTGTAATGCAAAGTGTGAAAACCGGAACTGGTCGCGCTTTGAAGGGTGTGATGAGTTGGCGTCATATAAAGTTTAAGCAAAATGGGAATGCCCAGCATGGGCGTGGCGCGGATGTTTTTGTTCGGCTGATTTTAAGGTGTTACCCAGCAACATAGTGATAGTCATCGGCCCTACTCCACCCGGTACAGGGGTGATGGCCGAAGCTTTGGCGGCTACAGCAGCGTAGTCTACATCGCCACACAGCTTACCGTCTGGCAGGCGGTTAATACCCACGTCAATCACCACGGCACCGGGCTTCACCATATCCGCTGTTACAAAATTAGCGCGGCCAATAGCAGCGACGATTAAATCAGCTCGCTTCACGTGTTCACTTAAATTTTTGGTCTTAGAATGGCACACCGTTACCGTGGCACCCGCATTAATTAACATCAAGGCTTGGGGTTTACCAACGATAGTGGAACGACCAATGACCACCGCATCCATACCTTCAACATTAATGTTGCTGTATTCCAGCATTTTCATCACGCCCCAGGGTGTACAGGGCGGAAATACGGGCGTACCGACGATAAGTGCGCCAACGTTTACAAAGTGAAAACCATCCACGTCTTTATCTGGCGCTATCGCTTCCAAAACGCGTTGCGTGTTGATGTGCGCAGGCACTGGCAGCTGCA
>JANMDR010000221.1:0-8797 GCA_031376425.1 Betaproteobacteria bacterium
TTATAAGATAACATTACAATCACAACAGCGCACCGTGATACTAACCAAACAACAATCAGAGCTACCACCAGAATTTACCGACGTTATTTTATCAACGCAAAGTTTTTATCGCGTGGCCGCAGTGCAAATGGCATCGGGGCCAAATGTAAGCGCGAATTTAGAAGAAGCGGCAAAATTAATCGGCCTAGCCGCAAAAGCGGGCGCACGCATCATTGCGCTACCAGAATACTTTGCCATTATGGGCATGCAGTCTAGCGACAAAGTTGCGGTACGTGAACAAAATAATGGGCTGGATGGCGACGGCCCCATTCAGCGCTGGATGAAAGATCAAGCGCGGAAACATAACTGCTGGCTAATAGGTGGCTCTATCCCTATTGATTGTGGCGATGCAAATCGTGTTCGCAATGCAACGTTGGTGTACGACAAAACGGGCAAGCAAGTTGCGCGCTACGACAAAATTCATTTGTTTAGTTTTAATCTTGGTAAAGAAAATTATAACGAAGCCGACAATATCCAACCGGGCAACCAAGTGGTCAGTTTTAACACGCCCTATGGCCGCGTGGGGTTATCCATTTGCTATGACTTACGCTTCCCCGAACTTTATCGCGCTATGGGAGAGGTTGATTTTATTTTGGTGCCGTCAGCCTTTACAGCGACCACTGGTAAAGCGCATTGGGAGCCGCTAATACGCGCCCGTGCTATCGAAAATTTGGCTTATGTAATAGCGCCCGCGCAAGGCGGTTATCACGTTAATGGCCGCGAAACTCACGGTGATTCTATGATCGTTGACCCTTGGGGCGTGGTGCTGGATCGTCTGCCGCGTGGTTCAGGGGTGGTCATCGCTGGTATCAATCCGCAATATGTAAAAACGGTGCGCAAAAGTTTGCCCGCACTTTCGCATCGCACCACTTTTAATTAATTAACTCGTCATTCCCTCGCAAAAAATCGGAAAATAATGCAAGCGTCAATCACTACTGCAACCGCCTTTGAACAATCAAAACAAATTCTACTCACCAACTATGGGCTGGATGAATCTGACTTGCAAAAAGTGTTCTCACACATCATGCATCACGATGCCGACTACGCTGATCTGTATTTTCAATACACCCGTAGCGAAGGTTGGGCGTTGGAAGAAGGGCGCGTAAAATCGGGCAGTTTTAGTATTGATCAAGGTGTGGGCGTGCGGGTAGTGAGTGGTGAAAAAACCGCTTTCGCCTACTCGGACGACATTAATGCGGATGCCCTAATGGCCGCTGCCAATACCACGCGTTCTATCGCCCGTGCCGGTAAAAATGCACCAGCGGTTAAAGCATTAACTTCGGCTACCACCAGCCGCTTACTCTATCCGCCGCGTGATCTTGTAAGCCATTTTACCGATGCGCAAAAAGTTAGCGTACTGCAGCGTTTAGAAAAATTTGCCCGCGCTATTGACCCACGGGTAAAGGAAGTGATTGCGCGACTATCTGGCGAATCCGAATACATATTAGTTGCCCGTCACGATGGCCTAATTGCGGCAGATGTGCGCCCCTTAATTCATATTGGCGTGACCATCATTGCCGAACAAAATGGCCGCCGCGAACAAGGCCATACGGGTGGTGGTGGGCGCTATGATTACAGCTACTTCACCGATGACGTGCTGCAAACTATTGCCAAACAAGGGGTGCGTGAAGCGCTTATTAATCTTGATGCGAAACCAACCCCCGCTGGACAAATGACGGTAGTACTCGGTGCTGGCTGGCCCGGCATTTTGCTGCATGAGGCAGTGGGTCATGGTTTGGAAGGTGATTTTAATCGCAAAGGCTCATCACTTTTTGCCGGCAAAATAGGTCAGCAAGTAGCAGCCAAAGGCGTTACCGTGGTGGACGACGGCACCTTGCCGGATCGACGCGGCTCGCTCAATATTGATGATGAAGGCACGCCATCACAACATAACGTGCTAATTGAAGATGGCATTTTAAAGGGATACCTTCAAGATAGCCTAAATGCGAGACTCATGGGCGTACCTGTCACCGGCAATGCCCGCCGCGAATCCTACGCCCACATTCCCATGCCGCGCATGACGAATACCTACATGCTCGGTGGCGATAAAACGCCGGAAGAAATTATTGCCAGCGTGGAACGCGGCCTTTACGCCCCTAATTTTGGTGGTGGGCAGGTAGATACCACCAGCGGCAAGTTTGTGTTTTCAGCTAGCGAAGCCTATATGATCGAAAACGGCAAAATTACCTATCCGGTAGTGGGCGCAACTTTAATGGGCAATGGCATAGAATCGCTACGCCACATCACCATGATTGGTAACGATATGGCGCTAGATTCGGGCATTGGTGTGTGCGGCAAAGAAGGCCAAAGCGTGCCAGTGGGAGTAGGGCAGCCAACCATGCGCATTGAAGGCTTAACGGTAGGTGGTACGGCTTAAGAGAAGGAGGTTGCATATATTGCATCCACTCATGCCGTCACACCGTACAAACATCATCGCTCCCTACAAACAAATTTTTTAAGAAGGAAACCAAATCATGCAACGCAGAAACTTCCTAACCCGCGTATCCACAGCCATCGCTGGCCTAGTCGGCACAGCGGCAACCACACGCGCACTGACCGCACAAGCTCAATCTGAAGTGAAAACCGCAGCGCCTGCAGTTGCACCAGTGGCAGAAGCAGAAATTGACGTAACGCCAGTCAAGGCCGATAAAATTGTAAAGCTAACGTTGAGCGATGACGAATGGAAAAAGCGCCTAAGCCCTGCAGCATACCGCGTTCTCCGCAAAGAAGGCACCGAGCCTTCCGGCTCAAGCCCACTCAATGGCGAAAAACGCAAAGGCACTTTTGTCTGCGCAGGCTGTAACCTACCAGTGTTCACCAGCGAAATGAAATACGAAAGCGGCACCGGCTGGCCTAGCTTCTTTGACACCATTCCAGCCGCATTCAATACCAGCACCGACTACAAACTAATCTACCCGAGAACCGAATACCACTGCGCCAGATGCGGCGGGCATCATGGGCATGTATTCAACGACGGTCCAAAGCCAACGGGAAAACGTTGGTGTAACAACGGTGTTTCACTGAAGTTTGTGCCGGCGAAGGTTTAGGATATAGGTAAGCAAGCCGACAGGTAAGTAAGCTCGCAAACGAATGTTTTTTAAGCGCGTGGGCATCTATGCGATTGGTCAAGTACTTGAGAAATCCTACACGACGAGGAAATAAGTTGAATCCGAGGGTGGCAATTCAATATTGATTGAAACATCAGTTTAGCTTTTGAGTATTGCGCGTAAGTATGCTACTCAAATTTCCGAATTAATACTTGAATTTCTCCGTTTTCTTCGTGAGCGACGGAAATAACACCGTTCTCGTGTAATCGGATACGCTCACTTTCAGCGATCCCTGGATAACGATAGGCATTGTGGAAATCGCTCCAATACGCCACCCTCTTAATTATCGAGTGAAGCGCTTTTTCGTTCAGAATTGCAAATTGGTTTAGCGTGGCAAAAATGGTGATTAGGCCAAGTGCACCAAACCCTCGTGCAAATACTTTCATCACTTTTAACAACGGCCTGTTTAAAACCATACTTATGAAGCCGGTTACAAATTGGGTGATCGTTACAATAGCAGCAATTATTGATACTAAAAATGACCACACAGGAAGGTATGAAGCAAATGTTATAAATGCAACCGTTAGATCTAAGTCTTGTGGGGGAAGACCGATTGCAGAGGTAACAATAATTCGAGCCAGCGCCGTGGCAAGAAGCAACACAAAAAGATGTACAACTAAAATTAATACTTTGCCTACAGCGTGCCTCCAAATTTTACTTACAACAGGAAAACACCAAACAGTAAATCCGGCGGCAAAGCCACATAAGGAAAGTGCCATTGCTAGCCGAGACGTAGCGTATAAACTTGGATTTATCGAGCCTGTCAAAATGCCAGCAAATAAAATAGCGAATGAGAATCCGTAGATTTTGTCGTGCAAATCACTTTCTTTGATATCGATGACGAGAATTTGTAATCGGGATAAGATGGCGTCTAACATTTATTTTCTCTCAAATTGGTTCTCATGAATGGTTGTTGATAAATGACTAAAATGTCCGTCGAGCGCGGCTACCATATCGAAATCGCCTTCGAGGTAGATTTACATACGCTTGAATTAGAGCCTATCCCAAACTTGATAAACACCAATCACGTGTACCGCGCCGTAGCCGATACAAATGACTGAACTCCAAATCAAAAACGGGGTGACTTGGTGCGGGGCAAATACAAATAAGGGAATAATCGCCAACCCACGCAGCAGGTAAATGATGGTGATGCATATCAACGCAAATTTCAAATATGGCAATTGCGCTATACCACCAAAGGTAGCGCCCGCGCCCGCCAATGCATAAGCTGCCCACAGGGTGAGTACCAGTGCAATGCCGATGGTGACCACTGTAGGATAGATTTTTCCCGCTTCGGCAGCCCGCGCCATTTGCTCACCCGCGCCAAAAAACCGATACCAAGGTGCACCGCCTAAAATGATAGCGATGTGTAGCAATGATGCAATCGCGCTTAAACAGGCGGCGATGATTAAAGTAATGTTCATTTTTGGACTATCTTGGTTTCAATAGGTGTGATGTATCAAAGCGTCGAATTTACTACGCTATACATCACCTTCGTTGGGAATAAGCGCCATCAAATCCGTAACCCCAACATCTACACCAGCTTGTGAAAGCAGGGTGCTTGCTTGGCCTCGGTGGTGGGTTTGATGGTTAAAAAAATGCATGATGACACTGTAGAAATTCTTCTTCATCGCCACGCCTTTGGTGGTGGTGTATTGCAGCACATGATCCAGATCGCTATCCTTGATTGCGGCAGCCCATTCGATGATAATTTGATCGAGTTTGCGCCGATAAATTGCAAGACTTTGAATATCAGGGTGTAGCTGTTGGTCAAGGCTAGTTGCGGCAGGTAGAGTTTGCACAACCTCACGCACAGCAAAGTTTTCAGGATGGTTAACGAAGCGCTTTAGCCAAATGGTATCGCCCACTGCCAAGTGATTGAGCGTACCCAAAATTGAACCAAAGAATGCCCCTTTATCGGCGGTTATTTCCGCCGCCGTTAAACGCATCGCAGTCTCGAATACCTTGGTATTCATCCATTCGTTGTATTTCGCCATTTGGCGAACGTGATTTGCGCGGGTCATTATTCTCTTTCTAAATGTTCGTCGGCCTCTGGGTTTACCAAAAATTGCACCGCTTCAATAGTTTCCTTACCCAAAAGTAAGGCTTTACAGATGCGGTGCATTCCGTCCATCACCCAGCCTTCGGCTGACAGAATGACCGGATAATCAAACGATGCATTGTTGATTCTTTTTGTATGTTCAGTGATGCGGCGACAGGTTGGCTCCACATCGAAGAACCAAGTGTTAATATCAAGTGCGCTTATTTGTTCGATAGGGATTTGCTGCGATGTGAGTTTAGCCGCGTGTTCCCAAAGCCGTTCGGTAAGCCAAACGCGTTTTATGCCGTCATCGCCACGCATCGCAAAGTGAGGTTGGGTAGAATTCATTTATCAAGAATTTTACTTGTTTTTGGATGAGATTACGGTGCTACTGGCAACCTTCAGAAGCGGCAACATCCATTTGCCCATAACGTAACTTTGCCACCGATTTTGCCGCAATATTCACGACAAATATATGGCTAAAGCTAGTTTCGCACAACTGCATCATCGGTTCACCGGTGAGGGCTGTAACAATTTGCGCCGTCGTATTGCTATGGCCCACAACCAGTACGGCACCGGAAAGCTTTGTTAGAGCGGCGATTACTTCCGGTACATGCGCTGCAGCTTCGCCTTTGCGCACGCCAATTTCGATAGTTTGGAGCGCCATTTTTTTTGCGAGTGGCTGTGCGGTTTCTCTAGTGCGGCGTAGGTTTGTGGTGATGATCGCATTCACTTTGAATTGCGCCAATGCCTCCGCTAATTGCGTTGCACGTAGTTGTCCCGCTGGGCTTAGCGCCGGATCGTTTGCAGGCTCGGTGGCACGTTCAGCGTGACGCACAACAATAACTGTGGTCGGCTCGGCAGACGCAGATGCGGTAAAAAGCATGGTGAATGCAATTATGCAAGTTTTAGCTGAGCGTAGGCGCATAAGTAGGCATAAAGATGGATATGTAAGTAACCGCATAGATTTGTCGTATAATTTATATTATGTTAAATGAAATTATTGTGCTGGTAATGTATTGGCCTGTCTCAAATTGCCTATTCAGAAGCTACTCCACTACTCGCACCACCCACTGCCAAGGTATATAGCCCATAAGCTACCCCACCTATCGGCGCTAATTCTTTCGCCAGCTTAAAGCCCATGCGCTCATACATCGGTTGCGCAACCGTCATCATTGTGGAGGTGTGTAACGCAAGCAGTTTGACTCGATCCCGTTTGGCACAGGTGATACAGGCTTGGGCTAGCGCGTGGCCGATACCTTGGCCTCTAGCCGCTGGGTCTACCACCAGCATACGCATTACGGCCCAATGCGCTTCAAAATACGCGGCGCGGGCATGGCGTTTATCGAGATCAGGCGGAACATAAACCACGGCACCGACAATGCGCCCACTTTGCTCGGCAACAATCATTTCCCCAATATTAGCCAGTTCCGCCGTAGTTGTGAAACCAACTGAAATTACATCCCAGTTGTTGTAGTCGTGTTCATACTGTTTGAACGCGGCGAACGCTACAGCATTCACACCAGCCGCGTCATCGGCTTGGAAATTTCGGTAGATTATATTCTGCTGCAAAATACTGGAATTCAACTAACAGGCTCCCCTTTAAGTACTTTACCTCCGGTATTTTACCTCCGGTACTTTACTTATAATGCGCTGCTCGTTGCCGCATCAAATAAGTAAATCTTGTCTGCCAACGGTGCCACGCCTAAAGTCTCGCCGATTTTTGCTTCTGATATGCCATTCACGCGTACAACTATTAAAGTGCCTGCCACGCTGAGATGCAATAGCGAATCTGCTCCTAACGCTTCGATCATTTCTATCGTGCCCGAAAGTACGCCAGCATGGTCTAACCTTAAATGCTCGGGGCGTACGCCCAAATGGACTGCAGTGCCTTCGCTTACACGCTTTTGCAGCGCATCGCTTAGGGCAATTTTAATATCACCAACATCCGCTACAAAACAAGCGCCCACCACTTTACCCTTAATAAAATTCATCGCGGGGCTACCTATAAACCCGGCAACATACATGGTTGCGGGATTGTTGTACACCTCAAGGGGGGTGCCGATCTGTTCAACCAAGCCTGCATTCATCACGATCATGCGATTGGCCAAGGTCATGGCTTCTACTTGGTCATGGGTTACAAAAATACTGGTGGTTTTAAGTTCGCGGTGCAGCTTTTGAATTTCTAGGCGCATCTGCACTCTTAGTTTTGCATCAAGGTTTGATAGTGGTTCGTCAAACAAAAATGCGGCAGGTTCACGCACAATAGCGCGTCCCATGGCGACGCGTTGGCGTTGGCCGCCAGAAAGTTCGCGCGGTTTACGTTGCAACAGCGCACCTAACTCTAAAATTTTCGCGGCTTTTTGCACACGGGTTTCAATGTCGGCAACGCTGAGTTTGCGAATTTTCAAACCATAGGCCATATTGTCGTATACGGTCATATGCGGATATAGGGCGTAGTTTTGAAACACCATGGCGATATCACGGTCCTTCGGCTCAACGGTATTAACCACCCTACTTCCTATAGATACTTCGCCACTGGTGATCCCTTCAAGGCCCGCAATCATGCGTAGCAAAGTAGATTTACCGCAGCCAGATGGGCCGACGATCACAATGAATTCGCCATCAGCAATTTCGGCATTAACGCCGTGCACCACCGCGTGGGTACCGTAGGATTTTTTAACGTCTTTAAGGGTGATGTTTGCCATATTCTATTTTTCCGTTTCCACTAACCCTTTGACAAACCACTTTTGCATCAGCATGACCACCAAGGCAGGCGGAATCATGGCAAGCATGGCGGTTGCCATTATTAGGTTCCATTCATTGAGCGCCTCGCCACCAGCGATCATCCGCTTTATGCCGATTACCGTGGTGTACATATTTTCCTGCGTGGTAATAAGTAGCGGCCACAAATATTGATTCCAGCCATAAATAAACTGAATCACAAACAATGCCGCAATACTGGTTTTTGAAAGCGGTAGTACCACATCAAAAAAGAACCGCATCGGCCCAGCCCCATCGATACGCGCAGCCTCCGCTAACTCATCAGGAATCGTTAAGAAAAACTGGCGAAATAGAAATGTGGCCGTCGCGGAGGCAATTAGCGGTAAGGTCAAGCCAGCGTAGGAATCAAGCATACCCATATCTGCCACCACCTTGTAGGTGGGCAAAATACGGACTTCTACGGGCAACATCAAGGTAACAAAAATCATCCAGAAGAAAAACGTGCGACCCGGAAAGCGGAAAAAAATAATGGCAAAGGCAGAGATAATGGAGATAGCAATTTTGCCAATAGCAATCGCCATCGCCATGATGAAAGAGTTCAACATCATCTGGCCCACAGGCGCTGCCGAGCCTTTGGTAGAACCTGCGGTTAACACCTGAGAATAGTTAGCCCACATTTGATCCCCCGGTATCAAGGGCATTGGCACGGCAACAATCTGCTCTAACGATAAGGTAGATGCCACAAAAGTAACGTACAAGGGAAACGCCACTAGCAGCACCCCAAGAATCAAAATGGTGTGCGCAAGAATGGTATTCCAAGGGCGGTTTTCTACCATAGTATTTTTACCATTTTAATATTGCACCTTCTTTTCCACATAGCGAAATT
>JANMDR010000255.1:0-29593 GCA_031376425.1 Betaproteobacteria bacterium
TTGGTGCCCAGCCAGCGGCACACATTGGCGAGGCTAATTACATAATTGCCATGATTTTTAAAGCAATCGGGCAGCATCCAGTTTGGCACTTGACGTGCGGATTTTTCTGATAAAAATAGAAAGCGGTCCTCGGAAACCGGCTGATTTAGCGGCGCACCTAGGGTTTTCCAGTCTGAAAACAACTCATTTATGGCGCGAGGATCCATCACCGCGCCGGATAAAATATGTGCCCCCACTTCTGAACCTTTTTCAAGCACGCATACGGAAACTTCTTTGCCAGTTTCTACTGCTTTTTGCTTTAAGCGAATTGCCGCCGCCAAACCTGCGGGTCCAGCGCCTACAATGACAACATCGTATTCCATAAACTCACGTTCAGGGAGGGATTGTGGAGCAGCATGTTTGGCAACTTCGGTCATCGTAAATCTCAAAATTTGAATTGGAACTTGATTATAAAACGGAAAGCGCCATATTTAGTACCCGACCTTCTAGAACCTAATCTTAAATTGGTGTTCTGCGGTACTGCACCCTCTACGGCATCCGCTCAGGTTAAAAGTTATTACGCCAAACCGGGTAACCGCTTTTGGCCAACGCTGGCGAAGGTAGGCATTACCCCCACGCGATACGCGCCGCATGAGTATGCGCAATTGCTGTCGTTACGCATAGGGTTAACCGATTTATGTAAGGCACATTCGGGCACTGACGCACAACTCCCTGACGATGCCTTTAATGTAGATGAATTTTGGATGAAGATGGGTGAGGTAACACCTAAAATCATCGCATTTACAAGTAAAACAGCCGCTGCAGCAGCGTTGGGCTGCAAAACAGGGACTTTAACGTATGGCTTGGCGGATGGCGGATTTGGTGATGTGAGCTCAAAAATTTATGTGCTCTGCTCACCATCAGGCTTGGCAACTGCTTATTTTGATTTGGCGGTCTGGGAAGGGTTGGCGGTTTTAATAGCAGCAACAAGCAATCCGTGAACTGTCGTGCACACAGCCCGACGATTCAAGACACGGGGCTTATTACGCTCAATACTCGACCGCTACTGCGTAAACCCCTTGGACTACCTTCGCCATACGCGTGTAGTCTAATTTATCGTAAGTATCACCCGCTAAATGATATTGTTTATTTCTTAAAAAAGCGGTGTCGGTTATCATAAGCGCGGGCATATTGTGCGCCCAATAGTTTAAGTGATCGGAGAAATCAATGCCTGCTAATAAGGGTGGCGCGTTGATGGAGTAGACGTTTAAATCGGTCGCGCCGCGCATGAGCGCTTTTACTTTTCGAGTCGCACCGAAATGGCTTAGTTTGCCGACGACGGTGATAAAGTTTCCCACGTCCGAATAGAGCGCTGACATACCGGGTGCAGGGTAGTCTTGGCTGGCTGGACTGTCGCTAAAGTAGCCAATCATTTCCAGTGAGATCATCAAATCTACTTTGCGATTTTGTGCAACCAACGCGCGTACATGATGGGCGCTGCCCATATCTTCGGTACGAAAAAATGGTGGTTCTTCTAAGGTGTAGGCAACCAATTCTATCGGCCGGTTTGGGGGATTTTGCTTGAGCAATTTTGCAAGTTCAATTAGGCCAGCTACGCCGCTGGCATTATCATCTGCCCCCGGAGTGTGGCTGCTGCGCGTTGGAATTGGATCATCATGTCCGTGTGAATCATAGTGTGCGCCAATGACGATTAGGCCATCGCTGTTAGGTGCTTGGTTGAAACCAAAGCGGGCAATAATGTTTTGATATTTTTTGCCATCAACCAGTACCTCTTGGTAACTGACGTCATTGCTGGCGGTTTTAAGTTCAGTGAAAATATAGTCGGCTGCGCGTTGTAGGTTGGAGAAATTATTTGCGCTACGCGGATGGACATTAACCGATAAATATTTTACGTGCGCTTTTAAATGGTCGGCAGCCACTGTGGGCGGTGTTGTTGCTATATTGAACACTAAGGGTTGCGTAACGATTGCAACCGGAGTGGCGAGCACACTTAGAAATATCAATACTGAATTGAGTAGTTTTTTAAGCACCGCGTTGCAGTCAGTGATTGTGCTGATTCAGGCTATATGGTTGAGGGTAGCTTATTTTAGGCTATCCTCAACCATTAAAATTTACTCATTTACTAATTTGCGCGGCACATCATGGCCACCTGAGCCACTACGTAGCAATACATTTACTTTGGCAGCAAAGTCACCCTGACCCTGTGTTTGAAAACGCGATAATAACGCTTGCGTAATCACTGGCACAGGAATGCCTTGTTCGATGGCTTCGATGGTGGCGTAGCGGCCATCGCCAGAATCGCGCACCACGGGAGCGACGCCATCAAGTGCTGTATTGTCTTTTAATACATTGGCGGTTAGGTCAAGCAAGAACGAGCGCACACCGCTACTGGAGCGCCAGTTTTCGGCAATCGCGGATAAATCAAAATCAAACTCGCGCTTTGCTGCAAGCAGAGAAAATCCTTCGCTAATGGATTGCATCATGCCGTACTCGATGGCGTTATGTACCATTTTTACAAAATGTCCAGCACCTGAAGGACCGCAATGTAGTAACTGGTTTGGGTGCGGTGCTAAGGCTTCAAAAACGCGCTTTATGCTGGCCGCCGTGCTTGCTTCGCCGCCAATCATGACGCAAAAGCCGTTTTCTAGCCCCTGCAAGCCGCCTGAAACGCCAGCATCAATCATATTGATGCCGAGCAGGCGAAATTGCTCAGCACGCGCTACAGTATCTTTGTAGTGGCTATTGCCACCGTCAATCACAGTATCGCCTGGGGAAAGTTTTAGGCGCAATTCATCAAGTACTTGATGGTTAGCGCGACCCACGGGTAACATCACCCAAATAGTGCGCGGTGCAACAACAGCATTGAGCAGCGCATCAAGTGAATAGGCTGGTTCAAAGCCGCTTTCTGATTTTAATTCCTCCATGCGTGTGGCGTCCATATCGTAGCCCACCACATGCGTATTGGCGCGGCACCACTTACGCGCCAAGCTGCTGCCCATTTTGCCTAAGCCTACTAATCCAATTTGCATATAAACCTTCTCTCGTTTTTATCTTAATGCGAGTATGCCACGGCAAACGTGATGGGGCGCTTTTAAGCAAAGTTTGTATGCAGATATTCTGTTTTCACGGTCTACACCCTGTTAATATATACAGTTATTTCATTTGAAAACTTGGCTTATGACTGCCTCTAGTGCACCGCATTTAATTACCTACCCCAATAGCCCATTTAAGCTAAATCAGCCCTTTCCTCCTGCGGGCGACCAACCGGTTGCGATTGCAAAACTTATTGAAGGCTTGCGCGATGGCTTGTCGTTTCAAACTTTGCTTGGTGTAACGGGTTCTGGCAAAACCTTCACGATGGCAAATGTGATTGCGCAAATTGGTAAACCTGCGCTAATTATGGCACCGAACAAAACCCTAGCAGCGCAGTTATACGCGGAGATGAAAGAGTTTTTCCCGGAAAACGCGGTGGAATATTTTGTAAGTTATTACGACTACTATCAGCCCGAAGCCTATGTGCCTTCGCGCGACGCGTTTATTGAAAAAGACTCATCTATTAATGAGCATATTGAGCAATTACGCTTGTCGGCTACAAAGTCGCTACTAGAGCGCAACGATGCCATTATTGTGGCCACGGTTTCTTGCATTTATGGCTTGGGAGATCCTACCGATTACTACGATATGCGCATGATGGTGCGTACTGGCGACAAAACCGACCCACAAATTATTATGCGGCAGCTCATTGCCATGCAATACAAGCGTGCCGAGCTTGATTTTAGGCGGGGTACGTTTCGCGTACGCGGCGATAGCTTAGATATTTTTCCTGCGGAAAATGCGGATCTTGCGCTACGCATTGGTTTTTTTGATGATGAGGTAGATTCGCTCACTTTGTTTGACCCACTCACCGGCCATCTAGGACAAAAAGTGCCGCGCTTCGCTGTGTTTGCAAAAAGCCACTACGTGAGTACGCGCGGTACCACAGTAAGGGCGATTGAAACTATTAAAGAAGAACTGCGTGAACGGATTGATTACTACACGGCTGAGGGCAAA
Organism: Betaproteobacteria bacterium; assembly: GCA_031376425.1. Taxonomy (GTDB): domain Bacteria; phylum Pseudomonadota; class Gammaproteobacteria; order Burkholderiales; family Usitatibacteraceae; genus JANMDR01. The sequence goes on from JANMDR010000255.1 coordinate 4,051, forward strand.
TTGCTCGAAGCGCAACGCATTCAACAGCGCACCCAGTTTGATTTAGAAATGCTGCAAGAAATTGGTTTTTGCAAAGGGATTGAAAATTATTCTCGGCATTTAAGTAACCGTGCGCCCGGCGAACCACCGCCCACCCTTATTGATTACCTGCCCAAAGACGCGTTGATGATTATGGATGAAAGCCATGTCACCGTGCCGCAGGTGGGCGGTATGTACAAAGGCGATCGCGCCCGCAAAGAAAATTTGGTAGGTTACGGCTTCCGCTTGCCATCAGCTATGGATAATCGGCCATTGCGTTTCGATGAATTTGAGCGCTTGATGCGGCAAACTATTTTTGTGTCCGCTACACCTGCAGATTATGAAGCCAAGCATACTGGTCAGGTAGTAGAGCAAGTGGTACGCCCAACAGGCTTGGTTGATCCGATTATTATCGTGCGCCCGGCCGCCACGCAGGTAGATGATTTGCTGTCTGAAATTAATAAACGCGTGGCACTGCAAGAGCGGGTATTGGTGACCACATTAACGAAACGTATGGCAGAAGACCTCACTGATTATTTATCAGAGCACGGTATTAAAGTGCGTTATTTGCATTCGGATATTGATACCGTAGAACGTGTAGAAATTATTCGTGATCTGCGCTACGGCGTGTTTGATGTTCTAGTGGGCATTAACTTGCTACGCGAAGGCTTGGATATTCCGGAAGTCTCGCTGGTGGCTATTTTAGATGCTGACAAAGAAGGGTTTTTGCGCGGCTTCAGATCGCTAATTCAAACCATTGGCCGTGCCGCACGAAATTTAAATGGCACCGCCATTTTGTACGCAGACCGCGAAACGGATTCTATGCGTCTTGCCATCGGTGAAACCGACCGCCGTCGCGCCAAGCAAACGCAACATAATCTTGATAATAATATCGTGCCAAAATCCGTCAATAAGCGCATTAAAGATATGATCGATGGTGCCTACGATATTGATGAAAAACGCACTGAGCGCAAAGCCGCACAAGAGAAGAAAAAATACGATGTGCTCAGTGAAAAACAAATAGAAACGAATTTAAAGCGCCTGGAACGTGAGATGCTGGATGCAGCTAAAAATTTAGAATTTGAAAAAGCAGGTAAGCTGCGCGATGAGCTAAAAGCCTTGCGTAATAAAATGCTGGTTCTGGGCGGGCCGGAAGCGGCTGGGTTGATGGGATAAAGAAAGCGCTATTTAAAATTCGCCATCTCCTTTGGGTGCGAATTGAGGTTTGGAATTGCGGGTAGTAGCAGTAACTAAAAAGTAAAATAAAGGAACGCTATGCTTGAACTCGTTGTATACGTGAAAATTTTTGTCGCCATGACCGTCATTGTTAACCCATTGGGCATCATGCCAGTATTTGTGGCAATGACAGCCAATCAGTCGATAGAGGAACGCAAGTGTATTGCCCGTATTGCTGCGTTTACGGTGGCTGTCGTCCTGATAATTTCAGCCGTATTTGGTGAAAGTATTCTTGAACTCTTTGGTATCAGTATCGCGAGTTTTAAGGTTGGTGGTTCGGTGTTGGTGATGCTCAGCGCACTCTCCATGATGCAGGCCATGCCCACGCGTGAAAAACAAACACCGGAAGAAGCCGAAGAAGCAGTCGATAAAGCTAGCATTGCCGTAGTGCCACTTGGCGTGCCGCTTTTGGCCGGACCGGGTGCGATGTCCACTATCATTATCTATGTGAGTCAGAAAAAAGCGATTTTGCATTTAACCAGTGTGTTGCTGGTGGCAATCGCAGTGTCGATCACGGTATGGTTAGCGCTCCGTATAGCGACGCAAGTGGGTAGATATATGAGCCATACCACGATCAATATTGCAACACGTATCATGGGCTTGTTGTTAGCGGCACTGGCAGTAGAAATTTTTTCTGGTGGCATAGTTGAGCTATTGCCCGGTTTAGGTAGACCAGATGTTTTTAAGTATAAGTAGTATAAGTAATTGGCTGTAAATGCCCAATTTAATCGTATCTACACGTATTGAGTCAAAATTAATTTTAGGGATTACATGAAATATCTACACACAATGGTGCGCGTAAGTAATCTGGACGCCTCGCTTGATTTTTACTGCAATAAACTTGGTCTAGTAGAAACTCGTCGGCAAGAAAATGCGGCTGGCCGTTACACTTTGGTGTTTGTAGCAGCGCCAGGTGACGAAACCAATGCGATTGAACTGACCTATAATTGGGATGCTGAGGTTTATACTGGTGGCCGCAATTTTGGTCATGTGGCCTACGGCACTGAGGATATTTATGCCCTTTGCGCACGCCTTCAAGCTGGTGGTGTGCTCATTAGCCGCCCGCCGCGTGATGGGCGTATGGCCTTTGTGGTTTCGCCCGACGGTATTTCCATTGAGCTATTGCAAATTGGGGGGGCGTTAGCGCCAGCAGAACCTTGGGTATCAATGCCGAACACGGGTAAGTGGTAGTTTCTAATACCTAAAACATGGCTGGAGCAGCCGGTTCACAGGTTTCTCCAGCCATTTTATTGGTACAGGTTATTTGCGGCCAAATTTAACCGTCAATGTTGCTTTCGCTAGACTATTAGCGTTCACCATAAAGCCCGCTAAAGCGGCAGTAGAGCCCGCAGGAATATCGAGCTTTTCTGTTCGCAATGCGTGCAAAGAAAAAATATAGCGATGCGGCTTGTCACCTTGCGGAGGGCAGGGGCCACCGTAACCGGCTGAGCCAAAATCAGTGATGCCTTGCGCACTGCCTTTAGGCATAGCGCTGCCGTCACTCTTACCGGCACCCTGCGCGAGTGCTACTGTTGTGGCCGGAATGTTGTATGCCACCCAATGCCACCAACCCGAGCCGCCAGTTGGCGCATCGGGGTCATGGACTAGCAGTGCAAAGCTCTTAGTATCTTTGGGTGCTCCACTCCAAGCTAATGCTGGTGAGAGATTTTCACCGTCGCAGCCAAAGCCCTTAAACACAAATTTATTAGCAACAGGTTTGCTTGGAGAAATGTCTGCGCTACTGAGTTTGAAAGCGTAAGCCGAGGTGCTTGCACTAAGAACCGCAGCGGTGATGAGGAGTGGGTATAGTTTCATATAGGTCATATATGCCATATGGCACCTTCGCGAAAATAGCAGGGTTGAGTAGTTCGTAATGATAGCAAAAAGACTGGGAACCCGCTGTGTTTCAGTAGCGAGTAGAAATTTGCGTTTACACCAATTGCCCCAGTCGCACCGTAGTTAAACCCGGTTTAACGTGAATTAAAGTCGGCATGATCAAAACGCAGTTATCATAGGGTGCTAGCACTGGCACACCTTCGTCTAGGGCAATTACGTCACCTTTGTTGGGCAAAATAGAAAAGCCACGTAAGCCTTCGCTAAATATAAAATTCTCGCCGGTAGCAGTCACCGCCTGCGTCACGCGTACGGTCTTTTGCAACGGCGTTGGTGTAGGGTTAATGTGAGCCTGTGCAAGATCGTGATCGACCATATTCAACCGTGCCAAAAATCGCCAAGTAATTTGCCAAGCAAGTATTTCAGAGTCAGGCTCCCAATGCTGCCCACATTCCGTGAGCAGGGCGGTTTTGTGAGATGAGGGGTCGCTAAAGCCGCCATAATCGCGCATCCGCGTGCCGTTGGCGTGTCCAGCATCCACCACAATATGTTCTGGTACACATAGGTCTTTTGCTAACGCAATGCTGCGCGGTTGCATGCCGGAAATGGTCAGCGGCAGATGCGGGTCATGCATTGAGTGGTGATCTAACAAAAAATCCACACTATCAATAATAGGCCGCATGGCACGTGCACGAGTTAGTTCTGATGATTGTCTAGCGCTATCTAAAACTTCGGGTGACCATACGCGATTAAAGTCTTCATCCACATAGCGCGAATCATTGGGCAAGGCAGGATTGAACGCATGGAAAGCAGCAACGTTTGCAAACGACAATGATAGCCTGCCACGGGAGGGGCGCAACTGCATTTTGAATAAACGATCTAGCACCAATGCGCCACAGAGTTCGTTGCCATGGGTGATAGCGTTAATCATCACGTGTGGTCCGTCTATGCCGCTATCAAAGGTACTGATGTACTCCACCCCAGTGTTGCCGTTTTTATAGGCAGAAATATCGGGCGGCGTCAGCGCCACTGTGTATGGCGTTGTGCCAATATTAGCGCTCACAATTGTTTCCAATTTGCGCGACTGCATATTGGGTGATGCTCGCAATTAATATATCAATATTTGCCTGTAATGCTGCAAAGCCTGTGGTTCGTTCTCGATTCAGTTCGTTCATATAAAGTTTGCTATTAATTTCAACTTGTAAGGAATGCCGATTTTGCGCAGGGTTAGAATAGGCGCGAACTAACTCTACACCTTTATAGGGGTCATTTATTTTTACGCTATAGCCCATTGCGCGTAATTTACTTGCGACAAAATCGGTAAATTCCGGTGCGCAACTCGTGCCATCGCGATCGCCTAAAACAAAATTAGCGCGCGCAATCCCTGGGCCCTCACTATCAATAGCGCTAGAAATTGCAGGCATGGAATGGCAGTTAATATGCCATACGCCGCCATATCGTTGATGCACGTTGTCCAATGCTTCTTTCACGGCGTGGTGATATGGCGCGTAGTAATTTTCAATGCGGGCTTGCACTTCGGTAATTTGCAGTTTTCTGGTGTAAATTGGTGTGCCATTATTGATTAAGCGCCAAATTAAGCCGATTCCATTTTTGGTTTTTTCGCTGACGCTGATTGGCCCGGTCCACGCGCCGTCTATAACTGCGGTATCAATATCTAGTAGCGAACGATTTGCATCAATATAGCTGCGTGGAAAATTTGCGGCAATGAGTGTTGCACCATAATCGGCTGCGGCGGCATAGAGCGCCTCTACATGCGTATCTTCGGCGGTGCGCAAACTAGCAAGTGGGGTGCTAAAATTAAAATCAGGGGGATAAAAAGTACCGCTGTGTGGTGAATCAAATACTACGGGTGCAAGATTATTTGCTGTACTACTTGGCTTGATAATGGTGATAGGCGCTGGAGCTGAAATTGGTGTGGATGCATTCATAACATAGGCTTTTTAAAATTGCGATGGGCGTTTATTCATTTAAATGACAAGCTGAATAGCGATTAACAGCAATCATCTTCAGCATAGGCTGCTCGGATTTACATCTGTCACCCGGAACCTTTGCGGCGTGCGGGCAACGCGGATGAAAATGACATCCCGTTGGTGGATTTAACGGCGAAGGAATTTCGCCCTTGATGGCGACGAATTCTTTTTTGCGTACTTCAAGCGTCGGTACTTCAGCCAGTAAGCCTTGCGTATAGGGATGGTTGGGAGAATTAAACAATACATCCGTTGGCGCAGTTTCCACCACACGCCCTAGGTACATAATGACTACGCGATCTGACAAATGCCGGACTACGCTCAAGTCATGGCTAATGAATAGATAAGTAAGGTTTAGTTCTTCGCGCAATTTAATAAAGAGATTTAGCACTTGCGCTTGAATTGAAACATCAAGAGCTGCAACGGCTTCGTCACACACCAAAAAATTCGGTTGTACCGCGAGTGCGCGAGCAATACCAATACGCGCACGTTGTCCGCCCGAAAATTGATGTGGAAAACGCCTTGAGAGGCTCGGGTCTAGTCCCACCCGTTGCATCATTTGCGCTACATAATCCGCTTCTTCTGCTGAGGTCACCACACCGTGTACCACCGGCGCTTCACCAATAATGTCTTCGACACGATAGCGCGGATTTAGCGATGCGTAGGGGTCTTGAAAAATCATTTGCGCCTCTAATTGCATTGCGCGCGCCTCGGTTGCTGTCATGGTACTGGTGTTCTTGCCGCGCCAAAAGCGCTCACCATTACTGGCTTTGTGCAGTCCGACGACTAAGCGGCCAAGGGTAGATTTGCCACAACCAGATTCACCAACTAAGCCCACAACTTCGCCTTTATAAATCGTCAAATCAACACGATCTACCGCATGTACGACTTCTGTGCTCGTAGCACTCTTACCGCTTACTGTGCTTGCTAAGGAATTAGCGAATTTACCAATGAAGTCGAGTTTTTTTTCAAAGCGTTTTGAAATGCTTTTTAGCTCTAATAGTGGCGTACTCATGCTGCACCTTTAGTTGTTGAATTTGTGTGCGGATAATAACAACGCACCTGCTGTGCGCTGCCGCTGATTGGGGTCGAAAACGCGGGTGCTGCCTCACACGCAGCAGCCCGACGGGCGCAACGCTCGCGAAACGCGCAACCAGCGCCTATTTGCAGTAGTGACGGTGTCATACCCGGAATTTGTTGCAAGGGTTTACCCTTCACATTGCGGCTGGGCACTGAATCAAGCAACCCTTTGGTGTAAGGGTGCAAAGGGCTTCCTAATAATTGTGCTGTGGTACCTTGTTCAACAATTTTTCCAGCATACATAACCGCCACGCGGTCCGCTAGGCCAGCCACAACTGAGAGATCATGGGTTATCCACAGCAAGGCCGTGCCGGATTCCCGGCAAAGGGTCTGCATTTCGAACAATATCTGGCCTTGAATGGTCACATCTAAAGCGGTGGTAGGTTCATCACAAACGATAAGGTCAGGCTTGTTGAGCAAGGCAATAGCGATTGCTACGCGCTGCCGCATGCCGCCGGAAAATTGATGCGGGTAGGCAAGCAGGCGCTCATCGGGTGACGGTATTCCAACCTGTACTAAGGCATTGCGGCAGCGTTGTCTTGCCTCAGTTTTTGATACTTTTTCATGTGCCGTGATCGCTTCCATCATTTGCGTATCAACCCGTAGCACTGGGTTTAACGTCATCATTGGGTCTTGAAAAATCATTGCTATTCGATTGCCTCGCAAGCTGCGCCATTGGGCATTGTTATAGTTGCTAACTTCGGTACCGTTGAGCATGATCTTGCCGCTCACTACACGGCCTGGCGTATCTATTAGCCCCATGATGGAATAGCCGGTCATTGATTTGCCAGAGCCTGATTCACCCACCAACCCTAATATCTCGCCTTTGTTGATGGTGAAGGAAACGTCATCTACCGCTTTTACGATGCCTGCTTTAGTGAAAAAATGTGTGCGCAAATTCTCAACTGATAGTACTGGCGTAGCGCTCATTTCTTTAGCCTTGGATTTAATACATCACGTAACTGATCAGCTACTAGATTGATGCTCATAATGGTGATTAGCAAAGCGAGCCCTGGATAAAAACTAATCCAGTATTTGCCACTCATTAAATAGGTAAATCCATTAGAAATCAGCAAGCCCAAGGATGGCTCGGTAATCGGTAAACCTAAACCTAAAAAAGACAGCGTAGCTTCTAAAGCAATGGCATGTGCCACTTGAACGGTTGCCACTACAATTAGGGGGGGGAGGCAATTAGGCAAAAGATGTTTGAATAAGGTGCGCGTTTTTGATAGGGCCAACACCTTTGCCGCTTCAACATATTCTTTTTGCATTTCAACTAAGGCTGATGCACGCACCGTTCGAGCGTAATAGGCCCATTGCACGGTGATGAGTGCGATGATTACCTTGTCAACCCCCTGCCCGAATACGGCGAGCAAAATCAGCGCTAATAATATTGCCGGAAACGACAATTGAATATCCACAATCCGCATAATGAGGGTGTCTACCCAGCCACCAAAATAGGCTGCGATTAAGCCAAACGACAGTCCGATTGCTGCCGCCACGATGGTGCTGGCGACACCCACTGCTAATGAGGTACGAATGCCGTAAAAAATGGCTGAAAGCATGTCGCGACCCTGATCGTCCGTTCCTAAAATATAGGTTTGGTTGGAAAGTGATTTTTCACCCGGTGCCAGTTTGTTATTCATTACATCAAGCTGGCTTTGATCGTAAGGGTTTTGAGGGGAAATGATCGGTGCAAAAATAGCGATCAAGATGATGGTGAGTAGCAATATCATGCCGATTACCGCTAATTTTGACGCCGCAAATTCTTCCCAAATTTGGCGTGCAGGGCTGATCTCTTTATTGATGGTAGTCATTTTAGTGTCCCGCCCCTGCTGATTGTCCTAGGCGCACGCGTGGGTCAAGGTAGGAATAAATAATATCTACCGCAAAATTGATGAAAATAAACAGCGCTACGATTACCATTAAATAGGCCACTATCACTGGTCGGTCAAGCTGGTTAATGGAATCAATGAGCAGTTTTCCAGTGCCCGGCCACGCAAAAATAGATTCTGTAACAATCGCAAATGCGATCACTGAACCAAACTCTAAACCGATTACCGTCACAATAGGAATCATGATGTTCTTGAGTACATGTACGCCTATGACACGCGATTGTGAAAGCCCTTTTGCACGAGCAAATTTAACGTAATCTTGTAATAGCGCTTCCCGTGTTTGGGCGCGCGTTAAGCGTATTAGTAGTGATAATTTAAACAGTGCTAAATTTAATGCTGGCATAAACAAATGGGTAAGGCCATCCCATGTTAAAAAACTGACTTGTACGCCGAGTAAACTTACTGTTTCGCCGCGCCCGTTGGACGGCAGCCAGCCTAGATACACTGAAAAAAACATAATCAGCACCAACCCAACCCAAAAAGTGGGTAATGAAAAGCCAACAATTGAGCCCGCCATAATGGTGCGCGCCACAATGCCGTCTGGCTTTAATCCGGCAATTAAACCTAGTGGGATACCGATTGAGACTGCAATAATCATTGCGCACAGTGCAAGCTCAATGGTTGCCACCATTTTAGAAAGTATCAACCCCAATGCCGGTACACCAAACACAAAAGATCGACCTAAATCGCCATTGATAGCACCTTTAAGAAACACCATAAATTGTTCGTAAAGTGGCTTATCTAAGCCCAGCGCTACTGTCGCACGCATTTTTTCAATTTCATCAGCTTGGGGATTCACCAGCAACTCTATGGGATTACCGATAGCATACACGCCAAGAAATACCAGCACGGCCATCACAAAAAGCACGAAAACAGATTGGGTTAGGCGTCGAAGCGTGTAGGCGAGCATAGGTTAGCAATTCATAAGTAGAACGGATTTAGAGGTAAAGGTAGGGTGCTAGATTAATCCTAGCCACCCCATCGTATTTACTATTTTACCGTGCGTACGTCCATCGCAAAGGTATATTGATCCGATCGACCAGTATATTTCAAGCCGCGTTGTGTTGCCCAATTGCTCACTTCAAAATGAAGCGGCACAATTGCGGTGTCGCGCATTGCAATCTCGGTGGCTTGCGCCAATAAGGCGGCGCGTTTGCTGTCTTCAACAGTGGCTAATGCGGCATTAATGAGGCGATCTACTTCGGAATTAGAATACCGTCCGCGATTCGATGTTCCCATACCCTTGTCTTTATCAAACGTGGCAATTAATGCGCGTAGCGGTGAAGATGCTTCGCCAGTTTCAGAACCCCAGCCCACTAAGATTGCGCTAAATTCAAGCTTAGAGCCACGGGTGAAAAGTATTGCCGAAGGCATCGTTTCCACCTTGGTATCAACGCCTATGCGTTTCCACATTTGCACTACTACTTGCGCAATTTTGTCGTCATTGATGTAGCGTCCAGCAGGGCCATGCAGCGTGAGGGCGAAGCCATCTGGATATCCAGCTTCGGTTAGCAGTTTGCGAGCCATGTTTAAATCTTGCTTCTCAGCTCTTAGGTTCTTGCTGGTGCCGAAACCACCATCTGGTAATAATTGCCCAGCAGCGATGGCGCTGCCTTCCATGACCCTAGAAACAATGGCGGTTCGATCAATGGCAATTGATAGCGCACGGCGCACGCGGGAATCGGTAAGTGGATTTTTAGCTAAGGGTTTGCCGAGCTTATCAAACACAAACGGTGAGCCGGTTTGCCGATTTGAATCTAAGGTTAGGTAAATCACGCGATTAGAAATACGTGAGGATAAACTCACTTTTGGATTGCGGCTAAGTCCACTCAAATCGGCTGTAGGTACGCCCTCAATAAAATCGACATCACCAGAAAGCAACGCCGCTACCCGTGTGGGGGCGCTGGGAAGTATTTTAAACGTTACTTTCTCCCAAGGTTCCTCACCTGACCAATAGCCAAAATTGGTTTTCAAAACGACTCGTTGATTTGGTGTGTATTCCGCAAATTTATAAGGGCCAGTACCGATGGCAGCGCGGCCTGAATTAAAGTCTTCAGTAGTCACTTTTTCACCCAATTTAGCCGGTACGATGAGCACTGTGGCCACATCATTTGGCATGAGCGGATACGGGCTAGCAGTTTTCAAAATCACCGTATAGGGATCGGGCGTGAGTATTTCTGTAATTGCTTTGACATAGGGTGCGAATGAAGAGGGGCTATTGGGAACCGACGGTGCGCGCTTCAATGAAAATGCCACATCGGCAGCAGTAAATGGGCTGCCGTCGTGAAACCGCACATCGCGACGTAGTTTAAATTCCCACGTGGTGGCATCTATCGCACGCCATGATTTTGCTAAGCCGGGTACTAAGTTTTGGGCAAAGTCTTGGCGAATAAGTGAATCAAAAATATGACGGAGTAAACCATTATTTGGGGTGAGGTTATGATAATGTGGGTCCATTGAAGTAATGGATGCTGAAAGCCCAACGGTAAGGTCTTTGGCTTGTAAAACTGGGGTAATTAAGATTGCCTGCGAGATTGCCAGCGGCGCAAGAACCCCGCTGACAATGGTGCTGAAGCGCTTAGTAAAAGCATATTTTTGCATGTTGACTCCCCTTGTAAAATTAACGTTGCGGTGAAATGCTTAATTGCTTAACTCAGTATTTGTGGTTGATCTTGTGAGCCAGCGCCCAGGGCGCTTATCATTCTCGTGATCCTTGCATAGCGCTGTGCCATTCCACACCTTGCTACCATTTACCCATACGCCAGCAATGCCCTGAGAGGGTTGCGTGGGAAACGAATAGGTAGCGCGGTCAAGGATGGTGTTGGCGTCAAACAGTACCAAATCAGCATAGGCACCTAAGCAAATTTCACCTCGATCGGCTAAGCCAAAGGTACGTGCCGGTACGCCAGTCATGCGGTGGACGGCCTCCTGTAAAGAGAGTACGCCACGCTCACGCACATAGTGGCCAAGTACCCGTGGAAATGCCCCCCAAAGACGCGGGTGCGGTTGCGTAGTGTCGGCGCTTCCGTCTATGGATACTGGAGCAGATAGACCGTCTGACCCAATCATCACATCAGCGAATTTCAGTACGCGCAAAAGATCATCTTCATGCAAATTAAAATATACCGCACCCGCTGGCGCTAGTTTTGCAATTGTGGCCTCAATACTAAGCCCCCATTCGCGGGTGATGTCGGCAAAATTGCGTCCCGCCATTTCTGGGCAGGGTAAGCTGTGTGTCAGTATGGTTTTTGTTGCGTTTATTACGCGCTCTTCCATGAGCACCGTGGAGCTTGCGGTATATGGGTAACAATCAATACTAAGCGTAAGCTCAGGATTAGCATCACGCGCGGCGGCGATAGCAGTTAGTGTTTGTTCGGTGAGGCCCCAAGCACTCTTGCCAACACATTTGTGGTGCGAAAGTACGATGGCTACTTTTGATTCCAACGCAATCCGAATCGCTTCCGCCACACTTTCCACAATCCTCGAACCTTCACAGCGTAAGTGCACTGTAAAAATACCGTTATGTGCCGCAACCGTGCGTGCCAATGCAATCATTTCATCGGTATCAGCGGCAGCCGACGATTTATACGCTAAGCCAGCACTCAACCCTAAACAACCCGCAGCGATGGCGGAGCTTATTGCTGCTGCCATTTGCGCTAATTCATTGGCGGATGCAGGAACATCAAGATTTTGCATAATAGCCGCACGCAATGTTGCGTGACCCACTAATTGCGCCACATTAACCATCGGCGGATTGGCTTCAAACGCCTGCCGATACGCAGCCATACTCGGATAAATGTAAGCATTTTCTTGCGAAAATAAAGATAGCGGTGCAGCGAGTGGTTTTGCTAGTTGCGCCACGCGTTCGGTAGATAAGGGTGCCAAACTTAAGCCGCAATTACCGTTGATTACGGTGGTAACGCCTTGGCTGATTTTCGCCAGCATTTCTGGCGCATCAAGTACCGCACAATCATCATGGCTATGGCAATCAATAAAACCGGGTGCCAAAGTTAAACCGCTTGCGTCAATTCGTTGTGTAGCTTGAAATTCCCGCAAATCGTCAATCTCCACAATGCGGCTATTGCTTATACCGACGTCAGCAATATAGCCAGCAGCACCTGTGCCATCAATTATGGTTGCGCCTGCAATCAATAGATCAAGTGGGTTATTTTTAGCTAATTTATTGTGCGCTTGCAGCATTTTTGTGGTCGTCTATTTAAGTTGCCCCAATGTTAGTGCGCTAGGTTATTATTGAGCAAATGAGTAATTCAAATTGCTTCATTGATTTTATCAATAACTAGGATGGGCTTAAATGACTTCCGCTACCTTGACTTCACAAGTAACCTTAAAACAGTTTCGTGCGTTTGTGGCAGTAGCAGAGACCGCGAGTTTCACCCGCGCTGCCGAACGTTTATTTTTAACCCAATCAACGCTCACCACCACTATTCGCGAGCTAGAAGCGATGCTGGGCTTGAAGCTATTTGATCGCTCAACTAGGGAGGTGGCGCTTACGCGTGAAGGCGCAGATTTCTATCCAGTTGTAGTGCGCTTACTACAAGATGTGGAAGCTGCGATAGGCGAAATTCGCGAGGTTGCAGTGGGTGGCAAAGGCCATGTGCGTATCGCGGCGGGGATGACGATAGTAACGACATTGCTCACAGCGGTAGTCGCACAATTTTCACAAAAATATCCCGCCATCAAAGTGCATATTCGCGATGATAATGGTAGTGGCATCAGTAGGCGTGTGAAATCGCTTGAGGCTGATATTGGTATTAGTGGAAAATTTGGCGATGACCCGGAGTTAGAATTTCACCCGCAGTTTCGCGACCGTTTTGGTGTAGTGTGCAGACGTGATCATCCGCTAGCCAGCAAGCGCGGCCGCATTACGTGGCGCGATCTTGCGGGCCACCGTTACATAGAATCATCAAACGACACCACCATACACGTGATGCTCCAGAGAGTAGCGGGCGACCATAGCTTCTTTTCCAACGCAGCCTATGAGGCTTCAAGCCTCTCAATTTTAGAATGTCTAATGAGTGGCGGCTTGGGCTTCACGGTAATTTCCGCGCTTGCTGCCAGCCATAATCCAAGGGGAGATTTGGTTTACCGCGAGCTACATGAACCAAAACTAGAGCGCGAGGTGTGTATCATCACCAAACGTGCGCGCACCCTATCGCCATCGGCTGCCGCTATGCTGGAGCTATTGAAAGCTAATTTTGCAAAAGTAGTATTGCCGGAAGGGGTTACGCGGACGAAGGGATAAATAAGCAAATAAAAGTTTGGGATCGTGAATTGTGAGTAAACACCTGTTGAAGTAATTAGCCGAGCGCACTACAAACTGGTTCGCTGTGCACTTTTAACTAAAATTTAGCTAAACTAGGCGCATTCAATAACTACAAAGTTTCCGCCATGCCTTTTCGCCGCGCTTATCCAAACCTACCGCAAGCCGATGCGCTTGAAACTTTGATTAGTAATCGCGTATTAAAAGGCGCTGATAAAGCCGCCATTGATGCGCAAATATGGGCAGAGTTTGGTGAAACTTGGGCGGTGATGTTTACTGATTTATCTGGGTTTTCACGCGGGGTGGAAGCGTTTGGCATTATCCATTTTTTGCAGATTATTCATGAGTCTTATCAACTATTTTTGCCCTGTATTGATAGGCACCATGGCACCTTGTTAAAGACCGAAGGTGATTCTTTGCTGGTTGTCTTTCCCACAGCAGCCGATGCGCTTGGCGCGGCGGTGGCGATGCAAGCGGCTACTGTTTCTTACAATAAAAATACCTTACCTGAAGAACAAGTGCTGCTATGTGTGGGCTTGGGTTTTGGGCCAATGCTAAAAATTGGCGATGTGGATATCTATGGCGCACAGGTTAATGCCGCTTCTAAACTCGGCGAAGATACCGCGCAATCAGGCGAAATTTTATGTACTGATGAGTTTAAGGTTGAGGTGGAAGCGCAAACTGAAGTCGGATTCACCTCAATTGGTGCGGTGATGAATATGAAAACGGATTCTTACAGAATTTCGTATTGATAACTTGACGATTGCCTATCTTCAGCTACCATTATTTAAAAATAACGGTTCTGCCGTGGTTCATTAGCACGCGATGTTCCGAGTGCCATTTTACCGCCCGGGCTAGCACTTGCGCTTCAGTATCGCGACCACGTGCGCTTAAGCTTTCTACGGTATCGGCGTGGTCAGCATGGGCTACATCTTGCTCGATAATCGGCCCTTCATCGAGATCGCCGGTAACATAGTGTGCTGTAGCACCAATAAGCTTTACACCCCTAGCATGGGCTTGATGATAGGGCTTTGCCCCTTTAAAACTAGGCAAAAAACTATGGTGAATATTGATGGCGCGACCGGCCACTTTGGCGCACAAATCATTGCTAAAAATTTGCATATAGCGTGCCAATACCACTAACTGTGCATTTTCGTTTTCAATAATTTCTAGTTGTTTGGCCTCGGCCTGTGGCTTAGTAGCGGCTGTGACTGGTATGTAGTGGAAGGGCACGTTATAGCTTGCGGCAAGCTGATAAAAATCACGATGATTACTAATGATGGCGCGAATATCAATGGGTAAATAACCAGATTTCCAACGGAACAAAAGGTCATTTAAGCAATGACCTTCACGACTGACAAAAATTACGGCGTTCATCGGTACGGCGCTGTTGTGCAGCGTCACCGTCATATTGCGCGGCACGGCAAAGGCATTCAATGCTTCTTGCAATGCCGCTTGCGCGAGTTTGTCACACGCAAAGCGCACGCGCATGAAAAACAGGCCGGTACTGTGATCGTTATATTGCGCAGCCTCTTCAATATTGCCGCCGTGGTCAAGTAAGAATCCAGTTACCGCATGCACAATGCCTAGCTTATCGGCGCTAGTGAGATTAAGAATATAAGAAGGGGTGAAGATGTTTTCCATTGGTGAGCCAATTAATTATTGAGTGGAAATAAGTTTAACGTTGAAATTTTATACTAAGTAAAATAGATGTTTGGGTACGCTCGATGCCGTTTATGCGCCCCAGTGCATCCAACGCATCATCAAGTTGCGTCGTGGTTGCCGCATGTAGAGTAACTAATGCATCAAACTCGCCAGAAAGTGCTGCAACGGCTTGTACCTCCGGCATTTTACGCAATGTCGCATACATGGCGTCCAATCCCTTTGGGCTGGCACGCACGAGGGTGTGGGCGTGTACGCCCGCCTGCGTTAGTCGCGTGCCTAACCGTACGGTATAGCCATCAATAATGCCTTTTTCTTCCATGCGACGAATGCGCTCTTGCACGGTCGCGCGCGCCACACCTAACTCGCGGGCAAGCTGGGCAACGGGGGTTCTGGCGTCGCGTTGCAGCAGGCGAAGCAGCGCATTATCGGCACTGCTTAGTGATGAATCTAGCGATTTGCTTAGTTTTTCCGGCGATTTGCTCAATTTGACCTTAAATATTGCTCAGTGTGCAGCTACACATTGTAAGGCTGTATAGGCAATAATTGCAACTTCAAAATTAACTCAGAACGAAGGAAAACCATGAAACGTGTAGCTCTTATTGGCGGTGGAAAAATTGGTGAGGCCATTGCAGCTCTGTTAGTGCCGACGGGTGATTTTGAATTGATCGTTGTCGATAAAGACGCCGCCCGCCTTGCTGCACTCACTAAACTTGGCGCTAAAACCACGCAGGCGGATGTGGCAGATGCGGCAGCGCTTAAAGGCGCACTGGCTATATTCGGCAAGATTGATATGTTGGTTTCGGCCTGCCCGTTTTATTTAACGCCGGTATTGGCGCAAGTAGCACTTGATGTGGGTGCGCATTATTTGGATTTGACGGAAGACGTAGAAAGCACCCGTGTAGTAAAGAAAATTGCGGCTGGTGCCAAAACCATGTTCATGCCGCAATGCGGCTTGGCTCCAGGTTTTATTTCTATTGCAGCCGCACATGTAGCGGAGCAATTTACATCCTTAGATCAGGTAAATATGCGCGTAGGTGCTTTGCCAATTTATCCAACTAATGCGCTCAAATATAATCTTACTTGGAGCACCGACGGTTTAATTAATGAGTATCTAAACCCGTGTGAAGCCATTATTAATGGCACGCTGCGTGAAACACCGCCAATGGAAGAGCTTGAGCATTTTTCGTTAGATGGTCTTGATTATGAGGCCTTCAATACATCTGGCGGTTTGGGTACCTTATGCGAAACGCTGTCCGGCAAAGTGCGTAATTTGAACTACAAAACAGTGCGCTACCCCGGTCACTGCGCGATTATGAAAATTCTTTTGCAAGATTTGGGCTTAGGTCAACGTCGCGATATCTTAAAAGACGTGATGGAGAAATCTATCCCCATGACCTTGCAAGATGTGGTGCTTATTTTTGTATCTGTTACGGGCCAACGCGATGCCCGCCTTGCTCAAGAAAGTTGGACCAAGAAGATTTACGCAAAGAAAGTAAATGGACATTTGCTTTCAGCCATTCAGTTAACGACCGCAGCAGGTATTTGCGCGATGGTTGATTTAATGGCAAACGGCACCTTGAATCAAGCAGGATTTGTGCGACAAGAACAGGTTTCGCTTGAGCAGTTTTTAGCGAATCGTTTTGGTCAACATTACGCATAATCTATATAGATATATTAAGCCGAGGTGTGGCATGGTGGTAGGTGATTTATTGGTGAGTGTATTGGGTGAGGCACAAGCCTTGAGGGCTTTGGCGAGTGTCGTGCGTAGTATTGATGTGCAGGCGACTGAAAACGCATCAACTGATACATCCAATACGCCGGTATTGCCTGCCCAGCTTGCTGAGGCGCTGGGTTTGGCATTATTTGTAGGTTTGCTGGATCGCGTTCCTAGTGGTGCAAGCTACGTAGACGCGAAGGTGGTAATGGGTGATAAGGTCATCTTTGATCACGGCGCTTTACGTACGGTATTGTGGCCCAATAGTGGTGCACTGCCTGCAGGACGTGCCGCTATAGCCCGTGTGCTGGAGCCATTAGGCTATGTGCAACAAGGTGTGTACCCCCTGCCGGCGTTACGCATGACGGGTTATGCCTATACACATAAACAATTTCCTGAATCGTTACCGCAATATTTTGTGAGTGAATTACATCCCGAACAATTCTCAGCCGTGTTTCAGGATGCGGTAACAGCGGTTTTATTATCTTCAGTTGAACCATTGGGCACCTTTGATAAATGGCTATTAGCAAAACTCACTACTAACGCTAAATTGCCATTCAACGAAGCCTGTGCGGTATTAAAGGCGGCGCTTGGCTGCTTTGCACGTCAACATAGCGAACCAAGCTTGCAGGCCTATGAAACATTAAAGGCAGAATCCGCGGAAATGGCGTGGATAGCTACAGAAGGTAATGTGTTCAATCACGCTATCGATCGCGTTGAAGATGTGGTGGCTATAGCTGAAGTGCAACGCAAAGCAGGACGCGCTATTAAGACGCTGGTAGAAGTTTCAGCCTCTGGCCGCGTGCGCCAAACCGCATTGCTAGCCGATAAAGTTCATCGAAATTTTGTGGCTGCGGATGGTACAACCATCACCCGTGAAGTGCCGGGGTCATTTTATGAATTTATTAGTCGCGATTACTTGCCCGATAGTGTAAACCTAGATTTAGCGTTTGATTCTGGCAATGCAACAGGCATCTTTAAGGTTACAGCAGAGCTTGCAAAAGCAGCTTGATGCCCGTGCTGGTGTTTTCAGTAAAATAATACCTTGAAAACGCCCTAAATACAGCTATCTCCAAGGTATTTTTTATTGTTTAAGCTGTATTAAAACTTAATTTCTACACTAGCACCAATATTCATTTGCGATGGATTGACGGAGCTCGTTTTCGTACTGCCTGCCGCATCAAAGTAGGTAGATGAGGTTATAGAATCTTGCCGCAATACATTGGCAAAACGAGCGCGGAACTGTAGTTTAGGCGTGTACTTATAGAGCACATACATATCTAAATCCCGCTTTGGTGTTTGGTAGCGGCTTTGAGTAATAGCGGTGCGTACATCACCGCCGCTTCTAAAGGTATAGCTCCCACCGGCAGTGACTTTGCCGCCGTTCATGCGGTAATCAAGACCCAACGTAGCATTAAACGGCGTTTGTTGGTCAAGGCGATTATTGGGGCCGGGTATTTCATCAATTTTAGAAAAATTGCGCGCCATATTAAATCTAAAATCAATGGGTGGTCCATCTCTGACTAAGCTTTGCAGAGGGAATTTTGCATCAAACTCAATGCTCTTGCTGGTGGCGCGACCATTATTTAAAGGCTTATTCACCCAGCGGTCATCAACTAAAAGCGTGCCTCTACTATTGTAATCGCTCAAGGTGCGGATGCTCCCGCTTACGCTCATAGAGGCACCTTTTGCCCAAAAATGCTCATAGGCTACATCTACACCGGTAGCAAGTTCTGGCTTCAAATTTGGGTTGCCAGTTTGGTAGTCCGGTGCCGTTGATGTATTGACGACTGATTTAAACACGCGCGGCACTAGGCTTTGTGTATTGGGTGCTTTATAGGTGCGCGTAAGGGCTAAGCGTACCTGACGGCCTGATTTATCTGGGAATTTCCAAAGGGTTTGAAATAGCGGGCTGGCGACACTCGATTTATTTACTGTCGTCGCGATGCCGTTTCCGCTGCTAGTCGTTTCAATGCCTTCCCAGCGTAAACCCATATAAACCGACCAGTTTGGCGTTACATTCCATTCATCTTGCGCAAAAAATGCCAGTTTTTGTATTTTTGCGTCGTAGTCTTCGTTAGTCTTGACGGGCGCCGCAGCAACATTTGTTTCGGTGAGGTCGTTTTTCGTATTGCTACGGTTTAAACCTACATCCCAACCAGCCAACAAAGCGTGACCTTCAACAATGGGTGTTGAATATTTTCCAGCAAACGAAATGCGGTTATCTTTTACTGGGCTTATTGTCACGCGGTCTAGCGTTGGTTCGTTTGCGGTGTTGAACGACTTGCTGGCATTGTCATTATGGTTTGAGCCCAAGCCTAAGTTCAATTTAAGATCAAGTTTAGCGCCTTCTTTAAGCTTGATGATCCAATTTGCGTTGTTGTTAAAGCTCAAGCCATCGCCCACGCTACTACCGCGTGAAATCGGATAGATGGTTGATTCACCCAAAATATAATCGGTGCGTGAGTTATTTTTATTATCGTATTTGTAAAAATTAAGCGATGGATTCATCGTGAAGGAATCACCACCGCCAAGCGTCCACGCAAGGGTGGAATATAGCCCCGCGTATTTATTGCCACCCTCGCTAGTGCTGCTACTGTAGCGTTCTAAAATTTTCTTGCCCGCCGCATCCACACCAACAGAATCACCTTTAAAAGGGAAATTATTGGTGCCTGCCCCACCATAACCACCGAATGAATAGGCGAGCTTGCCAGCGCTATCTGCCACCGTAAAACTGAGGTTAGAGGAAGTGTAGCCGGTGCCACTGTAATAGCCTAGATTTAGGTCGCGCTTGGATACGGTAAAGCGTTTTTTCATGATGATGTTCACTGTACCGGCCACAGCTTGGGTACTGAATTCAGCCGTAGCGGCGCGAATGATTTCAATCTTATCCACCAAATCAGGCGACAAATTATCAATAGAAAACCCCGGTGGTGGGCGCTCGCCATCAATTAAAATTTGCGTATAGCCATTGCCCAAGCCGCGCAATCGAATTTGGTTATTTTGTACCGTTACCCCCGGTAAGCGCTTCATGACGTCTAATATTTGGGTATCGCCATACTTTTTTATTTCTTCAGACGTCACCACGATTTTGGTCGCCGTATCGTTTTCGCGCGCGTCGTAGGCGGAAGCGGACGCCTTCACTTCAATCTTATCCACTGCCTGCGCAGGTTTCGTAGAGTCCTTAGGCGCATCTTTAGCGGCATCTGCGCCCGCTTTAGAGGTGCTATCAGCGGCTTTTTTCTCGGATGCGGGGGAAGGTGTGTCGGGCGGCGTGTTTTGAGCGTTAGTTGCGGTTGTGAACAGAGTAGCGATGGCTACGATGAAGCTGGACGCTACGAATGCTGGTGCGCCTAGGAAGAGCGGCCGAAATGGGATTTTTTTCATTTGATTATTAAATGTACTGTGAAGGGCGCGGTGGTTTTGTATCGTCACAAAGGCAAGAAATTAACGATGACGACTGTGTAAATATATTACAGCGCAAAAGCGAAAAAGTTCCGTTGTGACAGATGTTTATTTAGGCCGACATCAAAATTCGCCGCTAGTGCCGCGTTAGCAGCTGCGTGCAAACTACCAAGCTAAATGATTTTTTGTGATTGCGGGCTCACAACATTTACGTTTAGGTTTTGTGTATTTGCTTCCAGCACGCCAAAAATGGTGGCAGTAACAGCGCTAGAAACGAAAATTGCCCATTAAGGGCAATTGGTTTTTTGGTAGGCACGATTGGACTCGAACCAACGACCCCCACCATGTCAAGGTGGTGCTCTAACCAGCTGAGCTACGTGCCTCCAAGCTGAGCATTATAGCCTGCCCAGCGGGCTTGTGCAATTTGCGTGTGGTTTTGTTGGTCACGTTTGTCACTATGATTTAGTGCAAAACACAAAACAAAGCCGTTTTTACACGAGGTAAAAACGGCTTTATGTGCACAACTATGCTGTTAAGCAATAGCTGTTGCAGTAAGGCTTACTTCAAATGTGCGCTGATGAGCTTAGTCATCTCGAACATTGAAACAGTTTTCTTACCGCCGAATACAGCTTTCAGCTTTTCGTCTGCATTGATCATGCGTTTATTAACGGCATCTTGCAGGCTGTTTTTCTTGATGTATTCCCAAATTTTCTTGGTAACTTCAGTGCGTGGTAGCGGTGCTTTACCGATGACTGCAGCTAGTACATCGCTTAAGGTCATTGGCTTCATGAAAGCTGCATTTGGTGTGCGTTTAGCAGCTGGCTTCTTAGCTGCGGCAGGTTTTTTAGCAGCAGCGGGTTTCTTGGCAGCGGCAGGCTTTTTAGCAGCAGCAGGCTTTGCAACAGCCGCAGGCTTCTTGGCGGCAGCAGGTTTTTTAGCAGCGGCAGGCTTTTTAGCAGCAGCGGGCTTCTTAGCGGCAGCGGGTTTCTTAGCAGCAGCAGGTTTTTTAGCGACCATGTGGGGTCCTCCAGTCTGATTGTTGAAATACGGCTTAGGTAAAGTCTAGCACTTGCGGGTCAGGTTGCGTTGCACTATAGCAATACTTAACCAAAATTGGCTAAGTGTTGTTGCAGTGCAAAATTATCTAACGCACGAGCGAGAATATACCCCATAATTTTGTGCCGTGTGCACACCTTACGCCTAAGGGTAAAAAATTCACAAAATCGGCGGTTTGGAAAACTACACCTATTTCTTAAAAATACTCGCAATATTGATTGGTAAATTTTATGATTAAGTTTTCGCAGGTAGGCCATGAACTCAGTAAATATAAGCCTTTTGACGTAGTTGAGGCTAAAGCCTTGGCGCAAATTTCTGATTTCGTGGTGCGTGTTGGGGGGGGCGAAAATGGCAATTTCCTTCCCTGTATTGAACGTACAACACTAGAGGGACATTTAACGGCTTCTGCTTGGGTGATCGACAAAACCAAACAGTTTGCACTGCTTCTGCACCATGCAAAACTCAATTTATGGCTGCAACCGGGCGGCCATATTGACGCCGAAGATGGCGCAATGGACGTGGCGGCACGGCGGGAGTTGGCCGAAGAAAGTGGATTAATCGATGTTATTGATGCACATCAAGGACTGTTTGACGTAGACGCCCATAATATTCCCGCACGGCGCCGCACAGATGCTGCAACCGGCAAGACTGATTATGAGCCTAGTCACTGGCACTATGATTTACGTTTTGCCTTTATTGCGCCCCATCCTGAACTGGTCGCAATATCGGATGAATCGCACGGTTTTCGCTGGGTGCCAATTGCTACGCTTCTGGGTGATGATACCGAAGCAAGCATCCGGCGACTCGCGCAGAAAACTGTACCTATAATATTGATAGAAAGAGCATATGAAATTAGCAGATATTCGCAAGGACTATAAATTTGCCGCTTTGAGCGAGGCAGATGTGGCGGTAGATCCAATCGTGCAATTTGAAAAATGGCTCAACGAGGCTATTGCGGCAGAGCTCCCGGAACCCAATGCGATGACGGTAGCTACTGCAGATGCCGCAGGCAAGCCATCTGCGCGAATAGTGCTTATAAAAGGCGTGGATGCTCGGGGTTTTGTGTTTTACACCAATTATGCAAGCCGCAAGGGTCATGATATTGATGCCAATCCGCAGGCGGCCTTGCTTTTTCATTGGACCGAGTTGGAACGCCAAGTACGCATTGAGGGTCGGGTTGAGCGAGTGAGTATGGATGAATCCGACGCATACTATTTAAGTCGGCCGCTTGGTAGCCGCATCGGTGCATGGGCATCTCCGCAAAGCGCAGTGATCACCAGTCGCGAAGCCTTAGAAATGGCCATGAGCACCCTCGAAACCAGCCTCGGTCTCGCTCCCCCTCGGCCACCACACTGGGGTGGCCTGAGAGTTGTGCCCGAAGCCATTGAGTTTTGGCAGGGCAGGTCAAGCCGTTTGCACGACCGTTTGCGTTACGTGAAAACTGCAGAAGGCTGGCGTTTAGAGCGATTGGCACCTTAATAGGGTGATCCTGCTATTGCAGTAATTTTGGTGTTTGGTAATACCGTGTAATCGTCTGCAAGTATGCGGGCATGTGTTTGATGGCTAGTATCCGTTGAAAAAATTCTGGATCATCATGGACGGTGAGCGGGCTCAAACGTGTTGGTTCGAACGGCAGGCCGAACCTGCAGGAAAGCGCCCGTTTTGCATCATCTGGTGTCGGCGGATCAGCCGGTTTAACTTGGCCGCAAATGAGTAAGTCTTTGATGATTTGCTCTGCCGGTATTTTTCTGGCGCTGTATTCTGGCGTAAATTGCAACGCGGTGTTTAGCCGGGTTTGGATTTCAGCCACGCTCACCGTTGGCAAATCGCTATTGGCACACTGTGCCTCCATCGCTTTGTCTCGTAGGCCACCAAATAAATTAAGTTTCTCGGCTTGCGGTCGCAAGGCGCGTAAAGCCGCAGCGTCGCCGTAGAGTGGCTCACCACGAACCATAACGAGGCGCAGCGCTTCTTCAGTGGTATCAATTAAATTCCGGTAGACATCCGCTCCAGCGTTGAGAGTAGCTGGCGTCGCGTCATCAACAATCAATAAATCGGCCAACATACCGGCTTTAATTTGGCCTAATTTATTGCCCCAGCCAAGCGCCTCGGCAGGTCGTCGTGTGACCATTTCTACTAGTTCTTTATCGGTAAATTTATTGCTGAGTGCATTTTTATTAACCAAATCAGCCACTTTCAATTCGCCCAATGAATTTTTACTGCCAGAGGGTGCCCAATCGGGACCAATGCTCAAGGGTACCTTGGCTTTGCGTGCTGCGTCAATATTGGCGGTTTTGCCGTAAAGCATAAAGTTTGAAAGCGGTGACCACACCATTTTAGCGCCTGCTTTGGCAAGCTCGTCTAAATCCTGTGGTCTCAAGCCAACGCCGTGAATAGCGATAAGTTTAGGCCCTAATAAACCGCTATTTTTTAAGTAGCGTAATTCATCCGCCATGCGTGCAGAAGGGCCTTCGGCTAAATGAATTACCATGCTGCCCTTAGTTTTTTCATTCTGCATGGCTGCCCATTCAGCGGCATCACGACCAATATCAACCCGACTAAACGCTTTCTGATTTGTCACCGCTGAGTTTTCAATATTGCGCGCTAAACACTCGTTTTTTGAATAAGCAGCAAAAGGCCGAGAACCCTGAAGCGTGGTTGTCCCGCCCACCAACGCCTGCATCTCGCCATACCGACCAACCTCGCTACCAAGCCCATAGTAAATGTCGTTGGTGATGACTGTATTTGGGTAAGTAATGCGCTTGGTATAGTCGTCATCATAGTTGCGCCACTCATACCTATCTTTGTATGCGCGCGGAATTGGCATGGGCGGATAAATGGCGTATTCAGGATGATTATGTAGATCAATCAGCCCAGGATAAATCACTCCTCGGGTTTCGATAATGATCGGGAGTGCCTTGGATACCTCAGTAGAAATGGGTTCGCCAGGCGATAACACGGCCTCAATGATGCCGTTACGAATCACCACACGGCCATTTTCAATCACCGTTCCCGCATCATCCATCGTCACCACGCGACCGCGTAGCTCCACAACGCTTTGTGGCGTCCATGCACTCGTACTGCTTACTTCCATAGCCGGTGTGAGTAAACGCGGACTGGTGATAGCTGATGTGGCTACCGTATTGCTCGTCGAGCTTGGATTATTGACACAGGCGGTCAACATGCTTGCCGCAAATAACAATGTGAGGGCTGCAAGGTTAGTGCGAATCATGGTTTAATCCTGCGAAAATTGATAAAGTACTGCAATCTTATTATGAAAGTGCTGCCTCGGTTGCCTACTGATACCAAACAAGCCAGTTTATTTGATCTCGACGATGGGTCGCCTAGCGTTGCACTGCCAATCAGCGCGAAGTCGGCTCGTCGTAAATCAGTCGATGTGCTTCCGGCTATTGTGCCGGATGAATTACATGCGCTTGCACATAGCTTACCAACGCTGCTGCATTTAGGCACGTCTTCATGGTCATTTTCAGGTTGGGCGGGCTTGGTATACGCAGGGGAAATGAGCGAAACTAAACTCGCCCGCGAAGGCTTACGCGCCTATGCACAGCATCCGCTGTTGCGGGCAGTAGGCATAGACCGTACTTTTTATGCGCCGATTGCGCAAGCCGAATATGAAAAATATGCAGATCAGGTTCCGTCACACTTTCGGTTCTTAGTAAAGGCACCGATGGCATGTACATCGCCCTATGTGCGCGATGATTCTGGTAAGTTTAGCAATAGTCCGTTTTTTTTGGATGCCGCCTATGCAGCCGAGTATTTTTGCAAGCCGTGCATATCGGGCTTAGGTGAAAAGCTTGGGGTGATGGTGTTTCAGTTTCCACCGTTAGGTTCGCAAATTCGTCATGAAGTAGATAGTTTTATCAATCGGCTGTATCGGTTTTTAAAGGCATTGCCACCGTCAGTGCATTATGCCGTGGAGGTGCGTGATGCCGCATTACTTACTGATCGCTTTTTCAAAGCATTGCTGCATAGTGGCGTGCAATATTGCGTTGGTGTGCATGCTAATTTGCCGACACCAGCTGGGCAGATCGAGCGCGCCAATGCTGTGCTACCAATTGGCGCATTTATTGCACGATGGAGTTTGCACAGCGGTTTCAAGTATGAAGACGCAAAAGCACGCTATTTCCCGTTTACGCAATTAGTCGATGAAGATTTGGATGCGCGTAATACCTTGTGCGTTGCGGCATTACGAGCAATTGACGCGGGTTTTCCGGTATATAAGACCTCTGCACAACCACATAAAACCCGATGAATTTGAGCGCTAGCGCAGCGTTGAAGAATTTCTAAGTTGAATGAGCGAAATCAATGTACTTTTCGCAGTTAAATCACGCGCCTTTGCGCTTGTTAGTCG
>JANMDR010000296.1:0-2380 GCA_031376425.1 Betaproteobacteria bacterium
AAGCTTGGCTTGGCTTGCGGTGAGATGGCGTATGCCAATGGGCCTCATGGCGGGCCATATAACGTAATGTGGCAAATCGGCCCATTGGCATACGCCATCTCACTTGCGATTACCTTGGCGTGCTGTCGGTAGTTTCTGTGATTTAAGTAATTAGATAAAGATATCAATACTAAGTGCGCTTGTATTGAATGTATTCTTTATCTTCAATACTCCATTGGTAGAAACATCCGCACCCATTGCACTTAATCATTTCAGGCGATCCAAACCAAAGTGTAGTGACTTCGTCGACTGTAATTGGATCTTTAAGTGAATCAATTTGAATGTCGGTAATCAGCCGATATATGCCATGTCCTTCGAAGCTATTGGTACAAACGGTATTACCACAATTGCAGCTAAATTTACTACTCATTTTTTATTTATTTTCAAAGTTTGACTTAAACAAAGCGACTCAAATACTTAACTAAGCAGATCGCTCAATTTTGTACGATTCTCTGCTTTGATTCCAAAAATCACGATCAGTGATAACTGGCGAACCAAAACTAAACAATCGTGAAGTTGGATATAACTGGCCTTGAAGAGCTGGTTTTTCGTAAAGATAAACTATTAAAACCATAAGTCCGCAAACCGCTTCTAAGGCGTTCTTTAAATTGCCTTGCGAAAAATGAGTGTGACGAGCGTGTTTTATATCTGTATACGCTTTCCACCATGATGGACGAGTGCCGTTTGCCCAATCGGCCCAAGGAGTAAAGTTGAATTGACCGACAAGTGTTCTCACTTGTACTGATGGCAATTCACAAAAGTTCTTCGCTAATATTTCGCGACATGCACCCATATTTTGTGGCTCTAGAGTCGAAGATATGCGCTGTACCAGCTGCTTTGCAACAACCTCTGCCTCAGCGCTAGCCATCATTAAGATGCGAGCTATCTCAATTGAATAGCAATTAGAGTTAGCTTCACAAAGCTCTATGTATCTAGAGATTTTTAATAGGTCCTCGTCTAGAGCTAAGAAGTATCTCCAATGATGCACGGAATCAGAATGAGAAGACATACTCATGTTTTAGTTGTCAAAATTGAATCTTTAGAAAATCGGAGACTAAAAGAGCCATATTAAATTTATCGCAGCCATCTTATCTCAGGGAGATGTACGCTGATGAGTGTAGAGGAATTCAATTGCAAATATCATCAAATATAACTGGTAAGTTTAATAATCACTTTGCAGTAATTACCGCTCGCGCACATACACTCTTTGCAAACGGTGGTGACTACGCCAACTGACCGATTTGCGGTACCCCGCCATGAGGGCGGTTGGCGTAGTCACCACCGTTGATGCAATAGACCGAGTGCAATAAACATCTAAAAATTACAATCTAATTTATATTGGAAATATATTAAAATATACTGCGAATTCTATAAGCAATAAAGTCCGCAGAATAATGCTTTTAAATTCCAGCTATTTTGATGATTAATCTAGTGCGCCAACACATCCCGCACCTGCTGCAACGCAGCGGGGTCGTCCATCGTGGCGAGGTCGCCTGTGTCGCGACCTTCGCATACGGCTTGTATAGCGCGGCGTAGCAGTTTGCCGCTGCGGGTTTTGGGTAGCAAAGTGACAAAGCGTACGCGCGAGGGGCGTGCCACAGCGCCTAGTTGATCGTCTACCAGCTTCATCACCTGCGCCTCTAGCGTGCGTTTATCAGCGTCAGTTTCGGCAAGGCTGGTGTCTTTGATCACGGCGAATGCCATGGCTACTTGGCCTTTGAGCGCATCAGCCACGCCGACCACGGCCACCTCGGCGATATTGGGGTGTGAAGCGATGCTTTCTTCGATCTCTCGGGTACCTAGGCGGTGGCCTGCGACGTTGATCACATCGTCGGTGCGGCCCAGGATGGTGTAGTAGCCGTTGGCGTCGCGGATGCCCCAATCGAAGGTCGAATACACCATCTTGCCAGGCACGCTTTTCCAGTACGTGTTGACAAAGCGTGCGTCGTCTTGCCACACGGTTTGCATGCAGCCAGGTGGCAGAGGACCCTCGATGACGACCACGCCTTTTTCACCGTGCTGGCGCATCTCTTCACCAGTGGCTTCGTGCAGCAGCTTCACGTTGTAGCCATACATCGGCACGCCGGGGCTGCCAAACTGTGGCGCGGGGCCGGTCAGTCCGCCGCCGTTAGCGGTGGCCAAGATGGGCCAGCCAGTCTCGGTTTGCCAATAGTTGTCGATCACGGGTTTGCCAATGCCCGCGCTGATCCAGCGCGCTGTCGGTTCGTCTACCGGTTCGCCTGCAAGGAACAAGGCTTTGAGGCTAGACAGATCGTATTGGGTTAAATACGCGGGGTCTTGTTTTTTCAGCACGCGAATGGCCGTGGGCGCGCTGAACATG
>JANMDR010000300.1:0-8243 GCA_031376425.1 Betaproteobacteria bacterium
GCCACACAATTGAGGAACAACAACGCAATGCGCCCGTCAGTGCATCCAAAAATGGGATATTGGCAGTTTCCGCATCCGTTAGTATCAAATACTGATTGCTTATTAAAAACGGATACCGCATCGTATTGAAAAACGCCGCGATGTTGGTTTAAATTTGACACTGATGAACTGACACAATTATAGTTTGACGATTTCCGTATTTAGACTACGTCCAGCCATATGCTTTGCTAAAAATTAGATTTTTGGCTGCTCCACTATCAATTTTATCGCCGCAAAGCCTTCTTCAAACTTGGTGCCCACCATATTGTCCATATTCATTATTAAGCCGAATAATTTTGCAATAAAGGGACTAGGGCCGTACATGGCGTGCGTGACTTTGGTGCTGCTGCCTTGCGGTTCTAAAGTAAATTCTATGGTGTTGTGCGCGGCGAAGGGAGCGCGAAAATCAATATCAAGCTTGATGAATGTGTGCGGTTTTGATTCGATAATTTCCATGCTGCCAACCCCTAATTCCTTATTACCTGCCCAGCCGTATTTGGCACCAACGCCAGCATCAGCGCCACTGTAAGTGCGCTTGACGGCAGGATCAATTTTCTCCCAGGGTGACCATGCTTCCCAAGCGTGAAAGCTGTTGATTTGGGCAAATATTGCCTCAGGAGATGCGGCCATTAAGGTGGTTCGTTCGATACGAAACTTGTTTGGGCGTGATGCGGCGTAGATCAGTATCGCCGCAATGACAATAATAATAGCAATGATGATGAGCTTGAGCATGTGTGCACTCCTTATTATTTATGAGCGTTCTTAGTGAGTAAATAAGCTTGAAGATGCTATAAAATCAGGCATCTACAAATTATTATACGTGTTTTCTCAAATTCAAAAAATCTCCCCATGCTCGATACCAATGCCCGTAAATATGTTCAACCGGTATTTCACACCATTGCACGCACCTGCCAGCGTGTGGGTATTAGTGCGAATGCGCTGACGATTATCGGCATGTTGGTGGGGGTGTTGGCCACTGGGTTGGTGGCATTGGGTTATTTTGTGGCGGGGTTTTTTGTATTATGGTTATCTGGCTTGATCGATGCGGCAGATGGCACCTTGGCGCGACTCTCCAAACCTAGCCCTGTCGGTGCGGTACTAGATATTACCTTTGATCGCGTTGTTGAAATTTCGATGATTTGCGCATTGGCACTTCATGCACCTGATGCACGTTTTGCACTACTGGTGTTAGCTGGCAGCATCGCTATTGCCATGTCGCTATTTCTTTCTATCGCAGTGGCAGTGACTCCCATAGTGACGGCGTCGATGAAATCATTCCACTATGCCCCCGGATTAGGCGAGCGCACGGAGGCGTTTATTTGCTTCTCGCTGATGATTTTGGACAATCAACGACTCGTGCTTTGGACATGGGTTTTTGTGGGTTTGATCGTATTCACAATGATGCAGCGGGCGCTGCACCTTAGAAAAATGCTGGCGATATTAGAAAGATAACGCCCTTACACAATAGATTGAAGATACCTGATTACAGCGTGTTTTCAGGTTGCTGAATTTAAAGCGTAAAAAACCGCCAAGAGCGATATGCTAATGGCGGTTTTTCGTTTACCGCATCACAGTCGATGCGGCTACCGTACTAGTGAATCACGGTAATTTTATTGCTTAGCTTTTTTTCATGCAAGACTTCATGAAGGTTTTACGGGCTTGGCCTTTTAGCGCTTGGCTTTTTGCATCCACGTTGCAAGATTTCATCTTTGCGCGCTGTGCCAATTGCTTTTCAGTAGGCGCTTTTTTAGGCGCGTCGGCTGCAAATGCACCACCAGAAAATACCACACCAATGGACAAAATTGCGGCGGAAATCAATACTTTAGTTGCATTCATGGGTCGTTCCTTTTTGTATTTAATTGAGGGGCTAGATGAATATTTCAGCAAGGTTACACACACTTCTGAACTATCCGCACTACTTAACGCCCTCATGCCATCAGGTTGACAGACTGCTAGCAAACGCGACAAATTATTTTGCCAAGCCTGCAGCAACCAAGGCTTCTTGTACCTTAGGACGCGCGCCTACCCGTGTCTGAAACGCCACCAATACCGGATACGCTGCCAAATCAATACCCACCCACTGGCACCAGTTCAATACGGTAAATAGATAGCCGTCGGCGATGCTGAAAGTGCCTAGCAGGTAATCTTTGCCAGTCAATTTTGTGGATAACCAAGCGAGTTTTTTATTGGCGGCAACAATGGTTTGCGCTTTGGTTTCAGCATTCATTGCCGGATTGAACAGGCCGCCGATGGTTTTATGCAATTCTGAATTGATATAAGTTAGCCATTCTTGCAAACGGGTGCGTTCCAAGGTGCCATTGGCTGGGGCGATGCCAGATGCAGGCTTTAAATCAGCGATGTATTGCATTATCGCCACGCCTTCACTTAAGCCTTCGCCATTATCCATGACCAAATAGGGTACGTAGCCTTTATCATTAATGGTTGAAAATTTTGTGCCGTCTTCGGTGAGCCCAGCATTGAGATCAACTTTGGTTTTATCGTAAGCAATACCTGCTTCGTGTAACGCAATGGCGGAAGCTAGGGAGCAAGAAGCGCCGGAGTAGTAGAGTTTCATTTTAATTTCCTCAGTAAGTTATAAATTAGCCGCAAATTATTATATTGGGTGCGCTGGTTGGAAAACAAGCGCCAAGACATGTGGAGGATATTATAAAAATTTGCTGGCAAGCTATAATCCTAGAAACGGTAGTTGACCGCTAGAATTATTCTGGGAAGCCTGCTTTTACTGGTGTTTCGAGGTTTCTATATCGTCACCCATTGGGTGAAAGCGCTACGCACGTGATTGTACAATTTTGAAACTCCCTAGCGGCGTTGCTTCTCCTAGCAGGGTGAAGCCTGCGTCGTCGGCGCGCCTTGCTAGGAAGTCTCAAAATCGCACATTCACATGCGTCCAACTGCCGTTTCTAGGATAATCAGTATTCACTAATATTTGATCTTAAAAAATGCACACTCGCGACTGGATTGCCCAAGCTATTCAAAAAATTGAGGCTGATTTCAATCGATCTGCTGACACCCATTTAATCGCGCTCACATTGCCCGCATACCCAAATGTGCATTTGTATTTGAAAGATGAATCTACCCATCCCACCGGTAGTTTAAAACATCGGCTTGCCCGTTCCTTATTTTTATACGCCTTGTGCAACGGCTGGCTAAAACCCGAAAGCCCTGTCATTGAGGCCTCTTCAGGTTCTACCGCCGTTTCCGAAGCTTATTTTGCAAGGCTAATTGGTGTGCCGTTTATTGCGGTGATGCCGAAATCAACGTCACCTGAAAAATTGGCGGCGATTCGTTTTTACGGCGGCGATTGTTTTTTGGTTGATGATCCCTTGCAGGTTTCTGCGGAATCACAGCGCTTGGCTAAGGAAAAAGACGGCCATTTTATGGATCAATTTACTTACGCCGAACGCGCTACCGATTGGCGTAGCAACAACAATATTGCTGAATCATTGTTCCGCCAAATGTCGCTGGAACCCTATCCAAACCCCGCGTGGGTAGTTTGTAACTGTGGTACCGGCGGCACGGCGGCCACCATTGGTCGCTACATCCGATACCGAGGCTTAAGTACGCGGGTGTGCGCAACGGACCCAGAAAATTCAGTTTTTTTTGATGCCTTCAACACCGCTGACGCGAACCTGACTATTGCCGCGTCGTCTCGAATAGAAGGTATAGGTCGTCCTAGAGTTGAAAAGAGCTTCGTCCCCGGTGTAATTGACGCGATGCTAAAAGTGCCTGATGCCGCTAGCGTAGCGGCTGTGCATTACCTAGCTAAAACCTTAGGCCGCCGCTGTGGCGGCTCTACTGGCACGAACTTTATCGGTGCCTTAACCTTAGCTCAGCAAATGCATGAACGTGCCCAAGCAGGGTCTATCGTAATGATTTTATGCGACGGTGGCGATCGGTATCAGGGCACGTATTACAACGACGCGTGGCTTGCAAGTCATGGCTTCGATATGGTGGCGGGCGAAGCACAGATTAGCGCGTGCGCGGATCATGGCACGGCATTAAAATGGGATGTAATTCACACGGGCGCATCCAACTAAATAAGCGCCCGTATTTAAATTTCCTACAATATTAAGCTAGCAATTTTAAATCAGCGCACGCCTTTTGAATGCGCGTACATGCTTCTTCTAGCAATGTGGTTGATGCTGCGTAGGATATTCTGAAATGCGGCGCTAATCCAAATGCCGAGCCGTGCACAATTGCCACATCTTGTGCGTCCAACAAATACGTAGCCACATCAGCATCGCTCGTAATCACGCTACCGGTGGGTGTGGTTGCACCAATGAGTGCCGCGCAGCTTGGGTAAACATAAAACGCACCTTCAGGCGTGTGGCAGTTTAGGCCCTGCGCTTGATTAAGCATTGACACCACTAGATTGCGGCGCTTTTTGAATTCGGCATTATTGATGGCAATAAAATCCTGCGTACCATTAAGCGCTTCAACCGCAGCAGCTTGGCTAATGGAAGAAGGGTTGGATGTGGATTGACCTTGTAACTCACCCATTGCTTTGATCAAAACCTCTGGGCCACCCGCGTAGCCAATGCGCCAACCGGTCATGCAATAGGCTTTACTCACACCATTCATGGTCAGGGTGCGGTCATAGAGGCTAGGCTCAATTTGCGCTGGGGTGCAAAATTTAAAATCGTCGTATACCAAATGTTCGTACATATCATCGGTAAGTATCCACACATGCGGATGGCGTACGAGCACTTCGGTGATGGCTTTAAGCTCGGCATAGGTGTAAGCCGCACCGCTGGGGTTGGATGGTGAATTGAGCAATACCCATTTTGTTTTTGGCGTTATAGCTGCCTCTAAATCCGCTGCTTTTAGCTTAAATCCGGTAGCTTGCGTGCACGGCACAATGACTGGTGTGCCTTCGGCGAGTAGCACCATATCAGGGTAGGAAACCCAATATGGCGCGGGGATAATAACTTCATCGCCTGGGTTAAGGGTTGCCATAAAGGCGTTATACAAAACTTGCTTACCACCAGTGCCCACGCTAATTTGTTTAGCGGTGTAAGTCAGATCGTTTTCACGTTTGAACTTATTGATGATGGCTTCTTTTAACTTCGGTGTGCCGTCAACAGCAGTGTATTTCGTATCACCTGCTTGAATAGCTCTGATCGCAGCTTCTTTAATATTGGGTGGCGTGTCAAAGTCTGGTTCGCCAAATGAAAGCGCAATAATATTTTTTCCGGCTGCTTTAAGGGCAGCAGCTTTAGCGGAAATGGCAATTGTGGCTGATGGCTTGATGCGGCCAAGGCGCGAGGCGAGCAAGGTCATTTTTTTGTACATCCCAGAAGTTGAAAACCGCGAATGGTGCGGTGCAGCAATATTATAGCGAGTTTTAATGTTTGTGGAGGAGGGCGCGCTCAGTAGCGTTTGAATATATCGAGCTAGCCAGCAATATTGCCACCTAATTTGCCACCCAATGCCTTAGCCAATAAGCTTGCGTTCCTGGCGACCATGCCGTAAATGGATAACTGTGGATTAGCGCCAATGCTGGTGGGAAACGCGGAGCCGTCAAATACGGACAAATTTTCAATTTGATGATGCCTACCATCACCCCGCACCACTGCTTTGCGCGGATCGACACCCATGCCGCAGCCGCCCATCACATGAGCGCTGGCAATGTGGGCGCGGAGGGTTTTCATGGGTAGGTTTTCGATTTCTGCTTTGGCTTCTTTCCATGATGTGTAGGGTTTGCCGTCTTCGTGCATGGGCACGACTATTTTCGCATTTGCAGCAAACTCAATCTCCGCCATTGATAGTAATGATCGGCGTACCCCGCGCCACACAAATTCTGAAATGGGGTAGTCAAGTTGAGCGCTGCCGTCGGCGCGAATGCCCACTTTACCGCCAACACTTTCTGGATGAAAACCGTCGCGTAAAAGGGCGATTGTCACATGCATATTTGGCAAGCGCTTCATCCACTGGGCGTGCTCAATACCGAATCCCTGCAGGGTAATGCCCGCTAACACTGGGTGAATTGGCGGCGCTTCGAGTTTGTAGCCAATTTCGCCATTGATGGCTTGAGTAGATAAAAAATGGTCGGAATAAATAGTTTGCGGTGCGCCGGAATAAGCCTCAACTTTATTAGCCATAATCGCCGCACAAGCGGCAGATGGATGCAGGAAGGTACGCATGCCTAAGTTACCGTGTGGATCGGGCAGCGCCGAGCGCAGCAAGACGGCAGGATTATTAATCGCCCCCCCCGCCATAATATAGTGTTTGGCTAATACCGTAATTTTGATATCACCCGCTTCGGTGCAAACACCGGCCGCACCCATTTTCATGCCGCGCGCAGAAAGTGAGGTGACGCGGCCTAAGCCGTGCGCTAATTTTTCAACCCTGGCGGAATGTATAAGCAACGCACCTTTGTCTAATGCACTGGGAATGGTGGTGACCAACATGGATTGTTTAGCATTGGTTGGGCAGCCCATACCGCAATACCCCAAGTTCCAGCAGCCGCGCACATTGCGCCGAATAGCGGCATTAGGTATGCCCAAGGCGTCGCAGCCACGGCGTAAAATATCATTATTCTCGTTTGGTGGAACGCCCCAAGGCTCAATGTTTAAGCGGGTTTCCATCTGTGTAAACCACGGTAGCATGGCTTCCACCGAGTAATCCTTCAGCCCAAATTGTTGCTGCCAATACTTTAAAGTGTCTGGCGGTGTGCGAAAGCTTGACGTCCAGTTTACCGTTGTGGAACCGCCTACGGAACGGCCTTGTAAGATGGTAATGCCCTTGTCTTTAGTTTGACGCCCAGCAGACTCTTGATAGAGCTGTTGATAGGCATCGCGCTCGCGCATCCGAAAATCGCTAGAGCTTTTAAAGGGGCCTTCCTCAATCATCACTACTGCTAAACCTGCCGTTGATAATATTTCAGCTGCAGTACCGCCACCTGCACCAGTGCCAACAATCACCACATCGCATTCTATGGCAATGTGTTTGTCTAAGCTGCTGCCGTCGATCACTTTCCAATTTCGCGCAGGATCCGCCAGCGCAATTTTGATTGGGTCCGGTATTTGAGATGCCATAGCTATCGTACTTTTAATGAGTTAAGTTATAAACCAAGTTCTTTGCCATACGGTGGCCCGCCGTATTCAATGGCACCCCACGATAAGGGATTGCCGTACCAGCAGGCGATCATGAGTCGCGCCAGCGCTTGGTATGCACTTTGCAATAGGGCAAAGCGATGGTTGCGCCAACTGCTTAAGAAAGCTGCAATTTCGGTACTGCTGGCTTCATCCCAAGGTTTAGAAACGCCAGCTAAATATTTGCGCGTAAGTGAAAAATGCAGCAGGCTAAAAAGTTCACGAATCTCGCCTTCTACCAGCGGCGATAGACCAGCAATAGTGCGATCAAATGCGTCAACTACCTCAGAAATAGCTATTTT
This sequence comes from Betaproteobacteria bacterium, assembly GCA_031376425.1. GTDB lineage: Bacteria > Pseudomonadota > Gammaproteobacteria > Burkholderiales > Usitatibacteraceae > JANMDR01. Next base: position 7,457 of record JANMDR010000300.1, read on the forward strand.
CCGGGCATCTTCAGCTTGCGGTAGGGTGCCGGCGAGAATCACCGGCGCTAGTGCTGCGATTAACACCGCATCTGCGTTTTTGAGTTTCTTTAAATCAAAGGTGCCAAGATCACTTGCTTCACTCGGATTTGCGGGCTGTGCTTTTGCACTGGTGTGAAGTTGGTTAATTAGCCCTAGTCCCACGCTTGCAACCAAACCTGCTTTAAGAAAGGTACGCCGTTTTGATGGAATTATCATCGATTCTTTTTACCGTAATAGCAATTTAATCATGGCGGCAAAGCGCTTGCCATAGGGGGGGTGAAACAGAGCTAAACCGTTCAAACGTGCCTGATGAAATATCGGTTTCATTTTTGAAAACGTTTCAAAGCCAACACGCCCGTGATAAGCGCCCATACCTGATGCACCGACGCCGCCAAAGGGCAGTTCCTCTTGGCTTATATGCATTAAACATTCATTTAAGGTCACGCCACCCGCAATGGTGCGGCTGATTACGGCATTGCTATTGTCGCTATTCCAACCAAAGTAATAGAGCGCCAGCGGACGGTCACGATTATTTACAAAATCGATAGCGCTGTTTAAGCTGTCATACGCTAACACTGGCAACAAGGGGCCAAAAATTTCTTCTGTCATCAGTTTTGAATCGGGGGGCGCATTCAATACTAAAGTAGGTGCAATCTTGCGCCCCCCGTCAAATGATTCGTGCGCGGGATTACAAATATGCAAGCTAGCACCTCGGTTGCTGGCATCACTCAAATAGCTCTGTAGGCGCTGGTAGTGCCGATCATTG
>JANMDR010000318.1:0-2644 GCA_031376425.1 Betaproteobacteria bacterium
CAACGTGCGGTGCCGCTAGAAGGTGTGTTTCCGCTGTCATTTTCGCGCGATTCTGTGGGGCCTTTAGGGCGGTCAGTTGCTTGTTGTGCCCTGCTGCATCAAATCATGGCGGGACTGCCGACATTAAATCTGGCACCAACACCGTTAAAAGGTCTAAATATAGGCGTTCCAAGCAATATTGCAGGGGATGAATTAGATGCGGAAGTGGCGGCAGCCTTCGATGCAAGTTTGCAGGTGTTGAGCCGTGCTGGCGCTAATATCGTGCGCTTTCATTTTCATGCGCTTGAGCGCGAACGCGCAGGCAGCACGAGGGCCAATTTTTCGGCGATAGAGGCGTACGCCCTGCATCGTGAACGCCTGCAAAATACACCGGAATTATTTGACGAGATGGTACGTGTGCGCCTAATGCTCGGGGCAACGATGCTGGCGGCAGACTATGTAGATCTATTAAAACTTCGTCAATCTTTGATGGTACAAGCTAATGTAGAAACGGCAGGCTTTGCGGCCATTGCCTTGCCCACTGTGCCAATTATTGCACCAACTTTTACGCAAATGCGCACGAGCGAAGCTGAATTTTTCCGAGTTAATGCGCAGCTTTTGCGCAATTGCGCCCCGTTTAATGTGTTTAACCGCCCCGCCATTTCGCTACCTTGTCACGCGGCGGGAATGGCACCCGTAGGTTTGATGTTGGTTGGTGAAACGGACGGCGATGCGGCGTTATTTGCAGTGGCGCAGAGTGTCGAGATGGCTTTGCAAGCGGCTCAATAAAATGCTGAAGAGCCTTCTACTAAGGCGCTTTTAACAATGACCGAAAGCTAAAATCCGCGATTTTTCTTCTTGGTTTCTTCCGCATCACGAGCGTCAGCGGCCATTTTGCGCTCGGCATTTTTCTTATCTACGCCAAGCATCGGGCTAATGAATTCCCACCAAATAAACAGTAACACCAAGGGCATTAACACAACCCACCATTTCCATTCAGCAGGTGGGCCAATTTCGAAAACTTTCATGAGGATGACAATGGCAGCAACAATGGCGAGTGGCATGGAGCGCTCCTGAAGTTGGGTTTGAAGACGGCTAATATGGATTATGCGCGATTTTTTGCAATTTCAGCGCAACAGGTAAGATTGATCGAAAATTAAGGGTCAACCAAGGTTCTAGCGCCAGCGTTAAGGTATTAAGGTAAAATGGTGGTTAAGTAAGATTGATCGCTATTTTGCGAACTTTTATTTTCAATAAGGAATTCGGAAAACATGAAACAACTTTCAGTTTTAGTCATCAGTGCGGGTTTGTTTTTGGGTGCAATAGTTACAGCGGGTACGGCACAAGCGAGCGAAAAACTAGCAAGTGAAAAAGGCTGTTTGGCTTGTCATCAGGTGAATAAAAAACTCGTCGGACCTGCTTATGAAGTAGTTGCCACCACCTATGCAGATAAAGCATCTGAGCAATATAAAAAATTTGTCGCGCTAAATGACAAAAAACTCACGATCCAAGATTATGTAGCCCGCAACATCAAAAGCGGTGGCGCGAACAAATGGGGACCAATTCCAATGCCGCCGCAAACCGTGAGCGAAGATGAATCAAAAGCATTGGCGAAGTGGGTGCTTTCATTAGCGCCTAAAACCGAAGCTAAGCCACCGGTAAAAAAATAATAAATTAGACGCTTATTACCCAAGGCTCGTACTAAGAAGCCCGCAAAAAGGCTGTTTGCGGGCTTTTTTACAACCGTAATCTCAGCTATTTTTTAGATTGCCCAAATACTGACTTTTCTTTATTTGACACTTCCTTTTTTGTGTTTGTATAATCAATGGTTTTGTCACTCTATCCACCAATCTATTTTGGAGAACACCGCAATGAAATCCACCCACAAAGCATTAGTTGCAGCACTCATCGCTGTTGGCGTCGTTGCCTGCGGTAAAGAAGAAGCTAAGCCTGCGCCAAAAGTAGAGCCCGCTAAAGCGGTTGAAGTGCCTTCGGTTACGGTTAAAATAGCCCATGCTGGTCCCCTAACAGGTAGCATCTCGCACCTAGGTAAAGATGATGAAAATGGTGTGGCGCTTGCCGTTACCCATGCAAACGATCAAAAAATTATGATCGATGGCAAGCAAGTTAAATTTGTGATGCAGTCTGAAGATGACCAAGCAGATGCCAAAGTTGGCACCGTAGTTGCCAATAAGTTGACTGATGCTAAGGTTGTAGCTGTTATTGGGCACTTAAATTCAGGCGTGTCTATCGCTGCATCTGAAATATATGCCAAGGCTGGTATTCCGATGATTTCCGGCTCCGCTACCAACCCAACACTTACAGAGCGTGGTTTAAAAACTGTGTTTCGTACAGTGGGTCGTGATGACCAGCAAGGCCCCGCAATTGCTGCCTACGTAAATGGCGAAACTAAAGCCAAAAAAGTGATGTTGATCGACGACAAAACAGCTTATGGCGAAGGCTTGGCTAATGAAGTAGAAAAAACCCTCAAAGCCGCAAAAGTGAGCATCATTGGCCGTGAACGCACAACGGATAAAGAAACTGATTTCCGCGCGATTTTGACAAAAGTAAAAGCAAAAGCACCGGACGCAGTTTTCTACGGCGGCATGGATGCAACTGCTGGCCCATTGCTGAAGCAAGCTCGCGAAATGGGCATTAAAGCCGT
>JANMDR010000119.1:0-6427 GCA_031376425.1 Betaproteobacteria bacterium
GTTAAATGGACGTCTACAGGGTCGATGATAATGGCGTCGCCCGTCGTAGCATCCGCCCACGAGCAAGCCAGCAACAATCAACAACCATATCGGGCGTAGTGCCTGCGCAGAATTGGGCAACCAAACTGAGGCGGCAGCACCGCCAAGTATCAAGCCCAAAATAAACGCAATACGCCAAAACCTATCCGAATTATCATCCGTGGGCAAAGGCACAAGAGCAGAAGCCGCAATGCCACTCACACCGGCAACGCGGCCAAGGGCGGCTAGCATTAGCCAGCTTGCTAAACCAATCAACACACCGCCGCTCAAGGCGTGCAACGCTGCATAAGTATTCGGAGTCACATGATCACCTATTAAAAAGTTTTGTGCTTATTTTGTTCTTATACTCCCTACAGTATATACTATGAATATATAATTTTAGGCAGTCTAGCGCATGGCTACATTAAATGACCCGGCAAAACAAAAGGCAATTTGCGCTCGTCTAGCGCGTGTCGAAGGCCAGTTGCGCGGCGTGCAACGCGCCATTAAAGGCGAGCAATCTTGCGAAATCATCGCGCAGCAACTAAGCGCGGCGCGCAAAGCCCTAGACAAAGCTTTTTTTACCATGGTGGCATGCGCTATTGAGCAAGGTGATATTCCGGCTGAAAAAGTCGCCAAAATGCTTGCAAAATTCGCATGAAAACTTTCCAAAACCCATTACAGCTTTTTGATACAGCGTCCAGTACGTTCAGCTATATATTGGCGGATGCTACGACGGGCGACGCCATTATCATCGACCCTGTAGACGTCCATTTAACGCGGGATTTGGCGCTGCTAAGTGAATATGGCCTAATCTTACGCTACGTGTTGGAAACCCATGCTCATGCCGACCACATCACCAGTGCCGCAGCGTTGGTCGAGCACACGGGCGCGCAAGCGGCAACACCCGTTGACTGCGCTATTTTGCCATCGGTCATTCAGTTAAAAAATGAGCAGGTATTGCAGTTTGGCCAGGAAGCAATTCAAGCTATTCATACGCCTGGCCACACTGCCGGCAGCATGTGTTTTTTATGGCGTGATTGCGTATTTACCGGCGATACGCTTTTGATAAATGGCTGTGGGCGCACCGACTTTCAATCGGGTGATGCGGGATTACTTTACGACAGCATTACGCAACAATTGTTTCAACTACCAGCCCAGACTCGCGTATGGCCAGGACACGACTACAACGGTCGATTGTCCAGCACCATCGGCGCTGAGAAAGCCGGTAATAGCCGCATCACGCAAGAACAAAAAATCATCAGCAAGCCTGAATTCATCGCCCGTATGGATGCGCTAAATTTACCCCAGCCCAAACGTATGGGCGAAGCGGTGCCCGCCAACCAACATTTGGGCCTGCGCCAAGACGCCGCTGCCCATCAACAGAACGCGTTAAATTTTGCCGGCCACATTAGCCCGCAGGATGCGTACGCGCTCGTCGTACGCGGCCACGCTGTGCTAGTAGATATTCGCAGCAACGCCGAGCGCACCTGGGTGGGCTTTGTACCAAACTCAATCGATATTGAATGGAAGATTTGGCCTGGTATGGAAATAAATCCGCACTTTGATGCACAGCTTATGGCCGTCGTCACTACCGATAAGCCACTGCTCATGCTGTGCCGCTCCGGCATTCGCTCCATCGCCGCCGCCCAACGGGCGCAGGCCTTGGGCTATCAAGCGTGGAATATTTTGGAAGGCTTTGAAGGTGACCCTGATGATGCCGCGCACCGAGGCAATACCGGCGGCTGGCGGTATAGAGGGCTACCGTGGCGACAGAACTAGGGGCTTACAGATGCCGGTATTTAGGGCGTCTGCAAGCTATTGTTCTACGATAAACGCCGTTTTTTAGCCCGCACTACCCAAACTCAACAGTTTTAGGCAAGCTTTGCTTGGCAAAACCACGCAAAACTGTCATAATGATCAGCTTCGTTGTGCAATTGTGCAGCGAATATGCAATTCTTTAGTAGCCCTTTAGCAATATCAACCAGTACATGCGGAGTCATCATGGCAAATACGAAACAAGCAATCAAACGCGCCCGTCAAGCAGTAAAACAGCGCGCCCACAACATGGCACAGCGCTCTACCTTGCGCACCGCCGTTAAGAAAGTTATCGCAGCAATTGCTGCTGGTGACAAAACAGCTGCTGAAGCGGTGTTTAAAGATTCAACCTCTACCATCGATTCCTTGGCAGACAAGAACATCATCCACAAAAACAAAGCTGCTCGTCATAAGAGCCGTCTTTCTGCCGCTATCAAGGCAATTGGCGTAGCTAAAACTGCTTAAAGTTTTAGCTTATAAGTTTTAAGTTTTGTGTGATAAAAAATGCGACCCTCGGGTCGCATTTTTTATTGCTATTTTAGTGCGGAAATAGTTTCCGCCGTTAGCCTGATTTCAGCCGCTCAAACTGATTATTAGGAATCGGACAATAATCGTCGCCAAAGGGCTCGGTAGGGTCAATAACCACCAACTCGTTATCAGTCGCAAAATCCAGCAAAAAACGGTGCGCACGCGGCTCTACCGCCGTTAACTCAGGCTCTACCACCACGCAGCGCACGCCATCAAGCATCACTGGCCGCACATAGGGTGAATAGCGCATTTGATTATCGCCGCCAAAGGTGGACATAATGCCGCAAAGGCGTTCGGCCCAATCACTTGGCCGAAACGCACGCCCGTTTTTGGTGATGCCTTGGATGATAATGCGGGTGTTCTGGTTAATTTCAGCCATCGCACGTTTTTTTCAGGTGCGCTAGCAGATACACTATTGCTTGATTAAGATCATTTTTCACTGCGCGATTATAACGCGCCCACACTGCTGCAGTGCAACATTTACGTATTTTTTACCTCTTGTATCTCGATATTTGTAAAGTCCGCCTTGAACTCTGAACAATCATCTACTGTTACCCGTCGCGTGATCGCCGTTGTTGGTGCAGGTTTTAGCGGCGTTGCCGTCGTAACGCGATTACTCTGCCAGCACGATTCTATGCCGCTTGATATTGTGCTCATCAACGCATCTGGAAAACGGGCTCGGGGCGTGGCTTACGGCACGGAGAGCAGCAGCCATTTACTCAATGTACCCGCTGGACGTATGAGCATTTGGCCTGAAAAACCAGATGATTTTCTAAATTTTTTGCAGTTAACTGACCCCAATACTAGCGGCCATGATTTTGTGCCCCGTAGCCGCTATGGTGATTATTTGGAACACGTACTCGAAAATGCCCAGCAAAATAGCCCGCATCGCCTCGTGCATCAAGTGGCTAAAGTGACTGATATTGTTCCCAGTAAGCTACAACACTATAAGCTGCAACAATTTGAGTTGCAGTTTGCCAATGGTGGCAGCCTTTTAGCCGATAAGGTTGTGCTTGCACTTGGCAATTTTCCGCCGCAAAACCCGCATTTAGTCGCTACCAATGCGGCGGATGCGGCAATTGCTTTTGGTCATCAAGCCTATTTGCGCGACCCTTGGAGCGCCGCTGCACAGAAGGCTTTACAGACCTTGCCTAGAAATGCACGGGTGTTGCTGCTTGGCACCGGATTATCAATGCTTGACGTGGCAATGCTTCTTGAAGGGCCAACACAGCAAAGCGTACAAATTGATGCCATCTCAAGGCGAGGTTTGCTGCCACAGGCGCACCGCGACCATATAGCCGGTACACAGTTTGCGACGCACGATGCCTTAATTCCGCCAGCGCTACGCGCATTAGCAACCGTCGGGCAACAACACAGCACTACGGCGCTTTCAATACTACGCAACTTGCGCGCGGCTATTGCGGTGCACGCACCCGGCGATTGGCGCGATGTGATTGCCGCTATCCGACCCATCACACCTGCATTATGGCGCGCCCTCCCCGAGATCGAACAACAACGTTTTATACGCCATCTAGCGCCCTATTGGGATACCCACCGCCATCGCGCAGCACCAACACCAGCGCGAACGCTTAAACGCGCCATTGCGAGCGGACGGATCACCGTCAACGCCTCGCGAATTGTGGCCTTACAAGCTCTTGGTACGCAATTGCTGGTGAGCACCAAAGCTCGTGGTAGTGATGCAATACAGCAGCAAAAATATGATCTCGTCATCAATTGTACTGGCCCGCAAAACAGCTTATTACATCTGCAAGACACCTTAATTGATGCTATTAGCCAACGCGGGCTAGCTCAAAAACTCCACAACGGCTCAGGTTTTGCGGTAGCGGCAGATTTGAGTTTAGCCGTTGCAGGATTGCACTATGTGGGGCCGTTATTGCGTGCCAATTTTTGGGAAGCGACCGCCGTACCAGAATTACGTGAGCACGCCCGCACGGTAGCGGCGGCATTAACACTTTAGCCATCACAGAATCACACCACGGGCACGGTATGTCGCGCCCCTACCGAGTACATTTGAATCACGCAACCACTAGTATCGGTTGCGGTTGTGCAACACAGCGGCGCGTTGGCGGAAAAGTAATCGTAAATTTGCTACCGTGATCTTCTGGTTTGATGCTGCTTTCAATTTTTAAACTAGCACCATGACGCAGCGCGATATGCTTAACGATGGCCAACCCCAGACCCGTGCCGCCGGAATCGCGCGAACGACCTTGGTCTACGCGGTAAAAACGCTCGGTAAGGCGGCCTAAGTGCGCTGGCGCAATACCATCACCGTTATCTTCTATGCACACCGACGGCACACCATTCTCAATGTGCCACGTTACTTTAATTTTACTTTCTGGTGGTGAGTAACGCACGGCATTATTAAGTAAATTAGATACTGCGCTGGCGATTGCATCGCGATTTGCCAGCAACCAATCGGGGGCAATGTCCGCTTCAATTTTATGCCCGTGCGTATTTAAATGCTGCGCATCTTCCAGCGCATTGCCAATAATTTGCGCCACATCGACCGGCGCTTCCTGCAAAGGATTGGTGCGATCTTCTAACCTTGAAAGCGTCAATAAATCTTCAACTATCCCACGCATACGCAATGCTTGCACGCTCATGTGGGCGAGTGCTTTTTTTGTGACCTCAACATTATCAACGCCACGTAAAGTAAGCGTCTCTAAAAAACCGGACATCACCGTAAGCGGTGTACGCAATTCATGCGATACATTCGCCACAAAATCACGGCGCATATGTTCTAGGCGCTCAATTTGCGTGATGTCTCGCGATAAGATTAACTTTTGCTTTTTCCCTAAATCAAGCTCTAAAGAAGCCGGTATTTCAGCGCTTTCCAGGACATTAACATCTAGCCCAGAAGCGCCACCGGCCCGTATTTTTTCTGTATTGGTGCCATAGGGAATGAGCTGTATCGATAACACCTGTTCAACATTTTCACCGTTTGGCGCACGGCTATTGAGCCGCAATAGCAGTGGTTCTCCATAGCGCCCATTATTCAAATAATCCGCAAACTCTGGCTGGCGAATCAGATAGGTTATGTTCTGCAAATGGTCTTCTTCGCGCCGAATTCCCCAATGCTTTTGGGCAATTTGATTTGCCCAAATAATACTATTTTGTGCATCCAACATAATCGCCCCATCGGGCAAGGCCTCTGCAGCTTCTTCAAATTTAGCTAAGGCACCCAAAAGTTCTGCGCGTGCTCTATTCTCACGTTTAATCACGCGGTTGAGTTGCCCGATAATGTTTTCCCAAACCCCCGCCCCCTCAGGCATGATGACAGCCTGCAAACCACGCTCATCGGCATCTAAACGCCGCACCCAATCAGCGAAGGCAGCTAAGCGCGAGGCATCCATCACCCACATTACCGCGATGGCAGCGAGTGCGAAAGTAAGTGCCGCCACCGCGCTAAAAAATAGGCCAATCAGCAGCGCTGGCAAGGCAATACCAAGCGCTATCCACGCCAAGCGCGTGATGATTTTTTGAAAAAAATAACTATGCGGCTTCATGATCAAAAGCGGTCACCTTAATAATAATATTTAGTTTTTTTAGCCCACTCACTAGTAGGGTAAAGCTTATGCAATAACTGAAATGCTTCCCGTGAGGGTTTGCCCACAACGCGCTTGGTAGTAATCAAAAAGTGCAATGCTTTTGGTGCTTCTACATCATCGGGCTTTTGCTTTATCCAAGGCATTAAAGTCGTTGTCAAATAATCTTCCGCATAGCGCCACTTACGCAAGATGAGTTGTTCTTTTTGCGCAACAGCAGTGCTCGTTGCTGACATAAAATTAGGCGGCAGGGAACCGCAGGTTTTTATGCCACCTTCAGCACTAGACTCGCAGCCACGATAGTTTTGCGAGTACTGATTATCGAATACCGCAGTGCTCAGTTCCGGCGTATTAACCAAAATTAAAGCTGCCGCGATGCGCTTGGCTTCATCTGTTTGCGCGGCTTTTAATCTATCGTATAAATGCTTGGTGGTGGCACGGCCTACGGCCAAATCAGCACCCAGCCTATTGGCTGTGGCAAAATCGCCCAGCGCCAA
>JANMDR010000288.1:0-9019 GCA_031376425.1 Betaproteobacteria bacterium
AGCGTCATTGGCCATAGTCATTTTCGTTTCTTATTCTTGGGGGTGTAACGCCGCTTCCGGCTTTGGAGGTAACGCCGCTTCCGGCTGTGGAGGTAACGCCGCTTCCGGCTTTGAGGGTAACGCGACGGCGTAGTACGTATGCCCCGCCACGCTGCCCACAATTTAGCGCCAGTCCAACGTAGTTTTGCACCAAGCGTAGCGAAGGGAGGTTGATCTAAATATTCACAGCGCGTAAGGTTAAAGTTTAGTGTTTGCTTAACCCATTATCTCATTACCACATTGCTATCGGCGGCTGATTGTGCATAACTCACTGCATAACTTATGAAAATGAATTAAAAATTATTTGGTTATTCCGCACACCACCCTCAAATAATCTGCTAACAGGATCATATTAAGAAGTTTCGGCGGTATCTTCGCATAACTGTCACACAAGTCGGCTCTAATGGTTTTTTCCCTACAGGAGATTGCCATGTCGTCATCCGTTAATGAAAATCGTCGCAAATTTATCGTCAGCACTGGTTCCGTTGCCGCAGTTTCGATGGTGGGGGCAATGTCTGGTTGTTCTGACAAAGACTCGCCGCAGCGCACCCCGCCGCAATTTAGCTATGGCGTCGCCAGTGGTGATCCGCTCACCGACCGTGTTATTTTATGGACTTACGCAAAGTATCCAGATAGCACCGACAACGTCCCCCTAACTTGGCAAGTTGCCACTGATGCCACCTTTACCAACATCGTTGTCAGCGGCCAAGTGCAAACTTCGGCAGCAAGCGGTTACACCGCAAAAGTCGATGCACAAGGATTGCTTGCAGGTACTGAATACGCGTACCGCTTCCGTGGCGATGGTGATGCCGTCTCACCCATCGGCACCACCCGCACACTGCCAAACGCCAACGTTACCACGCTAAAATTCGCAGTGCTATCGTGTTCCTTATATTCCGAAGGGTTTTTTAACGTCTACGATGCAGCCTCAAAATCTGATGCCTTGTATGCCATTCATTTAGGTGACTATATTTATGAATATGGCGCAGCCGTGGGGCAATATGGCAATACCGATGCGGCGCAGCTTGGCCGCGTGGCACAGCCAGCTAACGACATAATTACTTTGGCTGATTACCGCGCGCGCTATGCACAGTATCGGTCGGACGCTAATCTACGCGCACTGCACGCAAAAATGCCGTGGATTACCGTATGGGACGACCATGAATTTGCCAACGATGCCTACGTAGGGGGGGCGCAGAACCACAACACGACCACGCAAGGCGATTGGGCTACCCGTAAAAATATCGCCGCCTTTGTGTATCACGAATGGATGCCAATCCGTTCACCCGATACCGCCAATTTACTTAAAATTTACCGCTCGTTTACCTTCGGCAGCTTATTCTCACTGCATATGCTGGACACCCGTATCGAAGGCCGCGACCGCCAGTACGACAATTTTGGCGATGCCGACGGCGGCGTCACCCGCTACATTGCGGGTATTACACCCAACGCCAACGGCGTGCCCCCAGATGCAACGCGGCGCATGATGAGTGGCGAGCAGCAAACGTGGCTAACGACGCAACTCACCGCATCGCAAGCCGCGTGGCAGTTTTTTGGTAATCAAGACATCATGGCGCGGATGTGGATACCATTCTCTGTTGCCCAGTTTTTCAGTGGCCCCAACGCCAACGCCACCACTGGCGGTGCTGCCATCCAAACCTACCTAACCGCCAAGGCTACACGCGCTGCCGCTGGGCCAGCCGCGCTCACTCCTACCCAAGTAACGCTATTGGACCCCTCCAAAAATCCTCGGCTACCGTATAACTTAGATTCGTGGGACGGCTACCCGAGCCAGCGCGAAACAATTTTGCAAACCGTCAGATCATTGGGCAAAAAACTAGTCGTGTTATCGGGCGATTCTCACAACGGCTGGTTCACCAATCTAACCACCTTATCAGGGCAAAAAGTGGGTGTTGAATTTGCAACGGCATCGGTGACCTCATCCGGTTTTGAAGGCGCAGGTCTAGGCAGCCTGGGCTCTGCTTTAGACGGCAGCGCACTCGTACCGCAATTGGGTAATCCCGCTATTGGCGCAGGCTTAGGCTTAATTGACGATTTAAACTACGCCGATACCGCACGTCGTGGTTACTTGCTGATTACAGTGACGAACGCGAGCATCAAAGGCGAATATGTTTATGTAAGCACCGTAAAATCGCCCACCTACACCTCCACCATTGGCCGCACCATCACAGTAGCAGCAAGCGGCGCAATTACATACGCGTAAACACCGCCGTCAATTTCCGCTGCTAGATGGGCGGAAATTGATTGGGCACGGCATGCCGTGCCCCTGCACCCTTGCCACGTCACACAAATAACCTCGGTGAGAACGTCGGTAAAAACACCTCGGTGCAAACCGTAGGGGCGAATAATCACTCGCCCGCAACCTATAAGATAAGCACCTACATTTGCATCGAAGGCGAAAGATTTTTCGCCCCTACAAGGGGCACCGTAGTTATTGCGTGCTACGGTAATAAATCACGTCACACAAATAACCTCGATGCACGCATCGGTAAAAATAACCTCGGTGCAAACCGTAGGGGCGAATAATCATTCGCCCGCAATCTATAAAATAAGCACCTACATTTGCATCGAAGGCGAAAGATTTTTCGCCCCTACAAGGGGCACCGTAGTTATTGCGTGCTACGGTAATAATTCAAGCCTACGGCGTCTACCAGAGGTAGCGCCAAACACGCTGGCCTTACGCACGGCACGGAAGCAGCACGGCATGCCCCGCCCGTACACGTACACGTACATGCAAACATCGCCTGCATTACTTCTACAAAATCCTGCACGTCAAAATCCCCAACCTCAACCGCGTTTTTCCTCCCCTTGAGCAGGGCAAACGCAAAATTCAAGGCATTTTGTTGTTTTTACGGTAATATTTCGGGGGTGCGTTGGATGCATTCATTGTTGCGCTGCAACATTTTTGCGTCTGCGCTTTTTAGTTGCGCATCACTTCGTGTTCTGCACAAATTATCAGAAAGGTTTAGAATCTGGTTTTTGCGCACGAAACAAAACTACATGACCTAGTTGTGAAATAAGGGGAAGTTATGGATTACAGACAACAACAAGAAGGTCCGTCAAAGCATTTAACCGGCATCGCATTTGTAGTAGTACTACATGCTTTGTTAGGCTGGGCTCTTTACGCGGGCCTTGGTAAGGCGATTATTGATAAGGTCAAGGAAGACATCAAAACGGTGATGATCGAAGAGGTGAAGCCGCCCCCACCGCCACCGCCACCGCCGCCAGTTGATATGATGCCGCCGCCGCAGGTACAAACTGTATTTGTGCCGCCGCCTGAGGTTTCCGTGACGCCGCCAGTAGTCGTTACTAACGCTATTGTGGCACCTACTACACCAGTAGCCCCCGTGTTTGCGCCGCCAGCACCACCGGCACCGCCAGCCGCTGCTGCCGCGCCAGCCGTAGTGGCCGCGCCTTCAGTGGGTACAGCCTGCCCGAACTCGCAAGAGATTCGCGCCAACATCAAGTATCCGCCTGCGGCGCAGCGCGATGGTGTTCAGGGTGAAGTGGTTGTGGAATTTACGGTAACCGCGTCGGGCGAAATCAAGGACGAGAAAGTAGTTTCATCCACCGCAAAAGTATTTAATAACGTTTCATTGAATGCAACGCGGCAGTTTAAGTGCAAAGGACAAGGCGCAGATGTACGCGTAACCGTACCCTATTCATTTAAGTTGGCAGATTAGGTGGCAAATAAGTAGCAAATAAGTTTAGCTGAGCGGTAATGTTTCGGTAGTTCCATAGTCATTGTTAAAGTTAGAATTTCAAGAAGTGCTTGCTAGCGATTGGAGCCGAGCGTAATTGAAAAGATTAGTTTTAAGCATTCGTGGTTGTGTTGTATGCAGTTATTTTATTAACGCATGGCAGTTCACAAAAATGGGGGCACTATGGATTATCGAAACGCACAGGCTGCGCCAAGTAAGCATTTAACGGGGATAGCGGTTGTTGTTGGGGTGCATTTGTTCGTGGCATGGTTGGTGGTTTCTGGTGTGGGAGGAAGGATTATTAGGGACGTTATTCCGCCGCCGATAGTTATTACCCCCATAGCGCCAGAAAAGGAACCCTTACCCGAGCCGCGCACCATAGAGGAGCAAGCAGCACCAAAGATTGCAGGGCCTGTTTTCCCGATTATTCCTATTGATGTCATGGCACCAGATGTACCGGTGAAACGAAGTGCAGATCGGCCTGATACGGGTTTACCCCATGATGGCAAGGTTGGAATAGAGTCAGCGGCACCGTTAGGTAATGGTGATGCAGTTGGCGGATCTAAAGTAGGTTCGATTACCACAGCGATTGGTGTAGCTTGTCCAAATTCGCAGTCGGTTCGTGAAATATGCAGTATCCGCTGCAAGCACAGCGTGCTGGTTTGCAGGGGGAAGTAGAGGTTGAGTTTACGGTGTCGGCTTCGGGCGTTGTCAGTGGGGAATCTATTGTTTCTTCCACTAACCGTGCTTTTAACAGTGCTGCGCTATTGGCTACCCGCCAGTTTAAATGTGTGGGGCAAGGCCAGGATGTAAAAGTGAAGGTGCCGTACTCGTTTAAACTAGCAGACTAATTTTTAATTAGGCTGTAAAAATTGCAGGTGCCGTGTGTGCTTAGGCTAGGTGAAGTTAAGAGCTAAAGCGCAAGTCAGGGCACTAGTAGTCTTGTTGTTGGCATCAAAACCAATCGTTGACGATGGTTTGAGCAAGGGTTGTTTTGAGCGTAAAGAATTTGCTTTCGTTTTTGTTTTTAAATCGTGTTTTGGCTATGCTAAGTAGTCGAACAATTTTGCTGTAATTTTATACCGGAGGAAGTATGTCACTAGTAAAATCTATTCCCGCGCTGTTAGCTGCTGCTGCTATTTTTTGCGTACCAATGGCAAGCACTGTTGCCTTAGTTGCCTCAGCACCTGCACAGGCGCAAGCCCCAGCTACTGACGCTGCCAAGCCAGCCGATGCCGCACCTGCTGCTGCACCAGCACCGGCTGCAGCACCTGCCGCCGCACCTGCTGCTGCAAAAACAGAGAAGGTAGCTGTTGACAATCCCTACGGTATTAAAGCGTTGGTGAATCATGGCGATTGGATTTCACTTTCAGTTTTAGCCATTCTCGTGATTATGTCTATGGGTAGCTGGTACATCCTCGTGGTGAAGTTTTTCGAACAGCGCAAAATCAACAAGGATGCCAAAGCAGCGGCTGAATCCTTTTGGAGCGCTGGCACCCTGCAACAGGGTATCGCCACCCTTGACGAAGGCAGCGCCTTCCGTTTTATTGCCGATAGCGGCGTAAAAGCGGGTGAGCACCATAGCGGCATCATGGGCGATGTAGATTTAAACTCATGGGTCACAACCGCTATTCAGCGCGCACAAGAGAACGTAAATAACCGTTTAGGTGATGGCTTGGCGTTCTTGGCAACGGTGGGTTCTACTTCTCCGTTCGTGGGCTTGTTTGGAACGGTGTATGGTATTTACGGCGCGTTGACGGCAATCGGTGTATCAGGCCAAGCGTCTATCGACAAAGTGGCAGGCCCAGTGGGTGAAGCGCTGATTATGACGGCAGTAGGCTTGGCGGTAGCAGTGCCAGCGGTACTATCGTATAACTGGTTGATTCGTCGTAACAAATCATCGATGGAAGCAGTGCGTGCCTTCAGTGGTGATTTGCACTCAGTATTGATGAGCCAAGGCGCTAAAAAGAAATAATTTGCTAACCGCACATATTAGGAATTAATTATGTCAATGAGCGTAGGCAATGACGGTAACAGCGAAGAAACAGTAATCGCTGATATCAACACCACACCGCTGGTGGATATTATGTTGGTGTTGTTGATCATTTTCTTGATCACCACGCCGGTTATTTTGCAGACTGCGAAAGTAGAACTGCCAAAAGAAACCAATATCCCGACGCAAACCAAGCCGGAAAATATCGTCATCTCAGTTACTAAGGATGGCGATGTATTCTGGGATGGTAAGCCTATCGCCGATAGCGATGCGCTGTTTGAAGAAATGAAGAAAATCGCAGTGCTTACCCCGCAACCTGAGGTGCATGTGCGCGGTGACGAGAATGTACGATATGAGTCAGTTGGGCGCGTTATTTACACGGCACAGCGGGCGAGTATTATCAAAATCGGCTTTATTACCGAACCACCAGAGCGCGGTTAACGTAGTTAAAAGCACCTTCATTTTTTTGTTCATGTAGCTTTAACACTTAATTCGCCGTTGTATTACCAGTTTTATGCAGGTTGGTTTTAAAATAACCTAATGCAGCGGCGTATTAAAAAGGATTTGTTATGAGTATGAATGTTAGCAGTGGTGGCAGTGGTGATCCAGAACCGATGATGGAAATTAACACCACGCCGTTGATCGACGTGATGTTGGTACTCATCATTATGTTGATTATTACTATTCCAATTCAAACGCACGCCGTAAAGTTAGATATGCCGGTAGGTAATCCACCACCGCCGCTTACACCGCCAATCGTCGTTAAGCTTGACGTTGATTTTGACGGCACTATTTTGTGGAATGCGGTGCCCGTTACGGTTGCTGAATTAGAGCCACGGTTCATCGCGATTGCGAAAGAAGCCATACAGCCGGAAGTGCATTTGCGCCCTAATAAATTAGCGCCGTATCGTTATGTTGCTAAGGTAATGGCGGCAGCGCAAAGAAACGGCGTGGTTAAAATGGGTATTGTCGGCAACGAGCAGTTCGTAAAATAGTTATTAACCAAGTCAACAAAACGCGGCGTCGCCGCGTTTTGTCTTTTATCTTTCAAGGAATTGCGATGAAATCCAGCCAAACGTTGCGTAAAACTTTATTGTCATTGTGTGTTGTTGGTGCATTGGTGTCGCTGACGGCACCGGATGCCCAAGCGCAGTCGTTGCGGCCTGAGATTGGCAATCCCCTGCAGGCTGCCGCTACCCTGTTAAAAGCGGGTAAGGCCAAAGAAGCCTTAGCAAAAATTAGAGAAACCGATGCCGTAGGCGGCAAGACCCCGAAGGAAATCGCCACCATTGAAGGCATGCGCGGCTCGGCAGCATCCAGTGCCGGTGATACCGAAACAGCAATGCGCTCGTTTGAAGCGGTGCTCAATACCGGTGCAGGCGGCGCGAATCAATTGGTGATGATAGACGCACTTGCCAAAACCGCCTACCAGCGCAAGGAATGGGCCGCTGCCGCAAAATGGGCTTCACGTTATTTTAAAGAAGGTGGCACCAGTGGTTCGGTGCGCACGGTATTGGTCAATGCCTATTTTCAAAGTGGCGACATGGCTAATGCCCTAAAAGAAACGCTAGCCGATATTGCCGCCGAAGAACGCGCAGGGCGGCCATCGCGCGATAAATTAAACATGCTGGCCAATATTTATAACCGCCAGAAAAACTCCGCAGGCTATGTGGCCGTGCTGGAAAAACTACTCGCCAATTATCCAGATAAAAGCCTATGGGCCAGCGCGGTTGATCGCCTGCAGCGTAAAAGCACTTACTCTGATCGTTTAACCTTAGATGTGTATCGCCTGCAATTAGCCACCGGCAATTTAACCACCACCAAAGACTTTATGGAAATGGCGCAGCTGTCACTGCAAGGTGGGTTTTTGGCTGAAGCTAAAAAAATTGTGGATGATGCCTACACTAAAAATTTATTTGGTACGGGGCCTGAAGCCGACCGCCAAAAACGCCTGCGCGATCTGATTGAAAAACGTGCCGTTGAAAACCAGAAAACAGTCGCTGCTGGCAGCACCGAAGAAACTCAGGCCAAAGCCAATAAAGACGGCACGGAGCTCGTTAACCTCGGCTACAACGTGTTTACAGCGGGGCAAGCCGCCCGTGGTATTCAAATGATGCAAGATGGTATAGCTAAAGGTAATTTGCGCCGTCTTGACGATGCCCAAATTAAACTTGGCACTGCCCTAATTATGTCCGGCCAAAAGCCAAAAGGCGTGGCAGCGTTGAAGCTCGTTACCGGTCAAGATGGTGCGCAAGACCTAGCGAATTTGTGGATTATTTTCTCGCGCAGTTAATTTGCACTGCAGGTTTGTAGTAGCACCGTAAAATTTTTAAGTTGTTTTATTTTTTGTTTTTACAGTCAGGATCACCATGAAACGCCCTGTTTTAACTGCTTCACGCCGATTTACTCTAAGCGCCATCGCGGCTGTAGTCGCATCTTCATGGCTGCTCTCCAGCCCGCTAACGGCATTAGCGCAGGCCGATGCCGATATGATCATCATCGGCCAGTCAGTGTCGCTAACGGGGCCTTATGAGGAAATTGGGCAGGGCTTAAAAGCCGGAATTGAAGCCCATTTTGAAGCGGTGAACCAAGCCGGTGGTATCAATGGCAAAAAGCTCAAGCTAGTAGCCCTTGATGATGCCAGCGACCCCGCCCGCGCCAAAGCCAACGTTAAGAAGCTAATTGAAGACAACGCGCTGGCGCTGATTGGCTTGGCTGGATCGCACAATATCAATCCACTGATTATTGATATCACCACCGCAAAAATTCCTCTTGTAGGCCCCTCCACAGGTGATATCGGCCTGCGTACGCCCTCGAACCGCTACATCTTCAATACCCGTGCTAGCTATGTGGATGAAATGCGCAAAGTGGTCGCTACCTTAGTGCCCCGTGGCTTGAAAAAAATAGCCTTGTTCGCACAAAATGATGCCAGTGGCCGCGCCGGATTGGCAGGGCTGGCCGAAGCGCTCGATAAGCAAAAATTGCGCATGCATTTATACGGCAGCGTTGATCGTAACTCCGTTAACGTCGCCTCGCAAGCCGCCTCCATCGCCGCCTCCAAACCAGATGCGGTCGTGATTGTAGCCGGTGGGCAAACGGCAGCCGCATTCATCAAAGAAATGAAACGCCTAGGGTCCAATGCTAAGTTTACCGTTGCCAGCAGCGCTGGTGCTACAACGCTAGCAAAGCTCTTGGGCCCCGAAGGTGCGGGTGTAGAAGTGTCGCAAGTTGTACCCCTACCGTACTCCAGTGCCGAGCCTTTAGG
>JANMDR010000167.1:0-16428 GCA_031376425.1 Betaproteobacteria bacterium
GACATCCTTGGGCACAACATAATCTTTTTGCCAACCGGGAATCGCCTCGAATCGCGAACGCAAATTCTGATTTGCAACACCACGCCCCATTTCTAACTGGGTAAAAGAAAAGGACTCCACCATTTGGTTTTGATTGTTGTACATGGCCGCACGAAGTAATAAGCCGCTTTGCAACTCAGAACAAAGCCTATGCATATAGCGCATGCCGTCTTTTGGTTCGAGGGTAATCCATTGGCATTCCAAACCACCGATGCGCTCGTTACCAGTGACTTTCAAATTATAGTTTTCTATAATTGCCTGCGCGTTACCGGAAATGAGGGAAGGAAAAAAGCGGCCTGTCATACGCCGATCAACCAACACCGTTTTTGAATCGGGGCGATAGAGCATAATTTCGTCATTGCGACGAATAATTTCCTGCACAGGGCCATCAAGAAACTCGATTTTTTCCTGCTCAACCCCAGCACGATCAACCAAATGGGTGATGCGTGTAGTCACGCTTTGCTCGGGTGTTTGGTGCACAACAATACCCGTGTAAGGCAACGTTTTCGCGGCATGCGAGATTTTTGTAAGCAGCGCTAGCGGATCCACTTTTTGTTGAAGCGCGGGAAACCGCGGCTCACGCTGTTGACCAAATGCGTCGCTTACGCAATATGCCGAGAACACACACGCACCGAGCACTGGCAACATTTTAGTGAGGGCACGATAACATTGCTGGAAACCAAAAATCATGCCTGATGCATTATTGCTTTTTGCGCCAAAAATGGACGTAACTTGCCTGTCAAAATGTGAAGGATCGAAAAAGTTGGCGGTGGAGTACGTCATGAGCAGATTTACGTTATTACAAAATAGCTAAATAAAAAGAAGAGGAAGAATTAGCACACAACTGCGCTAGATTTATCGTTGCACTTGGTAGAAAACGTTGCTTGCTTTAAACCGCTGGTATTCGCAAACTGGCGATGCAATACTAAATAATCATTCACATTCACTGCCGGCGCGGCAACGGTCATTACTGCGGCTGGTGCCTGTTGTGCAATGAGTTTAACACCACCTTCAGGTACGCCGCCCTGTTGTGCTTTCATGGCGACAATACCTACTGCGGATACCGTCACAATCGAAGCGGCAACAGCCATTGCCAAGCGCGGACCACGAGACAAACCACGCCCTGTTATGGTGCCAATAGCGCCAATCACTTTTGATTTTGGCCGCACCGCACTCGGTGCAAATACGGTTGGTTCATCAGCAAGTGCCGCAAAAATAGCGTTAGCACGTTGCCGACGTTTAGCGCATAAGTCTTGCGCACCTAGGTTGTCGGCACGCATGACGTCCGCCATTAAGTGGTAGGTTTCCCAGCAGTCGCGCTGTTCTTCGTTGGCACCTAATTGCGTGATGACCTTGGCCGCTTGGGTGCGGTCTAGTTCGCCATCCATTAAGGCTGAAAGATGCTCGTTCATTTCACCATCTCCTATCTTTGGCGGTATCGAGTTGCGGTCGTAATTGTGTTGCTACGGCTTCACGCGCTCTAAAAATTCTGGAACGCACGGTGCCGATGGGGCAATCCATTATTTCTGAAATCTCTTCGTAACTTAAACCATCAATCTCGCGCAAGGTGATGGCGGTGCGTAATTCTTCAGGCAAGCTGTCAATCGCGGTATTCACTGTTTGGGCAATTTGCTTTGACATCAATAAACTTTCCGGCGTATTCAAATCACGTAATCCGCTGGCTTCTTCAAAATTCTCTGCTTCGTCTGCATCAAATTCAGTGCTGGTAGGTGCACGACGACCTTGCGTTACTAAATAGTTTTTTGCGGTATTAACGGCGATGCGATAAAGCCACGTATAAAAAGCGCTATCGCCGCGAAAATTTGCTAATGCACGATATGCCTTAATAAACGCTTCTTGCGTGATGTCTTCTACCTCGCCATGATCACGCACCATGCGTGACAATAAGCGTTCTACTTTGCGCTGATATTTTATTACCAGCAGTTCAAACGCGCGCTTTTCACCTAATTGCGCTCGCTCTACTAATTGTTGGTCGACCTCGCGGTCACTCATTTTCTCTTGGATTTTTGACTCGCTTGCTTTCGCAACATTTAGCTTTACTGATTCAAACAAACCAGCTGCAGTTGCGAACGTGTCAGGTATTATAAGCGTAACGGCCATTGTTCCTCTCCTGTAATGAAAATACCAGTACTGCACTAATTAATTTTTAGATACAGCACAACAAAGTCCACTTTGCCGCATTTCATATCGCCGTCACCCTTGGTGTTCAACAGAAGATGTGAATTGAAGCATAGTTCAAAGCAAAAGCCGCGTATTTACCAGTTACTTATCGATATTTAACAGACCTGAATCCAAGTTCCTGCCAAATTTGCGGTTTTAAGATAGACCGGAGTAGGCGAAAATAGTTCATCATTACTCCGCTGCACTCAATTTAAGTTGCAATGGTTTACAGAAATCAGGGCTAACCGCAAGGTATTTGAAGTTATTTTAAATTTAATCTTAGATCATTATGAAAACAGTAGACGTTTTAATCATCGGTTCCGGTTTGGCGGGTATGTCGCTGGCGATGCGTTTGGCAGATAACTTAAAAGTGGCTTTGGTCACCAAGCAAGAATTACTGGATACCGCCAGTGCCTGGGCGCAAGGCGGCATCGCCGCTGTGCTAGCCGGTGATGATTCAGCAGAAGAACACGTGCGTGATACCCACATTGCCGGGGCGGGATTGTGTAAAGAAGAAGCCGTGCGGGTGGTGGTAAATGGGGGGCGGCGTGCTGTTGAATGGTTAGTTGAACAAGGCGTGCCCTTCACCCGCGATGACAATAACCACGCCGAGTTGCATCTTACCCGCGAGGGGGGGCATTCGCATCGCCGCATTGTGCATGCTGCGGACGCCACTGGGCGTGCGGTACAAAAAACGCTGGTGCAGCAACTTAAAGCGCACCCGAATATTGAAGTATTAGCGCACCATGTGGCGCTTGATTTAATCACCGATCGCAAGTTAAAAAATGCTAATCAGAATGCGGAGAATCGCTGTAGAGGTGCGTATTTACTAGATAAGGTAAATAATAAGGTGGTCACCATTGGTGCCCGTTTTGTGGCGCTTGCCACTGGTGGTACCGGAAAAGTTTATTTGTACACCACCAATCCCGACGTAGCCACTGGTGACGGTGTGGCGATGGGCTGGCGTGCGGGCTGCCGTATTGCCAATATGGAATTCATCCAGTTTCATCCTACCTGTTTGTATCACCCCGACGCAAAATCTTACCTAATTACCGAAGCAGTGCGCGGCGAAGGTGGCATATTGAAACTACCGAGTGTTGTCGGAAAGCCTGGCGTGCGCTTTATGCCCGCACATGATGAACGTGCAGAACTCGCGCCACGCGATATTGTTGCCCGCGCGATTGATTATGAAATGAAAAAGGGCGGATTTGACTGCGTATATCTCGATATTTCGCACCAAAGCCGTGAGTTTATTTTGGGCCATTTCCCCAATATTTACGAAAAGTGTTTAAGCCTTGGCATTGACATTACCAAGCAGGCAATTCCTGTGGTGCCTGCTGCACATTACACCTGCGGTGGCGTGGTGACAGACTTAAACGGGCGAACTGATGTTCCCGGCTTATACGCGCTGGGCGAGGTTTCCTGCACGGGGCTGCACGGTGCAAATCGTTTGGCTAGTAATTCATTGCTGGAATGTCTGGTGTTCTCTGATGCCGTAGTAGCCGACATTACCAAACAAGCAGTTTTGCCCGTACCCACCCTACCCGATTGGGATGAAAGCCAAGTGACGAATGCTGACGAAGAAGTCATTATTTCGCATAACTGGGACGAACTGCGTCGCTTTATGTGGGACTACGTGGGCATTGTGCGCAGTGATAAGCGCCTAGCGCGCGCCATGCATCGTATTGAATTATTGAAGGCGGAAATTCATGAGTACTACGCCAACTTTAAAGTCACCAATGATTTAATTGAATTACGAAATTTAGTGCAAACGGCTGAACTCATTGTGCGCTGCGCGGCAATGCGCAAGGAAAGCCGCGGTCTGCATTACAGCTTGGATTATCCGGAGATATTAGCGCAGGCCAAAGACTCGGTGTTAACCCCGTAAGCTGCTTAATGGAAAACTCTTATCCAATTTATTCAGTAGCGCAAATACGGCAAATCGAGGCCGCATTTGAAGCGCAGTTTCCACAAAATACGTCACTCATGCAATGTGCTGGCGATGCGGCTGCTGAGCATATATTGGCGCTGGTGGCACAGACTTTAGATAAGCAGCTTTCGTTTAACAACCTCTCAAGTACGCCAAGAGCCCTGAAAATAGTGGTTCTCGTAGGTAATGGCAATAACGGGGGTGATGGTATTGTTGCCGCCTTAGCATTGCAGCGAGCTGGCATTGACGTAGCAATCGTTTTTGTAATTACGCCCAATGCCATTAAACATCCTTTGGCGCAGACTGCATTTGCCACTTTTACCGCTAATGGCGGCCGCACATTTTCCTTGCTCCAAGCTATATCAGCAATCGAGTCAGGTGAGATCAACATCGTGGTTGATGCCATATTCGGCATTGGCTTAAACGCTAACGCAAAGCCAATAGACTCGGCACTTTATGACTTTATTACGCGCTTAAATGCCTTACGTGAAAACTCACATTTAGACCAAAGCGTTACCGTCATTGCCATAGATTTGCCATCAGGCATTGATGCTGAAACTGGTGCACCCTGCTTGCGGCTGCAGGCGGAGACGCACCAAGCCACAGCACTCATTGCCGATGAAACCCTGACCTTCATCGGCCATAAAGCGGGTTTACATACCGGGGATGGGGTGGACTATGCCGGCCGCGTAACCAGCTTTGATTTAGAAATTCCCAGTGCCCTACTTCCTGCCCTACTTCCTACCGCGACTACGCATTTATTACTGTCTGTACCCCAGCCATTCGCGCATCGTAATATGGGCGGCACCCACAAAGGTAAACTCAATGTGCATAAAGGCACCTTCGGTACTGCTTGCATAATAGGTGGCGCTTCGGGAATGGTAGGCGCGGGTTGGCTCGCAGCGCGTGCGGCACTGCTGTGCGGCGCAGGCAAAACATTGTTCATGCAGGTGGTGGCAGCAGGTGAAACGGCATTGGCTACAGTGGACCCTGTATATCCAGAAATCATGCACTCGGCCATTACTGATGCCTTGGGGGCGAGCCATTTAGCGATGTCTTCAGCCATCGCTATCGGGCCGGGATTGGGTCAAAGCACCGCCGCTGTGGCAATATTAGCGACGGTACTGCAGCAAAATCAGCCGCTAATTATTGATGCCGATGCGCTCACCCTCATAGCGACTAATCCATCGTTAGCTACGCATTGCGCTGCGCGCAACGCCATCACCGTGTTTACGCCACACCCTCGCGAAGCCTCAATTTTATTGGGTTGTAGCACCGCTGAGGTGCAGAAAGATCGCATTGCTGCGGCACAACGGATCGCGCAAAAATTTAATGCAATCGTGGTTTTAAAAGGTGCAGGAAGTATCACAGCCGACGCGTACGCAAATGTGTGGATAAACCAAAGCGGCAACCCCGGAATGTCGTCTGGCGGTATGGGTGATGTACTTACTGGTATGTTGTGCGCCGCTTTTTGTTCGGGTATTGACGACGCTGATGCTGATACGGCGCAACAGGCTAATAAGAAAGCCACACAAATTGTCGCCAACACGGTATGGCTTCATGGTCATGCTGCGGATTGTTGCGTAAGGAATGGCCGCGGACCAATTGGCTTGCGTGCCAGCGAAGTCGCAGAGCAAGCACGAACAATAATCAACGCACACATTAGCCACTAGCCATAAATTGTTCCGCGAATCAGACAATTAATGTTACAGTTTTATGACGGTTGCTAAACCGAAACTGGATATTTGACCGTGCTTACGCGAACCTTTTGGTCACAGTTTTCAAGAATCAACAATCAAGAAGATTGCCTACATTTTCTCGCTTGAGTTCCCGTGTAGTTACAGTAACAATGACGTAACTAATTCGTGACCATTTCATTTGAAACTCGAAACACCGCCGACTAATCTTGCAGCGCCACGCCCAACTTCCGAAACTGTTGGCAATCGGGCTCAAAGCGCCGTCACGTCCACTGAACCTACAAATGGGCGCGCAACTGGGTGTGCAATTACTGCTGCAACCATTGCCGCCCTGCAGCGCGAAAACGAGCAGCTTAAAGCAGTTATAGATTGTTTTCCCCACCCCCTTTCGGTGAAAAATCGAGAAGGTAGGTATGAATACGTTAGCCAAACTTGGTTATCACTCCATAACGTTCAGCGCACCAAAGTTATTGGTAAAACCTGGAGTGAATTAAATGGTGACAGCTTTGTGGAATTGGCTGCGGCCGATCACGCGCTACTGGACAAGATTGGCGTTAGCAAAATTGAGCACGAAACCGCCAATACCAAAAATACCACAAACACCGCCACCGGTATTTTGCATAAAGCATCGTTGGTACAAGATGGGATGATCACCGGCGTCATTACCACCATGACCGATATTTCTGATCGTAAAGCGGTGGAGCGCAAACTTAGCATGAGTGAAGAACGCTTCCGCAGCTTGGCCTCGCTATCGGCTGACTGGTTTTGGGAGCTTGATGAAACCCTGCGATTTACTAGCGTAACCGCAGGTGTTGAGGCGGCAACAGGGCAACCCGTATCTTTTTTTATCGGTAGAAAATTTTCGGAACTGCCCGAAACGGTACGAACCATTCGCAACAACGTAAAAATTGCCAATAGCTTTGCGCAGCGCCAATCGTTTAAGGAAGAACGTGTTGAAACGGCATTTACAGCCGACAAACACGCATGGCTTAGCCTTTCTGGCGAGCCGATGTTTACCGCCGAAGGCCGCTATTGTGGCTTTCGCGGTGTTGGTAGAGACGTGACAGAGGCGCATATTAGCAACTTGCGTTTACTAGCCGAAAAAGAAAAATCAGAATCGGCCAACAAAGTAAAAACCCAATTTTTAGCCAATATGAGCCATGAACTGCGCACACCACTAAACGGCGTAATGGGCATGGCCGAATTGCTCAGCTTAACCACCCTTAATGCCGAGCAAGAAGAATACGTCGCCACGCTTAGGCAAAGTGCCGATTTACTGCTAAATTCAGTCGGCAATATTTTGTTGCTCACCAAACTAGTGGGCAATAGCAGCAACACCAAGGTAGCGCACTTTAATTGTCACGATGCCATCAAAGCCCTTACCCAACATACAGCGATAGCCGCAGCTGCAAAGCACCTGTTTTTTGAAAGTGATATCAACCTGCCAGAAAATATTTTGCACATAGGCAATAGCGAAGTAATCACCAAAGCCATAGGCTGCCTGCTCGATAATGCCGTAAAGTTTACTGATAGAGGCGATGTGCACGCGCACTTTTGGCTTGGCAAAGTGCTTAATGGCGTCGTGATGCTTGAAGGCAAAATTACTGATACCGGCATCGGTATGGAAGCGGCGCAACTCGCCACGATGTTTGATGTGTTTGAGCAAGCCGATGTCAGTAACACCCGCCGCTTCGGTGGCTTAGGGTTGGGGCTACCCATCGCTAAACGGATATTTGATCAAGCTGGTGGTTCGCTGACTGTGCAAAGCGCGGTGGGACAAGGCTCTACTTTTACGTTTAGCTATCCGTTAAAGCTGGGTTAATGCACCGCTGCCGTAACGACTTGTGCGGCAACTTCCCAAAAGAAATTGCGCGGCAGGATTAGCATAAAAGCAGTTAAAATTAACGCTGCCAAATACAGTTAATCACTCGCTGCACACTCTTTCGGAACCTCATGTTTCTCTACGCCACGACCATCTTCGTCTCCGCATTTCTATTATTTTTAGTTCAACCCATTATTGCCAAACAAATCCTGCCGTGGTTTGGTGGGTCGGCGGCGGTTTGGACAACTTGTTTGTGTTTTTTTAATTGTGCCTTATTGGCGGGTTATTTTTATTCTGATTTCACCACCCGCAAATTGAGCCGCCGCAACCAAGCGTTTTTACATATTGGCTTATTGTTGGTCGCCTTAATTTTATTACCCATCACCCCCGCTACTGGTTTAAAACCAGTGGGCGATGAAGCGCCAAGTTTGCGCATCATCTTGGTACTGGCGGCCACTATCGGGCTGCCCTACTTCTTGCTTTCCACCACCAGCCCGCTGGTGCAGGCATGGTTTGCGCAAAAGTATCCGCAGGCTAGTGCTTATCGGCTGTTTGCACTTTCTAACTTGGCATCGATGCTTGCGCTATTGGGCTATCCCTTCTTAATTGAGCCTTGGTTTAGCACACGGTTGCAGGCATGGGCGTGGTCAGGCGGGTTTGGCTTGTTTGCGATTTTAGTAGGCATATGTGCGTGGCAAGGATTAAAATCCGCGCCCTATCATGCCTTAGACACAACTGATAATAGCGCTTCGTCAGGCACTATATGGTCTAGTTTAACGCTTGGCGAACAACTCACATGGGTCGCGCTATCTGCATTAGGCACAATCTTGCTGCTGACGATTTCTAATCATTTAACGCAAAATATTTCATCTATTCCGCTATTGTGGGTGCTGCCATTAGCGCTATATTTGCTCACATTTATATTGTGTTTTGACGGTAAGGGTTGGTATGTGCGGCCGTTATTTTTAGCGCTATTGGGTGCTGCCATTGTGGCTATGGGTTGTTTTTTAGCTGACCGTGAGTTGCACTTTTTACTTTATTGGCAGATTGGCGTTTTTTGCGCGGGACTATTTTTTGCCTGCATGGTGTTACACGGTGAATTGGTGCGCTTGAAGCCACCCGCTACGCACCTCACCCGCTTTTATTTAATGGTGTCGGTTGGCGGGGCGCTGGGCGCATTCTTGGTGAGCATTGTTGCGCCGCTGGTGTTATCGGCCTATTTTGAACTTGAAGCGGCGCTGGTATTGCTGAGCCTTGCGGTGACGACATTACTAATAAGGGATTACTTTACGGCAAGAAAAGCGACTGTCTTGCATCAAAGCGAGCAAGCTCCGCTAGCTCCCCCAAACAGATTGCCTTTGGCATGGCCACAGTTGAGTGCGGCAATTCTGGGGGGTATCATTACCCTGTTTGCTGCGGGTGCGGCTGCCACCGCGATACACGGCTATTTTGAAAATGTGGTGGTGATGAAACGCAATTTTTACGGCAGTATGCGCGTGAAGGAATCTGTTTCTAACGACTTAAAACAGCGCTCCTTGATTCATGGCTCCATCCTTCATGGCACGCAGTTTACTGATACGCCAAATGATCGCATCGCCACCACCTATTACAAAACCAAGTCGGGCATTGGCCGCGCGATATTGTTACAGCAAAAATTAGAAACCACGGTTAACGTTGGTGTGATTGGGCTTGGTACCGGCACCATCGCGGCCTATGCGAATAAAGGCGATGCGGTTCGCTTCTATGACATTAACCAAGAAGTAGTTAACATCGCCAATCGCGACTTTAGCTATCTGAGCCGCGCTGAAAATAGCGGCGCAAAAATATCGACTGTGCTTGGCGATGCCCGCTTAACGTTGGAACGCGAAGCACCACAAAATTTTGATGTACTTGCTATCGACGCGTTTTCCAGCGATTCAATCCCCGTGCATTTAATTACCGATGAAGCCGTGGGCATCTATTTGCGCCACATGAAAGCAAACGGCATCATTGCTTTTCATGTGTCCAATCGTTTTTTGGATTTAAAACCCGTGGTGCAACAAATTGCCCAAAAACACAATTTGCAGGTGAGCTGGGTACGCGATCGCTATGATGACGGCAGCACCTCTAGTGACTGGGTTTTGCTATGTAAAAACGCCGAGAAACTTAAACTCCCTGAGATCAGCGAAGCCAGCGCAGAAATTCCGCCTCAACCTGAGTGGCGGCTTTGGACCGATGATTTTAATAATATTTTGCAGGTGTTGAAGTAGGTTATCAGCGCTACACCTCGTGTTTTTCATTCTAAGTCATTTTGGGTACTTTTTCCGTTGCGTTCGCGCCGCAAAAGCGGTATCGCGAGCGGACATTTTTAAATCACTTGCTTTTGGACTAGCGCGGTAACTCCGTCCATCTGTGCCAGCACCCCCCCGACTTCGTCTTCGTCCAGCACGGAGGCAATACGCTTTGGGCAGGTAGGCCGATTAATATTCGCCGACCAAGGCAAATCAATATCGAACCCCTCTCGGTAAGAAAACAACAAGTGCTTAGCGCTTGATTGTGCTTGGAGGCCGTAGCCTTTGCGCTCAGTAGCCAACATCGTCAAAAACGCCCCCCCAAAAAAACTCACGCACACCCATTTCGCGTGGATGCCGCAGCCCATACCACCGAATAAAAATCGCGCCGGGTACGGGTAGACTTTCTCGGTGCTCAGGCTATACTGTAGGAAGCGAATTCGCTCTCGAACTTGCGTAGTTTCCTAGAGTCTATTTTGACGGTATACTCCTGTGGCATCTATGCTGTGAGCCAATATCTGCAATACTTATCAAAGCTTTATTAAATGAATTTATCCTGCAACGTCGATTTAATTTTGCAAGTTTTGCGGTATACATCCACTACATTCATATGCCTACAACGATCCCCTCTCTGTACGCTTGGCTCGGCGGTATTGACGCTTTAGAACGCCTCACGACGCGCTTCTACGAACGCGTACCGAGCAATCCAACGCTTCAGCCTATCTTTGCCCACATGAATTCGGGCCACGCGAAGCACGTCGCTGCATTTCTTGCCGAAGTTCTGGGTGGACCTACCGTCTACACACAAGAACACGGCGGTCACGCTCACATGATTCGGCAACACCTGAACCGTCATCTGAGTCAAGATCAAAGACGAGAGTGGATGAATCTGCTTCTTGATACCGCAGATGAGCTTCAAATGCCGGATGATCCTGAATTCCGGTCTGCTTTAATCGGCTATTTAGAGTGGGGTTCTCGGCTGGCCGTCATCAACTCTCAACCCGGAGTTGATGTACACGCGGACGCACCGATGCCAAAGTGGGGCTGGGGCGAAGTGAAAGATCCCTATCAGCCATAAGTCTTGCGGCATGCGCCCGGTGCTGCCTAACCCCTCGCTCAAGAGGAGCGCCAACGGCAGGCTACTAGGCCTGGGCTGGTGGTACGCGGTACATTTTCACCAGCCCTGGCCTAGCGTCCTGCCGTCGCCCACCGCTCAACGCGATCGTTAGCCATCTCACATGGGTCTTGACGCACACGTTTGTTGCAATTGTATTGAGCAAGGCCTGCTGCGCTCCGCGCCACGCGAAGAATGGGGTGTATTTGTTGAGCAAAACGGCTCACGAAATTCTCGTTCTGAAGACCCCGAAGTACTAGGCGCGTTTGACAGGTGGAATCAAACTGATGCTTGTGAACATGAAGATGGGATATTTACGCACCATCGAATCGGGAACATTGGAGGTGTTTCAACCTTGCGATCAGCCTTGGAAACGAGCGGTCTGCCATTTCCAATAATGCTTAAAAACGTCATTTACAGCGGAACACATACGGGTGATTATCTTACGGCCGAGCAGGTGCGGCTATTGAAGCGCGAAGTTGATCAAATAGCATTGGTTAATCTCGCGGATAGTGATGAGGAAAAGTACTTGCGGGACTTCGAGATCAATATGAGAAATTTGGTTGAATGTTCGATTCGCCTAAACAAACCGATTGCATTTTGAGACTCTGGCTAGTTCGGCAGTCAACTGGACGGTCAAAAACGCCCCCCCCAACTCGCGCACGCCCATTTCGCGTGGATGCCGCAGCCCAAGCGAGCGAATAAAGAATCGGACCCAATACTGGTAGACTTTTTTGGTGCTCAGGCTATAATGTAAGCAGAGAATTGAATCCGTTATGGAACTTAGTAATTTAAGCGAACGTATAGCAAAATCGGGTTGCGTAGTTTCATGGCATCTATGATAACCGTGCATTTGTACAGTAGCTATGCTGGCAGCAAATATCTGCAATACTTATCAAGATTTTATTAAATGAACGTGTCCCGCAATGACGATTTTGTTTTGCGAGTTTTGCGGTATACCGTACGTTAGACGCCCCAAGGAACGACATGCGACTTACACTCATGGCACTTGCTCTTGCGATCTCCACATCGGCAAGCGCAGAGCAATCAACTGACTCAAGCGGTGACTACTTCATGGATCTCGGACAAGTCTATGGAGGAGGCCAGAGCATCAAGCAATACCGCGACATCTGCGCTGACGCCTTTCCTGTATTTTATCAGCAGAACGAGAAGGCCTACATCGTCTGGCGGAGCAAGTACTTGGTCTTCCTTCAAGAGATCGAGAAAAATTGGACCGCTATGGCATGGCGAGAGTCAAAAGGCGACGCAGTGAAGTACAGTGACTTTCTTGCAAAGACGTCTGGTATGTTTGATCGGTACAAGGACGTACTTCGAGAGCAACTCAGCAGCGATGGAAGTGAACAGTTTCGCAAGACGTGCGCGCTCTACCCGCAGTATTTGGCGAGCGAGCACGCAAACCTCGAATACTTCTACGCCGAACAAGTTATCACCGTTCGCAAAGGACCGCGGGCGAAATGAGTTGCAAGCGGGCACCTAACCCTTCCCGTCTAGGGGTCGTCACACGCAACGCCTAATCCTTCCTTCGAGCAGACTTGCCTTCGGCAAGCCGCTTAACTCAAACGTTATACGGCGCAAAGCAACCTACGTTTGCCCAAGGCGTAGTTGCAGGGATGCTTCCGATGCAATATGCTTGCGCCACAGTCCGCGCCCAACTTCCGACTTGAAGGCGCCGTAGTCCACCATCGAGTCATCTGCAAAAGACTAATGGACTGATCCAGAGATAAAAGAAAGAAATGTGACAAAGTAAGTTAATTGCATGCAAAAAATACGTGACAAAGCTAAAAATATAGCGCAGGATGTCATCTGTAAAATATTATCTAGCAAAAAATCATGTGCGCTAGAATTAAATTCGAATAGTTCCACACGTATGCAAACGTGTAAGTAAGAGCAGTATTATTCAGTTTTACCAAATAAGAACTTGTGCGACGTTTTTACGTAATCACATTCTGGGAGGGCGGAGTCGATGAACGTTTTACTGGCGAAAAATAATAGCTCCCCAGAGAGAAGTCCATTTGAATGCATACGCCAAATTGCAAGTTTCAATTCCCTTCCGTCACCACTATGCAACGATCTGCACAAGCACACCAAGGCTTTCGAATCATATAGGTGTGCCATAAACATAATGCCTCTCAGGCAATCTGCAATGCGTGGAACAGATAATTTCTCACATGCTCAGGTAGGTTACAAAGTGCATAGAAAGGCGAATACTTGCTTAAATCTCGCCGCTAGTTCATTAACACAAGGCAACGGAAATCAAGTAGGTGAGGGTCGATTGTTTTGCTGCTATTTGGAAAAACGAGCCCCCCACTTTCGGCTAGCGTGCGACAAGATCGATTTACCGAATGGCAACTACGACGCTGCCGGGCACAGTCAGAAATATGGCTATGGTCGGCTGAGCGCACTAACTGCCGTGTTACTGGCGAGACCATAACAGGATGAGCGATGACGTAGCATGTTCTGAGCAGTTGATGTGAGATCAGGTTTCAGTTTTACTTCGCTGTCCATGTGCTACAGACCATTACTTCCAGTTTATGTAGGAAATTTTTTACTCAAACCATTTAAGGAGACAACATGAGCACCTTTACCCGTAAAAACGCTTGGAACAACGGCGGCACGTTCAGTAACCCTGATCTGCTTTGGTACGCCAAAGGGGTTAATGCGATGATGTCTCGCGCACTGAACGACCGCAATAGTTGGTGGTTCTTTGCAGCAATCCATGCAGAGTACTTGCCGGGCACGCCAAATGCGCAACCTGGATTTCCCGGCTGGCAGGCCATCCCGCCTTCACCGCGTGTGCCAACCACGCCACTGCCTTCTAGCGGCGACATCGCCCAGTTCTGGGATCAGTGTCAACACCAGAGTTGGTACTTCCCGCCTTGGCATCGCGGATATTTGATCGCGCTCGAAGCGCAGATCAGGCAAGCCGTGGTGGCCCTCGGCGGTCCATCAACGTGGGCCTTGCCCTACTGGAACTATTTTGGACCGGCTGCACAGTACAAGATTCCACCTGCGTTCACGCAGAAGATGCTCCCTGATGGTGTCACACCGAATCCGCTTTTGGTTACCGCACGTTACGGACCAAAGAGCAATGGGGATATCTTCATTCCAATCCCGCCAGTCTCACAAAACTGCATGTCCAATAACCTCTATACCGGCAGCAATGCGCAGACACCTCGGCCCGGATTTGGTGGACCACAAACTGGTTTTTCGCATGGCGGCGGGTCGAGCGGCAACCTTGAAAGCAACCCGCACAATCAAGTGCATGTTGACGTCGGTGGCAATGCACCCAGCGGTTCGCTTTATGGGTTAATGAGTGATCCAGGCACCGCAGCACTTGACCCGATTTTTTATTTGCACCACGCAAACATTGATCGTATGTGGGCGCATTGGAATGGCAGCAACAAGCCTAATCCAGTGCTTCCGAACTGGTTAAAGGGTCCAGCGGGAACTGGTGGAAGGCAGTTTGTCGTGCCGATGCCGGGCGGTGTACCTTGGGTCTATACACCTGCCGCTGTCAATAGTTTGAGCCAACTAAACTACACCTACGATGATCTAACTGCCGCTACTAAACCACCAGTTATCCGAGACGTGCTTGCAGCAAGGCTGCGGACGTTAGGTGTCGCTGGCACACGGGCGATTGCACCGACCTCCGATTCACAAGCCGTCAGCACACAAGGAGTAGCTATGGATACCGCAACAGACTCGGAACTCATGGGTGCGCATGACGGCGCGCTACAGGTTGAAAGCTCAGGCGCACGCGCGCAAGTGAAGCTTGACGTTGGCAGGAGCCGGGCGCTGTCGGCAAGTCTCAAATCCGCCTCCGTGGCCGCGCCGCCGGATCGTGCCTATCTGAAACTTGAGAACGTCCGGGGTACGCGAGACGCACAGAGTTTGGGTGTATCCGTCAATGGCCATGCAGCCGGAACCGTCGCGCTTTTCGGGCTGAGTCGCGCCACTGTCAAAGATGCCGAACACGGCGGCTCTGGGCTCACCTTTGAATTGGACATCACGGACATCATCGATACGCTGCATGTTGAAGGCGCGCTAGCCGACGATTCGCTAGACGTAAAAATCTTGCCGAGTCACGCAGTGCAATCGGACGCACCGCTCAGCATTGGACGGGTGAGCATTTATCGCGAGAGCCACCGATGACCGAACAAGCCCGATCACGCGATCGGGTTACGAAAGTAATTGTCGTGTTAACCGTGATCGCTTGGGTCGTCCTGCTGATCAACCACAGCACCCATGGTATCGAGACCATCAATTCAATTTGCTCGGCAGCTCGCAACGGCTCATTGTTGCTCGCTGTCGACACGCTACTCGCGTTCACGTCGATTTCGTCGCTCGTGCTGGGTTGGCTGCTGATGATGGCAGCGATGATGCTGCCAACGTTAACAGCGCCGATATTCCACGTTTACGAACGCAGCTTTAAGCATCGGCGCTTTCGCTCTTTGAGCTTATTCATGGCCGGATACAGCATGGTTTGGATGCTCGTAGGCGTATCCATGTTGGCTGCACAGCTCGGCGTAAACGCACTATTTCCCGGCTCGTACTGGCCAGCGGTTTTCGTGGGGGTTGTAGCTTTCGTTTGGCAATGCTCGCCGGTTAAGCAACTCTGCCTGAATCGCAACCACAACCATGCAGAGCTAGCCGCTTTCGGCCGCGCGGCGGATCTCAGTGCGTTGAAGTTCGGGATCACGCACGGGCTCTGGTGCGTAGGCTCCTGCTGGGCATTAATGCTCTTGCCTATGATGCTCATTGACGGACACCTGCTGGCTATGATTACTGTAAGTATCGTGATGATTGGCGAACGTATCGAAAGCCCGCAACCGCTGGTCTGGCGTGTGCGCGGCCTTGGGAAGTTAGTGCGGATTGTAATGAGTGCGATTGGGTCGATGCAGATTGGTTTTGGGGGGCAGTCCCATTCGGCACGGCACTCAAACAATGGGTGAGAGACCGCGTTCAAGTTTTGCAGCACTGACCAGGCGTAGCGAATTGAGACCATTGATTGTTTGAACAAGCGCAATCATATTTGTAACTTGGATGTTTGATCACGGGCA
The DNA here is from genome assembly GCA_031376425.1 of Betaproteobacteria bacterium. Lineage (GTDB taxonomy): Bacteria > Pseudomonadota > Gammaproteobacteria > Burkholderiales > Usitatibacteraceae > JANMDR01. The sequence continues at coordinate 16,135 of JANMDR010000167.1, forward strand.
TCCGCGTAACAAGACGTTGATCATCGACTCATCTGCTACCGCACAGCCTTCCGCGCGTTCGCAGGTTTTCTGTGCAGACCCAAAAGCATCATTCATTGGCTTGAGTCACTTGTCCCTTGGTCAAGCCCAAGCGCTTCTCGGACTTCCATTTAGAAGACCTCTGCACAACCACATAAAACCCGATGAATTTGAGCGCTAGCGCAGCGTTGAAGAATTTCTAAGTTGATTGAGCGAAATCAATGTACTTTTCGCAGTTAAATCACGCGCCTTTGCGCTTGTTAGTCGTTATTTTCT